>CAYTYV010000521.1:0-4561 GCA_964441055.1 uncultured Polyangiaceae bacterium | reverse complement strand
TGGATGTCCGAGATGTGCAGCAGCCGCACGGGCTGGCCAAAGGCGTCGGTCGAGAGCTTCTCCGTCCGAACCTGCAGCCGAGCAGGCTCGATGTGCGTGGCATAGACGCGCACGGCGAGCAGCCCGAGGGCAGCGGCCAGCCAGAAGAGCGGACGCTTGAGCACCGCGGCAAAGTGCCTGCCCCGACGCCAGCGCCAGAGCCCATACCCGCAGAGCGCGAGCAGGACGGCAGGCAGCGCCAAGGTGGTCGCGTCGTAGCTGAGCCGCACGAAGCGAAACAAGTTGCCGCCGCCGAACCACCACGCCCACAGCCCGTAGGCGTTCACGCAGGCCGTGACGGCCACGGCCAGGGCCACCAAGCGGCCGAAGCCGGGCAGTGGATCGGCCAGGGCGGCCGAGCGGAGCTCGAGTGGCCCGTCCGTGGGCGGCGGGGCGTTGCGCTCGGCAGCGGGCGACACACGGGCACCATATCGCAGAACGGGCCGGACGCCACCGACCCCCGGGGGGCGCAGCGCAGGGGCTGGCGGCCAAGGCCTCAGACGAAGCCCTCGGCCAGCGACTTTGCGGGACCCTGGGCTGGCGGCCGCCAGGCGGCTCCGCCAATCCGCCAGGCAGGCGGCGGCCGCGTGCTCGTCATTCCGGCTACTTGGAAATGGCACGGCGCTCGCATTGGCCCAGGGCGTGCAAGCCACCGCCCTTTCCGTTGCGCTGACCGGTCTCGAGGCCCATCGGGTTCGCGTGGAGGTGGACTCGGGTCGCGGCGTGTCCTCGTTTCGCCTGGTCGGCCTGCCCGAGGCCAGCGTGCGCGAGAGCTACGCGCGGGTGCGCGCTGCCCTCAGCCTGTTCGACGTGCACCTGAGCGAGCTGGTCGTCACCGTCAACCTCGCCCCGGCCGACCTGCGCAAGACTGGCAGCGGCTTTGACCTGGCCATTGCCGTGGCCATCTTGGCCGCCCGCGCCGAAGTGCCGATCGAGTCGCTCGGCGACGTCATTCTGCTGGGCGAGCTGTCGCTCGGCGGCGAGCTGCGTCCGATCCGCGGCGTCCTGCCCGCGCTGCTGGGCGCCGCGGCCCAGGGTCATTCGAGCGCCATCGTGCCCGCGGAAAACCGCGCCGAGGCGGGCGTGGTAGCGCGCATCCGCTCCCATGGCGCGCGAGACCTGGGCGAGGTCATCGAGCACCTCCGCGGCGAGCGCCTCCTGCCAAGCGTGGCCGAGCCGCCGCCCCGCGAGCTTCGCCCCGGCCCATCGGTCGATCTGGCCGAGGTACGCGGGCAGGAGGGTGCCCGCCGGGCGCTCGAAATCGCCGCCGCGGGCAACCACAACCTGCTCATGATGGGCACCCCGGGTGCGGGCAAGACCATGCTGGCGCGTCGGCTGCCGACCATCCTGCCGCCCATGAGCGACGAGGAGGCCATCGCGGTCACCTCCGTCCACTCGGTGGCCGGGCTGCTACCGCGGGGCTCCGGCCTCGTCCGCCATCGACCCTTTCGCGCGCCACACCACACGGTCAGCGCCGCAGCGCTTTTGGGCGGCGGCTGCCCCGTGCGCCCTGGAGAGATCTCGCTGGCGCATCACGGCTGCCTGTTCCTCGACGAGCTGCTCGAGTTCCCGCGGCCGGTCCTCGAGGGGCTGCGTCAACCGCTCGAGTCGGGCGCCATCACCGTTTGCCGAGCCCGCTCGCAGGCCACCTTTCCCGCAGGGCCGCTGCTGGTGGCCGCGGTCAACCCTTGTCCGTGTGGATTTCTGGGCCACCCGCTGCGTCCGTGCACATGCACCGCCGAGCGCATCAAGGCCTACCAGAGCCGCCTGAGCGGCCCGCTGCTGGACCGGATAGACCTGCAGATCACCGTGCCCCCCGTAACGGTCGACCACCTGCAATCCTCGGCCCCAGCAGAGGCCTCGGCCCGGGTTGCCTCGCGGGTCGCCCGCTGCCGCCAGCTCCAGAGCGATCGCCAGCGGCAAGGGGAGGTCGAGGCCGAGCACAACGCGGCGCTGTCGCTCGCCGATCTCGACCGCATCGCTCCGCTAGACCGCGCGGGTAGGTGCCTGCTGCGCACGGCGGTCGCTCGGCTGGGGCTGACGGCCCGCGGCTACGCCAAGGTGCGGCGCATCGCCCGTACCGTCGCCGACCTCGAGGGCAGCGAGCGGGTCGGGGCCGAGCACCTGAGCGAGGCCCTGCAGAACCGCCCGCTCGATCGTCACTGCGGTTCGGCCTTGGCGGCGACGGCCGCCTAGCCGCGAAATTTGGATTGGTCCGTCGCTCGCTCGAGCGACGCCGCAACACCGGAGAATCGCCATGCAGCAAGAGATATCGAAAGCACTCAAACACCTCGTCAGCTCGGTCGAGAAGCGCCTGGGCAAAGGCGCCATCATGGCCCTGGGCGACGCGGATCCCGACGAGTCGATTCGCGTCGTCAGCACGGGCTCCCTCGCCCTGAACCAAGCCCTGGGCGTAGGGGGCTACCCCTGCGGCCGCATCGTCGAGGTCTTCGGTCCAGAGGCCTCGGGCAAGACTACCCTCAGCCTCCACGCCATCGCCGAGGCGCAGCGCGCTGGCGGCATCGCGGCCTTCATCGACGCCGAGCACGCCTTCGATCCAACTTACGCGCGCGCCATCGGCGTGCGGTTGGACGAGCTTCTGCTCTCGCAACCCGACAGCGGCGAGCAGGCCCTCGAGATCGTCGACCTGCTGACCCGCTCGGAGGCGGTAGACCTCATCGTGGTCGACTCGGTCGCGGCGCTGACCCCGCAGGCCGAGATCGACGGAGCCATGGGCGACATCCACGTCGGCCTGCAAGCGCGGCTGATGAGCCAAGCGCTGCGCAAGCTCACCTCGCTGTGCCACCGCACCGACACCACGCTGATGTTCATCAACCAGCTACGGCACAAAATCGGGGTGACCTTTGGCAGCCCCGAGACCACCACGGGCGGCAACGCGCTGAAGTTCTACGCCAGCGTGCGCCTGGACGTGCGGCGCATCGGCCAGATCAAGACTGGTGACCAGGCCGTCGGTTCCAAAACGCGGGTCAAGGTGGCCAAGAACAAGTGCGCCCCGCCGTTCCGAGCCGCCGAGTTCGAGATCCGCTGGGGCGTGGGCATCGATGCCGCCACCGATCTACTGGACCGCGCACTGAACCTCGGCCTGGTCGACAAGAGCGGCTCGCATCTGTCGTTCGGAGACCGGAAGCTCGGACAGGGCCGCGAGAAGGCGCGCGAGGCCATCTTGTCGACGGGCGAGATCGCCGAAGCGATGCGCTCGGCCATCGACACTGCGACCAGCCCGAGCGCGGCCGCGGCCTGACCGACATTGGCCCGCGGGCCACCCCGGCCGCGGGCTCCCACTCGATCACCAGCCAAGAAAGGACATGCAAAATGAGTGAAGGGTTGAACAAGGTCTTGTTGGTAGGCAACTTGGGAGCCGATCCCGAGCTCCGCTACACCGCCGCAGGGCAAGCCGTGCTGAACTTCCGGATGGCCACGACCGAGTCGTACTTGGATCGCGAAGGCAACCGGCAGCAGCGCACGGACTGGCACCGCGTGGCGCTGTGGGGCAAACGCGGCGAGGCGCTGGCGCAGTACTTGAGCTGCGGACGATGCGTGGTCGTCGAGGGCCGCCTGCGCACGTCCTCCTACGAAAAAGACGGCCAGAAGCGCTACTCGACCGAAATTGTGGCTCACGATATTCGCTTGCCGTCGGCCAGTCCGCGGTCGTCGATCGCCCTCGAGCCCGAGCGGGAACGCGTCGCAGGAGGGGCAACGGCGAGCGCGCTCGGCGTCCAAGACTCGAGTCCAGAGGCCCCGCAGGGCCCGAATCGGTCGATGGGCGGGCTTGCTCGACCCCGCCCGAAGCAAGACGCGTCGACGGCCTCGACGGCATCACCGCCGTAGCTCGTTGCGCCGCGGGCGCGGCCGCTGGCGGCTCGGCGCTCCGAGGCGGGCGCTACTCGCGCGGAGCGCCGCTGACCTTCTCCATGTAGCGGACGGCGGGCCGCTCCTCGAGGGGAGTGTGGATGTCGCCCTTTTCATAGGCGATGATGCGCAGGTTCACCGTTCGGCCCGCAACCGCGGCGAACGAGTGGCTGGAGCGCATCTTCAGCCGAAATCCCCGCAGCGACGAGAAGGCGCCCTGGCCGCGCCCCTGCAAGTGGACGAGCACCTGGACGGTGTGGTCACCTGGCGGCACCGCACCGTAGAAAATAGGGATCGCCTGCTGCCCGGCCAACGCGCCCGACGGATCGGACTTGTTGTACTGGACGGCGCCGTCGAGCATGATGAGCGCGCGGGTGATCTCGAAAGGGGAAGATAGCTCGTTCTCGAAGCGAATGGCGACGCGCGAGTCGCTTCCGCCGCCCGACATGACCTGCGTGCTGAGCCGGCTGAGCTCGCCATGACTGCGGCGGATCAGCTGGTGGAGCTTGGCAATGCGCGCCTCGATCTCGCGAATGCTGAGCGCCGGAAGCGCGCCAGGCGGGCCAGCGGCTGGCGGGCGGGACGGCGCGGCAGCGGGAGCGGGCGGCGGGGAAGCCGCTGCAGTCGACGGGCTCGCCGCTCGGCCCGCAGC
>CAYTYV010000520.1:0-4573 GCA_964441055.1 uncultured Polyangiaceae bacterium | reverse complement strand
GGGCCAAGGCCTCCGTTGTCAAGGGACCCGTGGCGAGCACCATAGGCCGCGCGTCGCCGATGCGCTCGAGCTCTTGCCGCGCGACGACGATGCGCCGCTCCGAGCCGACCACGCTTGTGACCATGGCGGCAAAACGCTGTCGGTCCACAGCTAGAGCGCCGCCCGCGGGCACGCGAGTCTGGTCGGCGCAGTGCATGATGAGCGAGCCCGCGCGCCTAAGCTCCTCTTTGAGCAGGCCTACCGCGTTGTGGAGCGCTGCTCCGCGAAGCGAGTTCGAGCACACCAGCTCGCCAAGCTCGCCAGACGAATGCGCCTCGGTGCGCCGCTCGGGCTTCATGTCGCAAAGCCGCACCCGGATACCGCGCCGAGCGAGCTGCACCGCCGCCTCGCAGCCGGCCAAGCCGCCCCCCACCACGGTCACCTGGGCGAGCTCGGACGTTCCGCCGCCCGGCTCGTCGCTACCGCGCCCGGACACGACCACCTCGGGTCATGGCCCAGACGGCTCGGCCGCGACGTCGCCTGCTGCGGCGGCCGGAGATGCCTCCGACGGCTCGGCAGCGGGCGCCTGCTGCGCCGCTTTTCCGCCCGAGCCGTCGGTCTCGGCCGCGGCCGCACCGCCTTCGCCGAGCTGCTTGCGGTAGCCGCAGCCCTTGGTGGCGCAGACCAAGGCGGGTCGGTTGCCGCGCGTCTGGGTGACAAAGGCCGCACCGCACTTGGGGCAGGGGATGGGCACGGGCTTGGACCACAGCTTGAAGTCGCACTTCTGCTCAGCGCTGTAGTTGGAGCAGCCGTAGAAGGTCCTACTGCCGCGCTTGCGCGGACGGATCGCGATCAGGTCTCCGCCGCATCTCGGGCAGGAGACGCCCAGCGGCATCGGCCGGGCGTTCTTGCACTTGGGGTAGGTCGAGCACGACAGGAACTCGCCGTAGCGACCCGTGCGGACGACCATGGGCGCGCCGCATTTGTCGCAGGTGATGTCGGTCTCTCGAGGCGCCGACGAGGGCCCGTTGCGGCCCCCCAGATCGCGGGTGTGCTTGCACTTGGGATAGGCCGAGCAGCCAAGGAACCAGCCGTTCTTGCTCCAGCGCTTGACCATGGTCGCGCCGCACTCCTCGCAGATCTGGTCGGTCTCGACCGGCTCGGGCTTCCATGGGGCACGCTTCTTGGACTGCTCGAGCTGCTGGCGGAACCGTTGATAGAACCGCTCGAGCAGCTC
The DNA here is from genome assembly GCA_964441055.1 of uncultured Polyangiaceae bacterium. Lineage (GTDB taxonomy): Bacteria > Myxococcota_A > Polyangia > Polyangiales > Polyangiaceae > JACQWT01. The sequence goes on along the minus strand of CAYTYV010000520.1, from coordinate 3,357 downwards.
CACCCGACCGAGCTTGCCCGTGCCAACCTCGTCCAGGTCTTCTTCCATCTGGGCCGTGAAGCCCGGGTCCATGAAATCGAGCTCGCTCTTGACCAGGCCGTCGACCACGAAGCCGCCGAGCTCGGTCGGTTGGAAGGCCTTGCTCTCGAGCTTCTGTACGTAGGCCCGCGCCTGCACCTTGCTGATGATGTCGGCATAGGTGGAGGGCCGTCCAATGCCCCGCTTCTCGAGCTCGCGAACGAGCGAGCCCTCGTTGAAGCGCGGAGGCGGCTGGGTGAACTTCTGCTCAGTGATGACTCCAGGAGGGGCGACCAAGGTAAGCGAGGCGTCTTCCGAGAGCTCGGGCAACAGATCGTTCTTGCCGCCGTTGCCGCTCAGGCGGCTGGCCTCGGCGCCCTGCGGTGCTGGCGATGGCTCCGAGCCAGGACCGTTCGTCTCGCGTTGCACGGCGCCGTTGTTCTCGCCCTCGCCCGCGAGCTGGGTCTGCTCCCCGGTCGCCTGCAGCCACCCCGGGAACTTGAGAACCCGCCCGGTCGCTCGCAGGGTGAGCTCGCGGTAGAGCGGCTCGGGTCGGGTGGTCTTGGCCTCGATGTCAAAGGTGGTGCGGTCGTAGAGCGCGGGCGCCATCTGCGAGGCCACGAAGCGGTTGTAGATGAGCTTGTAGAGCCGATACTGGTCGGCCTTGAGGTGCTTGCGGATGGCGTCCGGGTGCAGGGAGATGTCGGTCGGGCGAATGGCCTCGTGCGCGTCCTGGGCGCTCTTGCGGTTCTTGAAGACGTTGGGACGCTCGGGCAGCGACCTGCTCCCGAAGCTCTGGTCGATGTGCTGACGGACATCGCCCACAGCCTCGGCCGCCACTCGGGTCGAGTCGGTGCGGATGTAGGTGATGAGCCCGACCGGGCCGCCTTCCTTCTTCAGATCCACCCCTTCGTAGAGCTGCTGGGCGGTGCGCATGGTGCGCTTGGCGGGCAAGTGCAAAAGGTTCGAAGCATCCTGCTGGAGCTTGGAGGTCGTGTAGGGCGCTGGGGCCCTGCGCTTTTCCAGCCGTCGCGCCACGTTCCGAATGCGGTAGCGGGCGCTCTCCAGATCGGCGCGCACCCCGCCAGCCGTTTCGGCGTCCCGCACGGTGATCTTCTCGCCGTCGGCGCTGACCAGCCGGGCCGCGAAGGATGGTCCCTCCGAAGCCGTCAGCGCCGTGCCGATGTTCCAGTACTCCTCGGGCTCGAAGGCCTCGATCTCTCGCTCGCGGTCGACGACTAGCCGCAGCGCCACCGACTGCACTCGACCGGCCGACAGGCCAAAGGCCAGCTTGGACCAGACCAGGGCCGAGACGTCGTAGCCCACGATGCGGTCGAGCACGCGGCGGGCGCGCTGCGCGTCGAACAGCTTGTCGTCCAGGGGACGGGGGTGCTGAACGCCGTGCTCGATGCCGCGGCGGGTGATCTCGTAGAACTCCACCCGGCCGATCTGGCCCTGCTTCTTGCCGAGCTCCTCGGCGATGTGAAAGGCGATGGCCTCTCCCTCGCGGTCCGGGTCGGTGGCGATCAGGATCTGGTCGGCCCGCTTGGCCGCCGCCTTGAGCTTGGCGATGGTCTTCGCCTTGCCTTCGATGACCTCGTAGGTCTCGGTGAACTGCTGCTCGACGTCGACGCCGAGCTTCTTGGGCAGGTCCTTGACGTGGCCGTTGGACGCCAGGACGTCGTAGCCAGGGCCAAGGTGCTTCTTGACGGTTTTCGCCTTTGCCGGGGACTCGACGATGACGAGGGTGTAGCCCATGGTCGCATCTCGTTCGGGCGGTCACCGGCTCGGATGACCGCGATTCGGCGCGGCTTGCACCGCCGGCCATCAGCGCGGCATCCTCCGGTAGTGACCGGTGGGACCCTCTACTACTACGTCCAGTAGGGTCAAGGTCAAGAGCGTGCGGGACAGCGTGGAGGGGGGAAGGCCCGTGGCCGCACACAGCCCATCGAGGTGAGTTGGGGTGTCGCCGAGGGCTTGGATAACCTTGAGATCTTGGTCGCTAATATTTTGATTTTGTTGTTGATTTCCCTTCGCAACCGCATCGTTTTCCGAGGCGGAGGAAGGCTCGGGCGCGGGCGCGTCCACCAGGGCGGATGGGGCTCGGACGGCGGGTGGCGATTGCTGCCCGAGCATCTCGAAAACGTCTCCAGCGCTGCGAATGGCCCGGGCGCCGAGCGACAGCTCGACGGCGCAGCCCCCGCCCGTCGGTGACCACGGGGCATCGGGTACCACCCCGAGCGGGCGGCCGAGCAGTCGGGCAGCTCGCGCGGTGTTGCGAGCGCCAGAGCGATGCGGGGCCTGGACCACCACGGTGGCGCTGGTGAGCGCCGCCAAGGCGTGGTTCCGCTTGAAGAAGTGCGGTCGGCTGGGCTCGGTGGGGTCGGGCCACAGCGACACAAGGGCGCCTCCCTGACGGACGATGCGAGCGTACAGCTCGCCGTGCTCGGCCGGGTAGGGGCAGCCGAGACTGCTGGGAGCGACTACCACCGTTGGCGCGCCAGCCTCCAAGGCGGCCTCGTGGGCGGCGCGGTCGAGCCCCCTGGCGCCGCCCGACCAGATGGCACAGCCCCTTTCGGCCAGGCCGAGCACCAGATCGCGGCAGAAGTCCACGGCTTCGGGCGAGGGGCGTCGGGTGCCCACCACCGCAATGCCCACGGCGTCGGGCAGCTCGCCGCGGAGGTAGATCCCTGGCGGGCTCTCGGCGGCAAGGCGGGGGCAGCGCGCCAGCTTGGCCACATCCAGCAGCGCAAAGGGGTAGCCCGCGGATCGGGGAGACAGGTAGCGAGTGCACACGACCCTAGGTCGACGCGGCAGCTGCGCGTGTTGCGCGAAAAAGAGGGTAGCCTTGAGCTTTTCTAAGTTGCCCGTGGTGCTGGGGGCGCTTTTCGGAGTTGCCGTTGGAGCATGAGCTGCCCCCGCTCCGGGGCTCTCGTGCTCGGCGGAGGCGGGCCCCTTCCGAACTCGCCTGCGCCATTCCGCAGACGATCGTGGGAGCGCTGGACCCACAGTGGAGGAAGGGAAAGGCGCAGGCTCAGACACGGCTCCTTCCCGCCTCCGCCTGCGCGCGCGAACCCCGGAGCGGGGGCTGGGCTTTCGCCGTGTGCGGGCGTGGTGCGGGTGTGGGCGGGTTCGAGCAGGAGGGCGAGGGAGGGGCCGCGGCGCTTGCTCGCGCGCGTAGGGCTGGGGGCTTGCTGTTAGCGGGCGAGCTTGGCCAGGAAGATGTCACCGCTTCCCGCGCTCACGAGGTCGTCGCCGCCGAAGTTGACCGTGCCGAAGAATCAACCCGTGACGAGCGCGTTGACCGTGCAGTCCACCGCGATGGCCCGCACACACTGG
>CAYTYV010000519.1:0-4577 GCA_964441055.1 uncultured Polyangiaceae bacterium | reverse complement strand
TTCTTCCAGGCTGCCCCGGTCTGCCAGCAGCTCCACTACCTGTGGGGCGACGAGCCGTTCGAGCTCGCCGGGGTGCACCCCGAGCGCGCGGTGATCCAGGGTGCGCTGCCCGGACTGGTGCCGCGCTGCTTTGCCAAGCATACGGCCGAGGCAGGCGGCGCGCTCAGCGAGATCCCGCTCAACCTGGACACGGCGGTGTTCGACACCGACCAGCTCCGGCTCCACCTGGTGTGGCGCGGCGCGCTGGAGGTGAGCGACCACGCGGCCTCCGAGATCGGGGGCCTGTTCGTGACCCACCGGGCCTTGGGCGAGGAGCGCGCCAGCCTCGAGGCGATCGACGCGGCGCTGGCGGCCGTGCTGACCCCGCTCGAGCCGGTGGCGGAAGGCCCCGAGCAAGCCACGCGCGCTGCCAACGACGTCGAGCCGCCAAAGGACGAGCCCGGCGACGAGCCCGACGCCGACGAGCAGGGAAAGGACCCGCCGGTCGAGCCCGCGGCCGAGCCCCCGGCCGAGCCGCAGACCCTCGAGGAGCGCACGGCCGAGATGCAGGAAGCCCTGCTAGCCCAGCTCGACCAGATGGCGCCGGACTGGCGGAGCAAGCCGGCCTTTGCCGGGCTGGAGGCCAAGGTGCCCGAGATGGCCCGGCTGATGGCCGATCCGCCCGATCCGCCGCCGCCGCAGACCCCCTCGCCGGCCGAGCTCGAGGCCCTGGCCGAGAAGATGCGGGCGGGCGGGGCCACGGACGAGCAGATCGACGTCATGATCGGCGCGCTGAGCGGCCAGGCCGAGGAGCCAGAGGAGGAGGCGGACGAGGCTGCCGAGCCGGCCGAGGATGCCGCGGGTGACGACCAACAAGAGCCGGCCGAGCCATCGCTGCGCGAGCAGGTCGAGGCGCGTGCAGCCGCCCGAGAGCCGCTCGACCGGATGGATCTCAGCGGCGCGGATCTGTCCGACCTGGACCTATCCGGCTGCTCGCTGGTGGAGGCGATTCTCAAGGACGCGCAGCTCTGCCGCGCCAAGCTGGACGGCGCCGATCTGTCCGGCGCGGTGCTCAGCGCCTGCGATCTCAGCGAGGCCTCGCTCGAAGGCGCGCGGCTCGAGGGGGTGGCGGCCGACCGCGCCGTGCTGGTCCAGGCCAAGCTCGATCGTGCTGTGCTCGATGGCGCTGATCTCAGCGGCGCACAGGCCGACGAGGCGAGCTTCCGGCAGGCGAGCTGCTCGCGCAGCATCTGGGGCGGCGCCAAGCTCTGCGGCGCACGCTTCGACCGGGCGCGGCTGCCGCTCGCCGACTTCATGGGGGCCGAGCTCGACGACGTCAGCTTTGCCCAGGCCTATGCCCCGGAGATCCAGCTCTACGACGCCCGAGGACTCCGCGTCCGCTTCGACGGCGCCGTGCTGGACGAGGCGCGCGCCGACGGCGTGGCCCTGCCCGGAGCCAGCTTCGACAAGGTGCGCGCGTCCTCGTCGGTGTGGGAGGGCGCCGAGCTCGACGGGGCCAGCTTCCACTCGAGCATCATGCCCGAGGCGAGCTTCGTGCGCGCGCGCTGCACGGGCGTCGTCTTCGCAGCGGCGGACATCGCGCAGGGCCGCTTGTCCGAGGCCAGGCTCGCCAAGGCCTCATTTGCGCAAGCGAACCTGCTCATGGCCCAGCTCGACGGGGCGGATCTGCGCGAGGCCGATCTGCGGGGGGCGAACCTTCACGGCGCGGCGGCCTGGCGCGCCAAGCTCGACGGTGCTGACCTCGAGCGTGCCATCACCACCCAGACGCAGCTTGGAGCCGAGCCATGATCCGCAGCCGTGCCGAGCTCGAGGCCCTGCTGGCCGAAAAGGAGGGCATCCTGCCCAACGAGCACATCGAGGGCGTGGATCTGAGCGGCTTCGAAGGCGAGGACCTGTTCCTGGCCGGGACGAGCTGGCTTCGCTGCACCCTGCGCGGCGCGACCTTCAAGCGCTGCAACTTCGCCGAGGCCCGCTTCGACAAGACCGATCTGTCGGAGGCCTGCTTTGACGGCTGCGGCTGCATCGAGGTGCGCATCGCCGCCGACTGCACCCTGGACGGCGCGAGCTTTGCGAGCGCCGTATTGAGTCAGGCCAAGCTCGCTGGCCTTCGCTGGACCGGGGCGCGGCTGAGCGGCGCCATGCTCTCGGGTGCCGATCTGACGGGGTTGGACGCCGAAGAAGCGGACCTGAGCAGCGCCGTGCTGGACCACGCCTGCCTGGCCGATGCGCGGCTCGGCAAGGCCAAGCTCGACGGCGCCATCTTGGGCGAGACGGATCTGAGCGGCGCGGTCTTGCGGGGCGCCTCACTCCGCCGGGTGGACCTTTGCACAGCGGCGGCGGGCAGCGCCGATCTCGGCGAGACGTGCCTGGCCGAGGCCACCCTGCGCCAGTTCGACTTCCGCGCGCACGGCGCGCCCCGGGATGCCACGGACGCCGATCTGAGCGGCGCCAGGCTGGACGAGCTGGATCTGCGCGGCACGGCGCTCGCCCGCACCAACCTGCGCGGCGCCATGCTGCCGCGCGCCCAGCTCGACGGCGTGGATCTGCGCGGCGCGGATCTGTCCGCCGCCACCCTGGAGCACGCCAGCCTGCGCGAGGCGCAGCTCGGAAAGAGCCGCCTCGAGGGCGCCAACCTCCGCGCGGCCGACCTGACCGGCGCCGGCCTCGAGGGCGCCGATCTCGGCCGGGCGGATCTGCAGGCGGCCAGCCTGGCCGGCGCCCGGCTGACCGACGCCAACTTCCAGGAGGCCGATCTGTCGGCGGTGGATCTGTCCGGTGCCGAGCTCGGGGGCGCGCGGTTTGTGGCCGTGCGCTTCGGCTCGACCAGCCTGGCTGGCCTGGTGCTAGCGGGCGCGGATCTGCGCGGAGCCGTGCTGCAGGACGCCTCCCTGGTCCAGACCGATCTCAGCGACGCCGAGCTGGGCCAGGCCGAGCTCCGGGGCTGCGACCTGTCCGAAGCACGGCTCGAGCGGGCTCAGCTAGGCGGCGCGGATCTGTCAGGCGCCAAGCTCCGAGGGGCGAAGCTCGCCCACGCTTACCTGGGCGAGGCCGAGCTCGAGGGCGCCGACCTCGGCCAGGCCGACCTGGGCGCTGCGCAGCTCATCGGCGCGGATCTGAGCGGCGTCGTGCTCGACGGGGCCTCGCTTCAAAAGGCGCTGCTCATCGAGGTCCGCGCCGCCGGCCAGGACTTTCGCGGCTGCGAGCTCGGCGACTGCATGCTCAGCCAAGCCGATCTCGGCGGCGCCAACCTGGCCGAGGTAAACGCGCCCCAGGTCAACCTCGCGGGCGCCGAGCTTTGCGGCGCCAAGCTCGCCGGCCTGCGCGCGCCCGCGGCAAACTTCCGCGGGGCCCGCCTCGACGGTGCAGATCTACGCGGGGCCCAGCTCGACGATGCCTGCTTCGAGGAGGCGAGCATGAAGGGCGCCCGGCTCGACGGCGCCATCCTGGACCGCGCCCGCTTCGCCCAGGCCGACCTGAGCGAGGCCAGCCTGTGCCGCGCGAGCCTCGTCTATGGCGATCTCTCGCACGCCGTCTTCGATCGCGCCGATCTCAGCGAGGCCAAGCTGCACGGCGCCAACCTGCACCGCCTGCGCCGCCGGGACGCCATCTTGCGCGGCGCCGATCTCACCGCCACCAAGCCTACCGACGAGGAGCTGGCCCGGGCCGAGGACTTCCGCGCCGGCCAGGGCTGAGCTGCCAACCGCCGAGGAGAGCCGCCGCCATGCCCATGCCCGCCTCCACCAAAGCCGCCGGCCTCGCGCTGGGCTTTCCCGACGTGTGCAAGACCCCGTCGCCGGCCGGCCCCATTCCCATTCCCTATCCCAACACGGGCCAGCTCACCACGGCCGACGGCGTCATCGACAAGGTGCTCGTCGAGAGCAAGGAGGTGGTGGTGGAGAGCTCCAAGCTGCCCAACAGCCAGGGCGACGAGGCCGGCACGGCCGGCGGCGTGGTCTCGGGCAAGAACATGGATCAGGTGACCTTCAAGCAGTACAGCAGCAAGGTCATCGCCAAGGGCAAGAAGGTGGTCTTCGCCACGGCCACGACCGCCCACAACGGCAGCAACCCCAACCTCCCGACCGGCGTGCAGGTGGTGCCCTCGCAGATGAAGGTGCTGGTCAACCCCTGAGGGCGGCGAGGGGGGGGGCGAACGACGGGAATCAGATCACCATTAGGTGGGCCGGTCTCGGTGTCTCGAAGCCTCTCACTCCCCAACCGAACCAAACCCACGTAAGGCAACGCTAGTTATACGCCATCTCGGGCCGTGGCGCAGCCGCGCGAATCGCTGAACGGTTGCGAGGTTTTCACGTCTAGTCCGCCCACTGCGAGAAGTCGTCCTGCGACGTTGGCGGCGGTGGAACCGGCGCCGGCGGTGGTGGTGGTGGTGGCGGTGCTAGAATAGTAAGGACGTCGTTGACGGTGGTGCGGCCCGACTTCATGCTGATGGTCTGACCATTCGCGCTCTCGACATTGATGCCCCGCTGGGACAGTCGGATCTGGGAGCCTTGGCATACAATCCCCGCCGTGGTGGGCGTTAGCGTGACCGCACCACTCGGCGGATCCCCTGCGCAGACTAC
>CAYTYV010000518.1:0-4581 GCA_964441055.1 uncultured Polyangiaceae bacterium | reverse complement strand
ACGTTACATGGCCGCGGGGCACCAGATGTTGCACGACGTATAGTGCCATCTATGGTACCGCGTCAAGTGTAATCGTAGTGCCCGAAATCGCAGCGGCTTGCCCTCGCGCTAGGGTCGCTGGACGCCCTTCGGCTCGCCCGAAGAGGCGTGGGCCGGGCTCGTTTGGCAGCGCAGCTGTGATGATCGGCTCCGCCATTGCTCGCAGCACGCTGGAGAGATCGTTACTTTTTCGCTTGACGTTTGTCCCAACATATGTCTGTCGACAGCGCGACCGCGGAGCGGGCCGCTTTTTTGTCTTGACTCCAGTGTCCGGTTGTGCCTTGGGCACCGACTCTTGTGGCGGTCGGCGTTCCCGACTAGTTTGGGCGCCGATTGATGGGCATTTCGCGGGGGATAGCCCCCCGAGGAGGCGAGCCATGACGGGTAGCGTAGCGAGGTCTGGATGGCGGCTGGTGGCGGGGGCGCTGCTGGCGCTCGTGATGCTGAGCGGCTGCGGCTACTCCGAGGAGGAGATGCGCGCCCGGCTACGCGAGATCGAGAACCTGCAGCAGCAGCTCTCTGCCGAGCAGGCGCAAAGCCAGCAGGCCAAGCGCGAGCTCGACGAAGCACAGGCTCGCATCGAGCAGCTCAAGCAGCAGCTCAAGGACGCGGGGCTGGACATCGCCACCCTCAGCAAGGACATCGAGGAAAAGGCGCGCGCGCTCGAGGAGTACAAGAAGCGCGCGGCGCAGTTCGAGCAAATCCGCAAGCGCTTCGAGGCGCTCAGGGCCAAGCTGGAGGGGCTGACGGAGTACGGCCTCAAGGTCACGGTGCGCAAGAACCGCCTGGTGATCCAACTGCCCGGCGATGTGCTGTTCGACACCGGACGCGAGACGCTGCGCAAAGAAGGCGAGGATATCCTGTTGGAGGTGGCCGCGGTGATCCGCAAGGACGCGGCGCTCAACAAGCGTCACTTCCAGGTGGCTGGACACACCGACAGCCGACCCATGCGCTGGGGCGGAACGTTCAAGGACAACTGGGGGCTCAGCGTCATGCGCGCGCGCGAGGTGCTGGCCTATCTCGTCAAGCCCGTGGAGGACGGCGGCGGCGGGCTCGACCCCAACCATTGGAGCGCGGCAGGCTACGGCGCCACCGACCCGGTCGAGCCCAACGACACGCCAGAGCACATGCAGGCCAACCGCCGATGCGAGCTCATCGTCGTGCCAGACGTCGAGGAGATGCTCGATCTCAAGTCGCTCATCAAGTAGCCGCGCCGACGAAGTGGCTTGACAACGTGTAATCCATTCACTATGGTGCGCGCCGTCTGGCGCGGAGTGTACGAATCCAAGCCTGACGCCGTACAGCGCAACCTACTATGGTTTCACGTTGACGCTCGAAATCATCCCGTTGGGCTGTGACCAGGCCAACGGCGCTCCCGCGAAGGGGTAGTTTCTTTCGGGAATCAGCGGTGCTTCTGGGGGGTTGTGTGTTGCGTCCGGCTCGCCCGTCATTGCCGCCGTACACATCTCGTCTCGGCAACCACTAAGGAGAAACTGCTCATGCAGCCCTCGCAGATCGAGTTCAAGGTTGGTGACAAGGCCGTGTATCCCGCCCAGGGAGTCGCCGAAGTCGTCGACATCGAGGAAAAGGACATCGCTGGCAGCCGCCAACACTTCTACGTGCTCAGGATCCTCGACACGGACCGGAAGATCATGGTGCCGGTCCGAAACGCCAACGCGGTCGGTCTGCGGCAGGTTATCTCCGAGCAGGAGATCCAAGAGATCTTCGACATCCTGCGAGAGCGGACCATCGCGTTCGACAACCAGACCTGGAATCGCCGCTATCGCGGGTTCATGGACAAGATCAAGACGGGCTCCATCTACGACGTGGCCGAGGTGCTGCGCGATCTGTATCGGCTCAAGACCGACAAGCAGCTGTCCTTTGGCGAGCGGCGCATGCTGGATACCGCCCGAGGCCTCATCGTCAAAGAGATCGCCATCGCGCGCAACCAAACCGAAGAGGACGTCAAGTCGGAGATCGAGTCCATCTTCTTCACCAACTGACAGCGCGTTTCACAGCCGTCGCGGCCAGTCCGAGGCTAGGGAGGACGCGGCTCACGGCTCGCGGCCCGGGCCCATGCGCAGCGGCTCCAGCTCGGGCAGCACCAAATCGACGCGCCAGCGGCCCTCCTCGAAGACGCAGGGGATCGACGCGCGGAGGCTGGGGTCCACGCTGGCGACCTCCACCATGGCATACTTGCCGACCACCTGCGCCTGGTAGCTCTGGGGCTCGAAGCGCAGCACCATGCGCGATGGAACCAGCATGGCCGAGGGAGCGATGGTGCGGCCGCTGGCAGCGCTGTAGCGTTCTGCTCGCGCTCGCAGGTTCTTCTTGGCTCGCTCGGAGAGCATCTCGAACAGCACCTCGGCCTCATCGCTCTTGCCGTCGAAGACGCGCATGCGCTCGACGAACTGCCGGACGGCGCCGTCGGGGGTAGCGTCGGCGGGCTCTCGGCTGCAACCGAGCAACACCGCCGCCAACGCGACCGCCCAGCCAACGCGGCGGGCGCCCCGCAAGCGGGCCCGGTGATGGGGGACGAGCTGCTTTGGCGAACGCCCTGTCATGTCGCGGTCTCCGGGAGCCAGTGCTCAACACGGTAGCAACGCCGCACGCAGCGGGAAACTGCGCACGACTCAGACCGCGAGGGAGGTTTGGTCAAAAGCACCTAGCTGACGACAGGCCTCATACAGCACGATGCTGACGGCGTTGGCCAGGTTGAGCGAGCGAACCGCGCCGATGGTGGGGATCCCGAAGGTGCGGTCGGGGTAGGCCTCGAGCAGCTCGCCGGGCAGCCCGACGCTCTCCCGACCGAACACCAGGGCGTCGCCAGGACGGAAGTCCGCCTCGAGGAAGCTTCGGCTGGCCACCGCGCTGAACAGCTTCAGCCCTGCCTCGGGCTGCGCCGCGACGAAGTGCTCGAGGTCGGGGTGCTGCTCGAGCTGCACCAGCGGCCAGTAGTCGAGCCCTGCCCGCCGCACCGCCCGCTCGTCGATGCGAAAGCCCAACTGCCCCACCAGGTGCAGCGGGCACTGCAGGGCCGCAGTCAAGCGCGCGATGTTGCCCGTGTTCTGCGGGATCTCCGGCTCGAGCAGCACGACGCGAGGCGGGCGTCGAAGGGGAGCAGCCCGTAGCCGTGGAAGCCCGTCTTTGTCCACGGGCCACGGTATGGGGCTGCGCGCGGGCCCTGTAAAGCCTCGACGGCGTTCGCCACTCGAGCCTCGCGCCCATCGCCTTGCCTCAAGGGGCGACGAGCGGGACGATCGGCGCTCGCGATGCTTGACCTGGTGAGAGTCCAACCCTAGCCTCAGCGGACCCTAGTCCGATGATCCGTGCCACCCGTCTGTTGCCCGCTGCGGCCGTCGCGCTCGCGGCCTCTGCCTCGGCCCGTCCGGCTGCGGCGGATAGCATGGACCCAGCCCTGGCTCGGCTGGTGGTCGACGAGAGCTGTCGTACCGGTCGAGCATCGGATGGGCAGGGCGAGTTCTACGACCCGCGATCGGGCTTTCTGCGGTGCCAGACCAACGACCCGGCCTTTGCCAAGCTGGTCGCGCAGTACGGAGCTGCCCTGGCCCCCACGGCCATGCACGGCGCCCGCACGACCGGCTTCGGGGGCTTCAAGGTGTCGCTGGAGATGGCCTACACCACCATCGACCCCGAAGCCCACTACTGGCAGCAGGGCACCCAGGGCCCACCCGACGAGTCCACCAACAAGTCGTCGGTGAGCAACATCAACCCGGACGACGTGCTGCAGCTGTACTCCATCAAGATGACCAAGGGCTTCCCCTTCGGCCTGGAGCTCAGCGGCATCTTCGGGCACCTGGCCAACACCAGCATGATCTCGGGCGGCGCCGATGTGCGCCTCGCGCTGTTCGAGGGCTTTCGCGCCGACATCCCCGGCTACTTCCCCGACCTGGGCGCGGGCGGCGGAGTCCGCACCATGACCGGTACCTCGGAGATGCGCATCACCGTCGCCTCGGTCGACGCGCAGCTGTCCAAGCCCATCCCCATCGCGGGAACCGTGGTGATCGAGCCCCACGTCGGCTACCAGTGGCTGCACATCTGGGGCGACTCGGGCCTGGTGGATCTGACGCCCAACACCGACGCCGTTGGCCTGTGCGGCTACCAGGGCGACAACACGCCTGCCACGCCCGATGCTGGCGAGGAGTTCTACGACGGGCAGCCGACCTGTACGGGCTCGAGCGCCGACTTCAACAACACGGTGGTGTTCGACGCCATCGAGATCAACCGCCATCGGATCCACTTCGGCTCCTCGGTGCGCTACCAGATGGTCCACCTGGGGCTGCACGTGCTCACGGACGTGGTGCCTGTGGTCGACGCCAACAACGACGTGGAATCGACCATCCCCGACCCCAGCGATCCCACGGGCGGGCGTACCCTGACCGTCAACCCCTTTTCGAACGACGAGCGCACCGAGGGCAACGACGAGGTCGGCACCCAGTGGACCATCGCCGTCGAGGTCGGCGCGGTGTTTTGACGATGGGGGCTCCGGTCGTCGCTTCGCTCCTTCCTCTGCCCCCAAAC
>CAYTYV010000517.1:0-4605 GCA_964441055.1 uncultured Polyangiaceae bacterium | reverse complement strand
ACCGATCCGCCCGCTGGATAATGGCGAAGCTCAAGCCTGGCGAACGCCGCCGCGGGGGTATGGGGGCAGAGGGAGGAGCGCGGCGACGACCGGAGCCCCCATCGTAAAATAAATCCAAGCGACAAGCAGATCCCGCCCGTTGCGCCCCTCGCCGTGCCCTCACCGTTGTCTGGGGCGCGGCGAGGGGCGCAACGGGCGACTGGCGAACGCCGCTAACGCTTCGGCTTTCGAGTGGACCAGAGCACCTCGAAGCTCACGCCGGTCTTCTCGCCCACGGCCCCCTTGGTCTGGAGCCGACTCTTTTTGACTCCCTTGGCGACCAGGTGATTGGCCACGGCCTCGGCCCGCTTGGGCCCGAAGGGCTTCTCGGCCGCGGTCGTGGTGACCGTGACCTGGACCAGCAGGATCTCCTGATGGTTGTTCAAGCCCGCGGCCAGGGCATCCAAGGCGCGCTTGCTGGGCTCGTCGGCGACCGCCGCTGCGGCGAACTTGATCTCCCGCTTCAGGGCCACCGTGTCCGTGGTCACCTCGGCGAGCGCCGGAGCGATGAAGTCGGGGCAGCCGTCCTCGTCCTTGGCGCCGTTGAGGATCTCGGCTTGGTCCACGCATTCGTCCTTGTCGTCGGCGATGCCGTCGCCATCGGCATCGGGCGCCTCGTCGGGACAGCCGTCGGTGTCCTTGACGCCGTTCATGATCTCCGGGGCGTCCGCGCACTCGTCCATGCTGTCCTCGACGCCGTCGCCGTCGTTGTCCGGATCGGGGCAGCCGTCGGTGTCCTCGAAGCCATCGGTGTCCTCGGCCTGGTCCTTGCACTTGTCGGCCTTGTCGGCCACGCCGTCGCCGTCGCTGTCCGGGCAGCCGAGATGGGTTGGCGTGCGCAGCTTGCCAGCCTCCTTGGGGCATTTGTCCTCGTCGTCGCCGATGCCGTCCTTGTCCTGGTCGGCGAACTGATCGGGACAGCCATCGGCATCCTTGTAGCCGTTGACGTTCTCGGGCTCGGACGGACACAGGTCCATGTCGTTGGGGATGGAGTCGTGGTCGTCGTCGGCGCCGGGATCGCTCTCGCCATCGTCCTCGCTGGGGGTGAGCTCCTCGGCGACATAGGTCAGGCCGATCACCCCGCGCGCCAGCGGAACGCCGATGCCCTGGAGCACGCCCGGTCCACCGCCAGCGGTCAGCACCAGGCCGATGTCCGGCAGCGTGTAGTGGGCGCCGACCAGCACCTCGAGCGAGTTGGTGCCAGCCTGGCCGCTGAACTTGGTGGCGCCAAAGCCCTCGGCGAACACCACCAGCTCATCGAGGGGCTGCGCGCCCGCAGAGGCCCCGTAGCGGAACTCCGGGCCGAGGCTGGCCGAGCCCAGCGTGGCCTCTTTCCGGTAGACGCCCTTTAGGTTGGCGGCCACCAAGAAGGGGCCGAACTTGCCATCGAAGATGCCGCGCAGCCCCACCACCACGGGCGAGGCGTCGCCGATGTAGCTGTTCTCGGCGATGGTGTGCCCGAGCGGAGCCTTCACGTCCAAGGCCGCGGCCAGCACCACGGGATCATCGTACTCTCCAAAGATGCGAACCTTACCCTCCAGGGCTGGGTCGCCAGCCGACACCGCCGAGAGCCCGTCGGGGTCTGGGCCTCCGGTGTTCACATCCACGCCGTCGCCCATCACCAAGACCACGGGAGCGCGCAGGCCGATTTGCAGCCTCGGGATCGGCGTCAGCGAGCCCATGACGTTCCAGGTGAACATGTTTTCCACGACGTGGACGTCGTCTTTTCGCACGGCGTTCGACGCGTCGCAGTCCGTGGCCGACAGGCAGGAGCGCAGCACGAAGGGGTTATGGGCGTAGTCGAATAGCATCCCCGCGCTCCAAGCCCACTCGCCTGCCGTGCGGCCGCCGACCACGCTCAGGTAGTTGCGCGGGCCAGGGCTGGGCTCGAAGCGCTGTACCGAGAACTCGCCGTCTTGGGCGGCCTGCGCATGGCCGCGGGCGGACAGGAAGACGGTGAACAGGATCAGGGGGCAGCTCAACAACGCGGTTCGGGCTCGAGGGGACATGATCGCTCCGAGATCTACGCGCAGCCCCCGCTGATGGTGCGGCCGTCAGCTCGGACTCCTGCAATACGGGGGGCAGCTTCGATGGGTGCGGGCGCCCGAAGACGCCGCGCGCAACGAGAAACAGGAGCCACGGCTCGGTCATACCGCGACGCCACCGAGGGTTCGATGGAAAATCGCGCCTGCGGTACGGGCTCGCCCGGGTAGCCCGGCCGCGGGCCGTCTACGGAGGGCAGCGCGCCACCCAACCGACCGCGTTGGCGACCAGCGTCTGGACGTTGGTGTTGGCCCAGCCGTTGGGGGCGTAGTTGCCCGCGTGGGCGATGTGGACCACGCGACCCACGGGCGCGTCCCGGATGACGACCGCATCCAGCGCTTGCGGGCTTCCCGCCATCCGCACCACGTGGGGCGCGACCTTGGCGCTGCCGACGTTCGAGGTGGAGGCAAAGATAAACGACGCGCTCAGGCCGTCCCAGATCTGATGGTCGGCAAAGGCCGCGTCAACCTCGTAGGTCACCTGTCCGCTGTAGGCTGCAGTGCGGTTGAGCAGCACCAGCGGCTCCAGCGTGGCCCAGCGTCCCGAGGCGACCTGGAAGGCCGCCCATTCGGTCACCACCAGGCCGTTGCCGTCGGTGTTGACGTAGGACAGCAGGGCGCTCTGGCCGCCAGCGGGCATGTCGTTCGAATACGACGTGGGGTCCGGACCTCCCGCCAGGAGCACCACCGAGCCGAAGCCCGCAGGCGACGGATTGGTGCCGTTGTACTGCCACGAGGGAACCGCGGTTTGGGTGACCGTGTAGCCAGCATCGGTGATGGCGCTCGCGAGCACCGCGCTGCCCGTGGGGCTGTCGTCGGCGATGAGCAGCACGTCGGTATCGCATGCGCAGGCGCCGCTCACACAGGAGCCCGAGCCGCACTTGATGTCGCAGCCGCCGCAGTTATCGGGATCGGTGTTGGTGGGCGTCTCGCAACCGGTATCGGGGTCGCCATCGCAGTTGGCGTAGCCGTCATTGCAGGCCCCGAGCCCGCATACGCCCTCTACGCAGGCCGGCTCGGCATTGTCCGGGATCGGGCAGGAGCTGCAGCTCGGGCCGCACTGGGTCGGGTCGCTGTCGATGTGCGCCTCGCAGCCGTCGGACAGCGTGCTGTTGCAGTCGGCATAGCCCTCGTCGCAGGAGCCGATCTCGCAGCTGCCGCCATCGCAGGCGCGGGTGCCGTGGTCCACCTCGTCGCAGGGGTCGCCGCAGCCGCCGCAGTGGTCAACGTCGGTGGTGATGTTGGTCTCGCAGCCGTCGGCCATGCCGCCGTAGCAGTCATCGTAGTCCGAGTTGCAGGAGCCGATCTCGCAGACGAAGTTGACGCACGCGGGCGCGCCGTTCTCGACGGGCGGGCAGGCGTAGTCGCAGGTCCCGCAGTCGGTCACCGTGTTGGCCAGATTGGTCTCGCAGCCAGTGTCGGGGTTGCCGTCGCAGCTGTCGTAGCCCGGATCGCACTCGCCGAGCACGCAGTCGCCATCCACGCAGGCCGGATCGCCGTTGTCGACGGGCTGGCAGGCGTTGCCGCAGCTGCCGCAGTGGTGGACGTTGGTGGGCAGATAGGTCTCGCAGCCGCTCCAGACCGAGTTGTCGCAGTCGTCCCAGTCCGGATCGCAGGTGCCCACGACGCAGGCGCCGCTTTCGCAAGCCACGTCGGCGTGCGGCAAGGGCTCGCAGGCCTCGTCGCACTGGCCGCAGTGCTCGGCATCGGTCATCAGCTCGATCTCGCAGCCGTCGGCCTCCAGCCCGTTGCAGTCGCCGTAGCCGCTCAGGCAATCGCCGATGTCGCATTCCGCCAGCGAGCAGCTCGCCTCGCGGTTCGGGGGGGTCTCGCAGATCGTCTCGCAATCGCCGCAGTGGTCGGGATCGTTGGCCAGATCGGTCTCGCAACCGTCGTCCAGCTCGCCGTTGCAGTTGTCGAAGCCGGGGTCGCACTCCATCAGGCAGGCGCCCTCGATGCATTCGCTGGTGGCGTGCGGGAGCAAGCAGATATTGCCGCATTCGCCGCAGTTGTACTGGTCGGAGCTCAAGTTGGCCTCGCAGCCGTCGGTCATGAGCTGGTTGCAGTCCACCAAGCCCGAAAAGCAGGTGAGCACGCATTGTCCTTCGACGCACTCGACCGTGTCGGGCGGGGGTGTCCGACAGGTCCAGCCGCACTCGCCGCAGTTGTTTCCGTCGGTCTGCACGTCGACGCACAAGCCCTCGCAGCATGCCAGGTCGCCGCAATCGCTCTGGAGGACGCATTCGGTAGGCCCCGAGCCGCCCGTGGAGCCGCCAACGCCCGTGCCGCCCGTGCCCGCCCCCGCGGCGCCCTCGCCGCAGTTGAAACAATAGGCCTCGAGCGAGCAGGCCGCGTGGCTGAACAGTCCGCCCACCATGGCGATGGCGAGCAGTGCGATGGATCCGCGTCCGGTCATGACCGCCTCCGTTGAGCGCGCCGAGCGCTGACAGCGGCCACCAGCGCGAGCATGCCGCAGAGCCCCGCCACCCCCCAGGGTGCCCGTCGCCCGGGCGGTACGCTGCAC
>CAYTYV010000516.1:0-4615 GCA_964441055.1 uncultured Polyangiaceae bacterium | reverse complement strand
CCCCACGCCGTCTTCGCGCAGCTCGACGAGGTCAAGTACCAGTACGGCTGCTTCTTCGCCTCGTTCTTGGCCGAGGGCACAGCCGTCGTGCCCGCTCCCGCCGAGCTCGGCACGGCGTGTCCTGTGTCCGACTGATCCGCCGCATCGCTGGTGACGTAGCGGTCGAGAGGTTGTTGCAAACCCATCAAGTTCGTCACGGACAGACCCTTGCGGGGGTTTTGGGGGCAGAGGAGCGGAGCGACGCCCGGAGCCGGAGCCCCCATCGTCGAATCACGCGGGGGTTTGGGGGCAGAGGAAGGAGCGACGCGACGCCCGGAGCCCCCCTCGGCTACAACTTGCGGCACTCGACGTAGAAGCGCTTCTCTTGGGCCTCGCCCATGGAGAAGGTTTTGCGGGGCAGGGCCCCGTCCAGGATCACCGACTTGAACAGCTCCTGCTTGTCCATGGCGGGTAGGTAAAAGCCCAGGTTGCCAGGCTTGCGGCCCAGGGTCTCGACCGGGCCAGCGCCGTGGACGTAGTCGATCTGCGAAGCCCCACCGTCCTCCATGAAGCGGTCGAGGAAGGTCTGGAGCGAGCCCACGGCGAGGTTGCTGTCGGGGCGGCGGATCTCGACCAGGCCGTAGCCAGCGGCGGACACCACGCCGATGCGGTGCAGGCCGTCCTGGCGGGCGGCCAGCTGCTGCTCGAGCTGCTCGATCGACGCGACGGCTCGGTGCTCGAAGCGGCCCGCGTAGTGCTGCGCCATCTCGCCGAGCGCGTCGCGCCCGTCAGCCACCGAGAAGAGCACGCGGTGGATCGGCTCGAAGCCGAGCGCGGCGTCGTGGACGTTGACCAGCTCCACCAGCGCATGCCGCGCCCGGCTGTGCATGACCTCCGAAGCGCTCGGGGCCTCCTCCTTGCACCGTTCCCAGATGGCTTTTGCCGTGGCGAGCGAGTGGTTGCCGTCGCCCATGGCGTAGAGCAGCACGGGGTAGTCCCGCTCCAAGCCGTACTTGCGGCGGAAGTGCTCGGGTTGGGCCAGCTGTTCGAGCGCCGCCACCACGCCCTGCTCGAGCTCTCGGTCCTGGATGCCGTAGCCGCACAGCTTCCCCGAGCCCATCATGAGCTCGAAGTCGTAGAGCTTGGGCATGCTGCTACGCCTCGCCTGGACCGGGCCGATGACGCGGTCGTCGGGATCGTCGATGAGCACCATGATATGCGGCAGCTCCAGGGGAGCGCCCTGGCGAATGCGGACCCGCGGCGGCAGCCGGTCGACGATGGTGCCCTCGGTCGCCCGAATCAGGCTCGCCGAGCCGGGGCGGTAGTCGTAGCGCTCCAAGTCCAGGCACAGCACCAGCCCGCGGCGGCTCCGGTCGCCCACGCCGCGCTCGACGTAGACCATGCCCGGATGCGAGACCAGCACGCCGCGGTCGAGGTACTCGGTCATCGTGGCGCGGATGCGGGCGATCCGCTCGGCGGCATCGTCCCCGCCGAGATAGACCTCGGGGTAGATGAGGTGGAGCGTGGAGGGACTATCGCCGACCAGCGCCTCGACCTGTTGCCAGTACGCTGGCTCCGAGGTGAACTGGTCACAGGCGATGACCGCCCAGCGGGTCCAGTCGGTGTCCGCTCGGGGGAGCAGGATTTCCGGGGCCCCCACGCCGATGGAATCGTAGGTTCTCATGAGATATCGCGCAGTCCTTGGTGAGGTTGGAAAAGCGTGGCGGAAGCCGACGTCACCGTCAACCTGTGCCCCATCGCCGCGGAGCGGCTGTGCTAGCACTACTGCTGGAAACGTCTTCGGCAGTGGCGGTAGTTTCATCGTCAGGGCTTCGAGGGAGCGGTTTCGGTGAGAGTGTGGTTCTTGGGCACGGGCGGCGCGATCAGCGGCGCGCGTCGCGGCAACACATCGCTGGCAGTGTCGGCCGATGTGACCGCGCTGGTGGACTGCTCGGGCAACCCCGCTCAGGCCCTGCAGCGCTGTGGCGCGGACTGGCGCTCGGTCGAGCACGTGCTGCTCACCCATGAGCACGCCGATCACCTCTGCGGCTTGCCGTCCTTGGTGCACGCGCTGTACGTCGACGCCCGTCCTCACGGCCGCGGGCCGCTTCAGCTCTGGGGGCCGGAGGGCGCGCTCGAGGCGGCGCGTGGCCTGCTCGCGGCGGTGGGGCTCGACGGGCGCGAGGACCTGTTCGAGATCGGCTATCACCCGGTCGCGGGCGGGCGCCAGCGCATCGAGCTGAGCGGGCTAGAGGTGACCGCCTTTGCCGTGGACCATGGACAGGTGCCGACCGTCGGCTATCGCATCGGCTCGCGGCGCGATCCGCGAGCCGTCCTGACCTGCTCGGCCGACACCGAGCCCTGCGCGGCCGTGGTCGAGCACAGCCGCGGCTGCCGCCTGCTGGTCCACGAGTGCTCGTGCTTCGAGCGGCCGCATATGCCCGGTCACACCACCCTCGACCAGCTCGGGGCCATCGTGGAGCGCACCGACGTCGAACGCGTCCTCTTGGTCCACCTGCCGCCCGCCTCCGAGCGCGACGAGGCCGCGGTGCGCCAGCGGCTGCAAGCCGAGTTCGGCGAGCGGGTGGCCCTGGCCGAGGACGGGCTCGGGCTGGCCCTGGCATGAGCCGAGGTCGCCCTACATTTCCACGGGTTGTACGACGTCTGGAGGCTGCGGTTGACCTTTACAATAGCTCGGCGTTGATGGCATGGTCGTGGCCTCGGCTCGACTCGTTCCCGTGGTTCCGACGCGGCTCGAGCGGCCGTGTCTTTGCCACGGAGCCGAACACCGCCATGAGTACAGCTTGGGTATTTCGACTGCCGCCCCTCGCCATCTGCTTGGTCGCGGGGTGGTCCCTGGCCTGCACTGGGCTGGCTGGCGAGCCCGGTCCGAGCGGCTCCGCGGGCGGGGTAGGGCCAGCGGGTGCGTCCTGCTGGGACTTGAACGAGAACGGCAGCTGCGACCCGGATGAGGATATTGATGGCGATGGCCTGTGCAACGTCGACGACTGCCGAGTGGCTCCCGATGGCGGCGGAGGCGCGGGCGGAGGCGCGGGCCAGGGCGGCGCGGAAGAGCGCGGCTACGTGGGCACGGCGGTCTGCGTCGAGTGCCATGACACGCTGGCCGAGCAGTCCGCGCTCAGCGCCCACGCCAACGCGCTCAAGGTGGTGACGAGCGATGAGGGCCCGAGCTGGCCGTACGACGACCTGACGGGCGGGGTGCCTTCCCCTCCCGGGGGCCGAAGCTGGTCCGACATGGCCTACGTGCTGGGCGGATTCGCCTGGAAGGCCATCTACGTTCAGGACGACGGCTACCTGCTCACCGGTTCGGCCGACGAGCAGACGCAGTGGACCTTTGCCAATGCCTGGATCGGCTCGGACGCGGGCTGGCAGGATTTCCACCCGGGACAGCAGCGGCCCTTCGAATGCGGGGGCTGCCACACCACGGGTTGGATTCCCTGCGAGGCGGGCGATCCGAGCTGCCCGCACCAGGGAGAGCTGGCGGGCATGGCGGGCAGCTTTGCCGAGCCCGGGGTCCAGTGCGAGGCCTGTCACGGTCCCGGTCGCGCGCACGCGAGCCTCCCCTACGCAAACCTGCCCATCGTCGATCGCTCGGCCGAGGCCTGCGCGAGCTGTCACCGCCGAGGCCTGCCCGACAAGATCGAGGCGCCCGACGGGTTCATTGCTGACGGCGAGCAGGCGGACGAGCTTTTCTCGGGCAAGAAGCGGGTCATGCGCTGCGTGGATTGTCATCAGCCACACCGCAGCGCCCACTACATCGACGCCGAGCTAAACCCCGACCGCGGCATCCGCATCAGCTGCGAGAGCTGCCACGTGGGCTATGACCAGAACCAGGCCAGTCCGTCGATGCAGGGCATGCTGCCGTGCGTGGACTGCCACATGCCGCCGATGGCTCGAGTTGCGAGCGGCGATGTCGGCCAGTTCCGCGGCGACACGCGCACCCACCTTTTCGCCATCAACACCGACCAGGATGCCGCCCAGTTCTATCTGGACGCCCCTGGCGCCACCGAGTACAGCCACCCGTACATCACCCTGGACTACGCCTGTAACTATTGCCATGGGGTGACGGCCAGCCCCCAGAGCCTCGACGCGCTCGAAGCCATGGCCATCGACTACCACCTCTAGGCAGCGAGGCGGGCTCCCGCGCTCGTCGATAGATCCAGATAGATGCGACCCAGACCCCACCCCAGACGACCGCTGATGGTCATGTTGCGGACCGCCCTTGCGGCCTCGGCTCTCGGCGGCATCGTGGGTCTGGCCGACCGGGCCGCGGCGGGTGAGTCCCCTGGCGGGCGACCCCCCGACGCGGCACCCCTGCCCGACCTGGACTCCATGCCCGAGGCGGGCCCCCTGCCCGACCTGGACTCCATGCCCGAGGCGGACGCCCGGCCCGATGCGCGCGCGGCGCCCGATGCGGACGCCCAGCCCGACGCGCCCGCCCAGCCCGAGGCGGATGCCCAGCCCGACGCGCCCACCCAGCCCGACGCGCCCGCGCGGCCCGACGCGCCCGTCCAGCCCGACGCGCAAGACCAGCCCGCTGCGCCCACCCAGCCCGACGCGCCCGACCACATGCTGGTCCGGATGAGCTCCGAGACCACCTTGCGGCTCTTCCACC
>CAYTYV010000515.1:0-4616 GCA_964441055.1 uncultured Polyangiaceae bacterium | reverse complement strand
GGTCCCGGTGTTTGTGCGCGTGTGGGCGTGGCCGCGCCTGGGCGTGCTCGGCTCTCTAGCGAGCTTGGACGCCGCGGGCCGCGCGCTCGGCTGGCTGCGCGAGGCCGCGCCCAACCACACCGCCGAGCCGCGCCTATGGGTGGAGGTCAACGCCTTGCTCGACGCGCTCGATGCGCCTGGGGCCACGGAAAAGGCGCAGGCCCTGTTGGGCGCAGCCGGCCTGCGCATGCTCGAGGCGGCAGGCTGGGGCCTGGATCTGACGCGCTGCGTGCGCTGCGAAAAGCCCGTCCCCGCGCGCGCCCGCACCGAGCTCGACGTGACGGCTGGCGGCGTCGTGTGCCGCGCCTGCGGCGGAGGCCGCATCGCGCTCACCGCCCGAGCACGCGCGCGCCTTCTCGAGGCGGCCGCGGGCGACGAGTCGGCGCTATGCAAGACCGCCGACGCCGAGCTCGCCGTGAGCATCGTGGCGCGAGCCCTAGCGGCGCATGGCCGCGGGGCGGTGGCGAAGCGGGGGTGAGCGGGCACGAGGCGCCTGGACGCTGGGGAGTCAGTCGAACAGCGCCTCGGTCGTGGCCACGGTGGCGGCGCGGCGAGCCCATTGGTCGAGCTCGGCGAGATCCGTACACGCGACGATGCGCTGCTCCGCTTCGGAGCCCACGTCGATGTTGCGCGCCCGCAGCACCGCCAACACGGCCTCCGCTCGCCCCCTGGCCCGTCCCCTGGCTTCGCCCTCGGCCCGTCCCTCTGATCGGCCCTGGGCAACGTATCGTCGGGCGAAGTCGCTTCGGTACTCGTAGCTACCGTTAGCCATCATCTCCTCCAAGGCGTGCCGCGCCGCCTCGCCGATCGACGAGAGCACAAGATCAGCATAGAGCCGCGACCGCTCATCGTCGAGCCCACTCGCCGCCCCGAGCGCCGCCAGCGCTACCGCCAAGGCTTGATCACCCCGGCCGTGGGCCATGGTTGAGAGCACAGCCAGCTCGGGGGCACGTTCGGCCTGCTCGACATCCGCCACCAACGGAATGCCATCCGGGCCCAACACCAGCGGCTCGAGCACGAAGCTCGGATGGCCGGTCTCGATGGGCTCGGCGCACCAGCGAGCCACCGAGCGGTCGGGCG
This sequence comes from uncultured Polyangiaceae bacterium, assembly GCA_964441055.1. Taxonomy (GTDB): domain Bacteria; phylum Myxococcota_A; class Polyangia; order Polyangiales; family Polyangiaceae; genus JACQWT01. The sequence goes on along the minus strand of CAYTYV010000515.1, from coordinate 3,497 downwards.
CGATTACCAAAAGGCACGTTGGGACGCGCAGCCGCGAGCGCAGTCCACTGAGGTACGCGGGCCATCGGTAGTGCTTGTCCGCATCGATGTTGAGCTGGACCTCGACCACGATGGCCAACACCGACTTGCCGTCGCGCTCGAGAACCACGACCAGATCGGCTCGGTACTCGGCCGGCTCGACGTCGCTCAGCTCGGCGGACTCGAAGCGCACCTCGTCGTAGCTCGGAAGGTGAACGCCAAGCAGCTCGCTCAGCAGCTCGGCGGTCAGCTCGGGACGGTTGCGCAGCAGCATGAGCAGCGCCTCGTGATCGATGCTGGGCATGGAGAGGTCGGTGGCAATGAGGGTGGGCGCGATTGTGCCGAGGCGTCCCTCATATCGCAGGAACCGTGCCAAGGAGTGGCGACAGCCATTCCGCACGGTTGCGGGCGTTACGAGCAGCCGTCGGGTGGCGGATTGGCGGCAACGGGTGGCGGCCGCCAGCCCGTGGGCGGGGCGGTGATGGCCCGTATCTACCTCGATTCGGACGTCGTCCGTCGCCTGGTGGCCGCAGCCAAGGGACTCGAGTGCTCTACCCCGATGAGCCCATCGACGGACAGGTCCTCGTCGACGTCCGGCCAGTGAAGACCATAGCCGGACGGCGATACCTCGATTCGCTCTCTCTGGCTCTGTGTCGCTCGTGCCAGACGTTGCGACTGCTCGGCCAGGTCGATTTCGTAGCGCTTGCCATCGACCTCGAGATGCAGGAGGCACCCCGAGACCGACACGCTCCGCACATCGTGCGCCTTATCCATGCTTCGCCTCCTGGAGCTTGCTGCGCTGGCCAACGATGTAGTCGAAGTGCTCGAGCAGCTCCAGCCTTGACGCCTCGGCCGGCGGCCCGTTACCTTGCGCCCATGCAGATACCGACCCCCGCGATGGCCTCGCCGCGCTTGCTCAAGCTCGGCCGCTACCACTTGGCCGCGCTCGCCGAGAGCGCCGAGACGGCACCGCTCGCGGCGCCGTTCCAGACGGCGCAGGACGATCTGGCGGCCAAGCACGCCGCGCGCACGAAGGCCGAGGAGGCCCTGCCCGAGCACCGCGTGGCCGTGGCCTTTGCCGAGGCCGCGCTCGAGCAGGTCATCCGGCGGGTGGCCTCGGCCGCGCGCGATGCCGATGGCGGCACGAGCGGGCCGGCCTTTGCAGCGGTCTGTCCCGGCGGCCTCGACGCCGAGGTCCGCCCACGCGGCGATGCGCAAGCGAGGGCGGGCGATGCCTTGGCAGCACGGCTCGATACCCAGCCGGCCGCGGCCGCGGTCAAGGCCGCGCACCTAGGCGATCTCCAGGCCGCAGTAGCGCTGCTCAAGGAAAAGCTCGCCGGGCGCAAGGGCGCCTTGGAAACGATCGGCCTCGCCTTCGCGGCCGAGCTCGGCGCGCGCGAGACCTTCTGCAGCGCCTACGACGGCAACGCCGGCGCGGTGCGCCAGCTCTTCCCGCGCCAGCGCGCCCGCCAGGATCTGTACTTCGACACCTTCCGCCCGAGCCGCAGCGGGAGCGACGACGAGGACGAGGACGAGTAGCCCGCAAGGCCGGCGCCCGCGGCCGCGCCGTGACGGCACGACGGCGTGGCCCAGGCCTTGCTGCCTCGTTTGGGGTGCGTGCGCTCGCGGATCCGGGTAGAGGCCACGCACCGGCCGATGCTCACCAACTCGAGACGGGGTTGCGCGGCCGCAAGGGCGTGCGTCGAGCGTGGGCAGCCCGGGTGGAGCCGGCGCAATGGCCGCTCGGGACATTTCGCAGAGGGGGTAGAGCGCGCGCAAGGGGCGCTGGAGATGTTTCGCAGAGGGGGTAGAGCGCGCGCAAGGGGCGCTGGGGACATTCCGTAGAGGGGGTAGAGCGCGCGCAAGGGCCGGGGAGGACATTCCGCGGCGGGAGGAGAGCCGACGCCAGGGCCACTCGGGGGATCGTGGGAGCAGCCGCCTGGCATTGCACCCCCTGATCCCTCGGCGCCAAGACACTCAGACCGCCAAAGCTCGGCCCCTCCGGGTACGAGCCGCGGCCGCCCCGCCCGCCCCGACCCAACGCTGACACCCGGCTGGTCCGGCCGTACCTGGGGCAGGCGGGCGTCCCGCCCGCCCAGCAGTCGGCGGATGCGGCGGCCCGGTGAGCACCAGCTTGCCGAGCTCGCGCTCGCACAGCCGTCGCGTGTGGCCGTGCGCGGCGTGCGCCAGCCAGGCGCGGATGCGCGCCGTCGCCTCCTCGGTCTCGAGCGCGCCCGCGCGCCACAGCGCCCGGGTGACCTTCATCCGCGCCCGGAACCGGCGCACGTTCTCGCTTCGCAGCCGGACCCGCACGCCGCCGCCCCGCCGCTCGATGACGAAGCCCAGAAACGACACGGGCTCGCTCGTCCGGTGCAGCCGGCACTTGGAGGGGTGAAGCCGCAGCCGGAGCTGGTGGCAGCGCTGCTCGATGGCCCGCCAGGCTGCCTCCAGCTCGGTGCGGCTTTGGGCATAGATGAGAATGTCATCGCAATATCGCACGAAGGTGCCGATGCCGAGATGCGAGGCGACCAGGTGGTCGATGGGGGTCAGCACGGCATTGGCCCAGACCTGCGAGGTGAGATTGCCGATGGGAAGTCCGCGGCGGCGCTCGAGAGGTGCGAGCAGCTCGTCGCCCGGGAAGTGGAACAGGACGCGCTCGCAGGGGCCCGAAGCGCGGACGATGCGCTCGGCAAGCCAGCAGAGGTCGGCCGGCGTCTTGGGCAGCACGACCTCGAGCAAGACCTGGTGGTCGATGCTGGGAAAGAACTTGGCGATATCGAGCCGGAGCAACCATGGAAAGCAGCGGTGGAGCTCGCAGGCGCGGCGTAGCGCCCGATGGGTTCCCCGGCCGAGCCGGCAGGCGTACGACTGCGGGGCAAACCAGCCCTCCAGCGCGGGCATGGACGCGTCGATGAGCAGGTGCTGCACCACCCGATCGCGGAAGGGCAGCGCGGCGATCAGGCGCCGCTTGGGCTCGTGGATGATGAACGGTCGAGGCTTGCCCGACCGGTAGCTCCGCCGGTCGAGCTCCTCGCCGAGCCGACAGAGAAGCGGCAGCGGATCCAGCATGAAGGCCGCCACCTCGGGCGAGCGGCGCTTGCCGCGAGCGGCCTTGTGCGCCAGCTCCAGCAGGCGGGGGAGCGAGCAGTCGGTCGGAGCGTTCATCGGTGGGTCGACGGGAGTTGGGCTGCGAGGAGCGAGCATCCTGGTCCCAAAGCGGCGGTGGCAGCTGTCCTGCCAGGCCGGAGGCCTCTCTGGCAGGACAGGCGACGGGGTTGGGGCCCCGTCGCCGCGGCAGCCGGCAGCGTAGAAGATCCCGCCGCCGGCCGCTTGCGCGGGAGCGCAGTGGCGGCTCGGCGGGCGGGGGGCCCGCGGCAGCCGCCGCGGGCACGGATTGCGCCACGTCGCCAAAGAGGCGGCGCAGCGCGAGGCGGACCGGGCTGGACTAGGGAGCGTCGCGCGAGGCCGAGCCGTGGCCC
>CAYTYV010000514.1:0-4623 GCA_964441055.1 uncultured Polyangiaceae bacterium | reverse complement strand
GTCTGTTGGTACGAAAACGCTCCCTGATTCGCCATCGTGAGCGACGCGATGTCGGAATCCACCTACCCATCGCGGTCGCGCCCAAGCTGGGATGATCTTTATGCGATTGCCGAAACGCAAGCCGGCTACTTCACGACCGTGCAAGGCGCCAGCGCGGGATACTCATCGCAGCTACTGCGCAAGCACCTCGCCAATGGGCGTCTCCGTCGCGTTCGTCGCGGCATCTATCGGCTCGTGCATTTCCCCATGACCCAGCACGAAGAGCTCGTGACGTACTGGCTTTGGTCGGAGCAGCTGGGGGTGTTCTCCCATGAGACTGCGCTGATGCTCCACGACCTGTCGGATGTGCTTTCAGCACGGACTCACATGACGGTGCCTCAGAGCTGGCAACGACGACGTCTGCGGGTCCCCGACGGACTCGTACTCCATCATGCGAACGTCACTGACGATGAGCGTGAACGGATGGACGCCCTACCGCTCACATCGCCTACCCGGACCATTCTCGATGGAATGGACGCCAACATCTCGCCCGAGCACATCGAGCTTGCCATCGCCCAGGCGCGCCAGCGCGGGATCATCAACAAGGACCAGGCCACCTTCCTCGTGGGGCGCCTCGAAGACTCGACGAGGCGGTGATGGCGAGATCGACAGTCCACGAGCACATGGTCACGGCCGCGGGAGTGTGGGCGGAGTAACCCGTGTCTCGACACCTCCAAACCTACCGCACCATCCTCCGCAACTTCGGGCCGCGCCTTCGCCCGCTCGGCACCTTTGGCCTCTTGCAGCTTCACCGCGCGCTCAACGCCTCGAGCCGCGGGCTCGATCGGCTGCTCTACCGCGAGCTCGCCCAGGTCCGCATCGAGCGGCCTATCTTCATCCTGGGAAACCCGCGCGGCGGCACCACCTTCCTTCACCGCTTTCTCTTGCACACGGGCGAGCTCTGCGCCTTTGAGCTCTGGGAGATGCTGCTACCCGCCATAAGCGCCCGCAAGCTGCTCGGCCGCGCTGTCGAGCGCCTGGCTCCGCTATCACCAGCCCGCTACCACAGCGCCGCCGCGCACGAGACCAGCCTTCGCGACGTCGAGACCGACGATGCCATGGCCTTCTTCCACTTTGCCGACGGCGCCTTTCTATGGTCCTACTTCCTCGCTTGGGACGACCACTGGGGAAGCGCCGAGAGCCGCCGCATCTTCGAGATCGATCCCTCGCCGCCCGCCGAACGGGACCGCCAGTTTCGCTACCTCGAGGCCTGCTGGCGCCGCAACCTGCTGGCCAAGCGCAAGCCGCGCATCGCCGTCAAATCCAGCATCCTCACGCTTCAGACCGACGAGCTTCTGCGCCGCTACCCCGACTGCCGCCTGGTCTACATGGTGCGCGATCCCGCCGAGACCATTCCCTCGGGCATGTCGCTCCTGACGGGCGTCCTCGAGCAGGCCTACGACATGTGGCAGAGCACCCGCGCCGAGGCGCGCGAGCGCTACCTCGAAAACCTCTACCAGGCCGCCTGCCACCTCTACCGCGCCTTCCACCAGACCTACACCGAGGGGCTCATTCCTGCCGAGAACCTCCTGGTGGTCCGCTTCCCCGAGATCATGACCGACCTCGAAGGCACCATGGAGCGGCTTGTCGACTTCGCAGGCCTCTCGCCCAAGGCCGACTTCTGGGACCGCGTGCACGCGCAAGCCGAGATCCAGCGCACCCGCAAGAGCCCGCACGCCTACTCGCTCGACAAATTCGGCCTATCTGAAGAACGCATCCGCCAGGACCTGGCGTTCGTCTACGACACCTACGGCCTGTGACGGCGTCGCTGCGCGCCTCCGTTGCAACGAGCGATTGCGGCAGGGCCCGCCACAGGGGATACTACCCAGCGGTGCCCCCCATGAGCTCGAGCGGTCCCAAACTCCGACGAGGCCTCCTTCGCCTGAGCGCCCTCTTGATGACGGGCGCCCTGCTGCTCTGGGCCGCGCCCGCCCCTGGCACCGTGGCCGAGCAGCGCGCGCGCCTGCCGCCGCCTGCCGAGTGCGACACCAACACCGTCGAGGGCGTGTGGAAGTCGCACCAGTACAGCCCGCGCTACTGGGAATGGACCGAGTTCACCCTGGTGATTCGCAAGGTCCCGGGCAGCGAGACCGACCTCATCGGCACCATCACCAACCACAGCTGGCAGGCGCCCAAGAGCGAGGAGCAGCCTGGGCCTTGCCGCTCGCACCTTCGGTACATCGTGTCGATGAAGGGCAAGGGCAAGTTCAAGGACGGCAAGATCCAGTTCGGCGGCACGACCTGGAAGCTCGACAAGGTGCTGTGCGGCTCGTCCCGCGGCTTTGGCTACAACCTGGATAACTTCACGGGCACGGTCGACTTCGAGCGGCAGGAGTTCCAGACGGTCAACAACGACGGCGGTCGCGCGGTCAACGAGCCCACGGTGTTTCGCCGCATCAAGTGCTTTGAAAAACCCGGACCCGACGGCGGTGACGGGCTCGACCCGCACATCGAGGTAACGCCTCCGCCCATATTCCCACAGCGGCGGGCAGGCGGAGGGTGTAGCTGCGGGATAGCGGGTGGCCGTTAGCGTCGAATAGCTATCCGCTATCGGCTATCCGCTGTCAGCTATCAGTTGTCGGACATGCCTCAGCGTCCTCTGTTCTGGAGCATCCAAGGCGCCTGGCTGTTCTATCTCTGCGCGGCCGTCGCCCTGGCGGTCTTCGGCTATGGGCTGGGCTGTCGCGTGCGGGTCTGGCTCAGCGGCACGCGCGGCCGAGGTCCTGTGCCGCAGGGAGCGCTTTCGAGGCTGCTGGTCGATGGGTTGCTCGGCCGACGGATCTTCCGCGGCGATTGGGCCGCGGGCATCATGCACGCACTCATCTTCTGGGGCTTCGCTGGGCTGACCATTGCCACGGCGCTCGCTGCGGTGGACCACTACCTGGTGGGCTTCCTCCAGGGTCGCCTTTACCTGGTCTTCTCGCTGGGCGCGGACATCGCGGGCGTCATACTGCTGGTGGGCCTCTTATGGGCGCTGTTCCGCCGCTATCTGCAACGAGTCGCGCGGCTCGAGCGGCGCCCGGGCGATGCTCTGGTCCTTCTCTGGCTGCTTTTGGCGGCTCTCTCGGGCTACCTGGTCGAGGGGCTGCGCCTGGCCGTGGTGCGGCCGCCCTCGGCAGACTGGTCGTTTGCCGGGTACGCCGTTGCCAGGCTCTTGTCCGACCCGCACTCGGCGGCGGCCGCCTATCCCATTGCCTGGTGGGGCCACGCCCTATTGAGCCTCGGGCTCATCGCAGCCATACCATTTACCAAGCTCTTTCACGCCCTGGCCACACCCGTTGGCGTCACCTTGGCTCCTGAGCCCGCTCGCGCGCTTCGCACGGACGAGCGCGGCGAGAGCGATCCAGCCTGGTCGCGACGCGAGCGGGTGCTGCTCGACGCCTGCACGCGCTGCGGTCGCTGCGTCGATGCCTGCCCATCCACGTCCGCAGGCGAGCCGTTTTCGCCGCGCGCGCTCATCGTGGGCACACGAGACGATCTATGGCGCCTGCCCGAGACGCCGCGTGCGCTCCAGTGGCTCGCGCGGCAAAGCGAGGGTTCTACGGCATGGTATTGCACCACCTGCCGAGCCTGCCTCGAGGTTTGCCCGGTCTACCTGCCTGCGCCCGAGATCGCTCGCGAGCTCCGCCGACGGCTGGTCGAGGACGGCACCCGCGTGCCTGCCGCGCTCGGCCAGGCGCTGGACAAGCTCTACAAGTACGGCAACCCCTGGGAGGCCTCGAAGAAAAAGCGAGGCCTGTGGTCCAAGGGGCTGGGGCTCGCCGATCTGTCGCGCGAAAAGGCCGACGGCAGGCTCTGCTACTTCGTCGGCTGCACCACCGCGATCGACACGCGCGCGCAAGGGCTGGCGCGGGCCTTCGTGCAGATCCTGGAGCACGCCGACCTTCCCTTTGGCACGCTGAGCAAAAAGGAGCCCTGCTGCGGCGACATCGCCAGGCGCGTGGGCGAGGATGGCCTGTTCGAGGAGCAGATGGAAACGTGCCAGACCCTGCTCGAGCGGCGCGGGATCGAACAGCTGGTGACCTCCTCGCCGCACTGCGCGTTTGCGCTGCGGCATGACTACGCGCGGTTCGCGGAGGGTGGGAGCGGAAGCGAAGGCGAGCGAGAGCGCGAGGGCGAGCGCGGGAGCGAGCAAACCGGGGTTCGCGCACGGCATTACACCGAGCTTCTGGACGAGCTCAACGCGGCGGGCTCCCTCGATCTCGCCCGCCGCGTTGAGGCCACGGTCACCTTTCACGATCCCTGCTACCTCGGTCGCCACGCGGGCGTCTACGAGGCGCCGCGGCGGGTCATCTGCGCTATCCCAGGAGTCACGCTGGTGGAGATGGCCGAGCACGGGCCCGAGGCGCGCTGCTGCGGCGGGGGCGGCGGGCGCATGTGGCAGGAGGAGCTGGCGGATCAGGGGAGCCTCGGCGAGCGCCGCGTTCGCCAGGCTGCCGAGACGGGCGCCCAGATGCTGGTCACCGCCTGTCCGCTCTGCCTCATCATGCTGAGCGATGCCTGCAAGACCGCAGGGCTGGAGGACTCGCTCGAGATCGTCGATCTGAACGAGCTGGTCGTGCGCGCGCTGCCCGACCAGCTCGT
>CAYTYV010000513.1:0-4623 GCA_964441055.1 uncultured Polyangiaceae bacterium | reverse complement strand
CCGCGGATCTCGTCCGCGAGCGGGCGCAGCGCAGCCGATAGCAAGCCTCGCGCCACGGCCACGTGTCGCCACACCAGGGTCTCGCGGTCGGCCAGCAGGGCGTGCCAGGCCGCGGCCACGAAGTCGAAGCAGTCCGGTCGGGGCGGAGCAGCAGCCTGGTCCGGACCGCAGACGCCGCGCATCAGCCCGAGCGGGTGGTCGTCGCCGCCAGCCACCCGTCGGGCAAGCTCGCGAGCGGCCCGCTCGATCAACCTGGCGGCCAGTCGCCGCTCGGGCAGCGAACGGGTGGCTGCAGCGCTCAGCCAGCGGGCGGCCAGCTCGCGGCGGCTGGAGATGGCCAGTGCCAGCCGGTCGAAGGCCACCTCTTGTCCGCCGCGCAGCCACAGCGTTAGGGCCACCCGCGCGCCGATGCCCGCGCCCCGCAACGGTCGGGTCGAGCCCAGCGCCATCTGGGCGGCAAGGCTGGCAAAGGTCTCGGCATTGCCCTGGTAGAGGTAGCCCAGCACCCGTCGTCCCAAGGCCCGCCGCTCCTCGCCCAGCGGCAAGGCCGCGGCGATCTGGTACAGGGCCACGGCGCTGGCCGACGGCGCGATGAAGTCCAGGTCCTCGAGCAGACCGTCGGACAGCACCGCGTTCATGCTGCGGCCGAGGCGCTCGGCGTCCACCCCCACCAGCGCGAAGGGCTCTCCGCCCTGGTAGCCCAGCCCTAGCGCGGCGATGGCCTGACGGAAGACCCCACGCCGCACGGTCTGGTCGTCGATGCTGGGTAGCTCGAGCAAGCGAGCGAGGAAGTGTTCGGGCATGGCCAACCGGGTATGTTAGCGGCAGGCGGACAAAAACCCCGGGAAAAAGCTACGGGCGGGGCGCGTCGCTTTGGGGGCTCGGTGGCGGCTCGGCCTCGAGCGCGTCGTACGGCTCCCGATAGACCGGCTTGGCCTCGGGATAGAGCGGGCGCAGCCCCCGCTGGGCCAGCTCGCTGGCGCTTGGAGCAGGCTCGCTCAGATCCCATTGCAGGTAGAGCTTGTCGCCGTCGAAGCAGCCGAAGCTGGTCGAGATGCACAGAAGCGGCTCGCGGTCGATGGCCCAGCCGCGACGCACCACATCGTGGCCGTAGACGGCCACGCGCAGCTGCGGGTCGATGGCGGTCAAAAAGGCCCGGGCGCGGCGGGTGGAGGCGGTGCGCGCCCACAGGATCTGCGCGAGCAGCTCGTCGACGTAGCCCTCGTCGTCGCCCGCGGGGTTGCTGTCCAGGGCGACGCGGTCGAGCTCCTCGGGCGAGTCGATGACCGCGTTGGGCGCGGCATGCAGCATGAGCAGCCGGGCCTGGCGGGCCACGGCCACGAGCGGCCAGGTGGTCAGCCAGCGGCGAAAGGAGCGGCTTCGCGAAGGTCCCAGCAGGGCCTCGAGCCGCTGGGCCTCGTCGGGAAAGAACTTGCCCACCACCGGGCCGCCGACGTGTGCGTGCTCGTGGTTGCCGAGCAGGAAGGTGACGCGACCGGGGTACTGCTCGGCGAGCCGACGGGCGCCGCGGAGCACGGCGGGCGAGTCGGCGCGGTAGTAGTTGCCGAGGTACTCAGGCCAGATCCGCTCGGGGATCTCGGGGCCGTGGATGAGGTCACCGGTGAACACCAGGGCCGCGCCCTCGGGCTCGCGCACTTCCCGCTCGAACAGCGCCACCACGCGATCGAAGTCGGCGCGGTTGCCCTGGATGTCGGTGGCCACCAAAAGCTGGCCTCGGTCGGGTAGCTCCACCAGCCGCTGCACGCGGCTACGATACACCCAACCACCAAACGGTGTGCCGAAAGCTCGCCATCCGTGTCAAACTGCGGACGCCATGGACGAGTCGCTACGCGAGCAAGTCGCCGCCCTGCTCGAGGAGGGCAAGGCCGAGTCGGTCGGCGAGGAGAGCTTTCTGCCCATCGCCACGCTGGAATCGGGCATGCGCCTGGGCCTCGATGCGGAGGGCCGCTGGGTGGCGCATCCGGCCGGAGGCGAGCGGCTGCAGGTCTTCGAGTCCGGCGCCGAGAAGGTCTTCCACGAGGCGGTGGAGATGCCGCGCGCCGACTTCGAGGCGCTGCTCGAGCGCGGCGTGACCGAGCTGGGCCTGCCCGAGACGGTGGCGTGGTCCTTTCCGGCAGTGGAGCTGGTGAGCGCCATGCTCGAGATGCGCTCGCCCCACATGGTGCGGCTGGCCCTTCAGTGGCCGCTGCCGAGCGAGCTCCGCGAGCTGCGGCCGCTCATCGTCGAGGCGGCCGAGAGCGGCATCATGCCCAACGCGGTGCGCGATCTCGCGCGTCGGCTCGTGGTGCCGGAATAGCGCCTCTTGCAACCCCCCTCCCGCCGCCACTGGCGGGTCACTCCACTCGCCGCCATGGCTCGCTCGCCCGCCACCTTCTGCCTCGCCGCCGCGGTGCTGGCATCGGCCTGTGACGACGGCTCGACGTCGGGCGGGGGTCTGCAGCCCGCGGCGGGACAGGCCACGGCCACCGCGAGCGCGAACCTGCCGCGGCCAGGGGGCTTTCACGCTCCTCCGCCTCGTCCCTACGACCCCAACCCGCTCAACCTGCCGTCGCGGTCCGTTCAGATCGCGCCCAAGACGCGGGTGTACGCTCCGTCCAGGCGCGCGCTCGCGGCCGCGAGCCTCGGCTCCACCATGGTGCTGCGACGGGTCACCGTGCGACAGATCGATGGCGGCAACCTGCGGGTCAGCCGCGGCTCGGAGCGCCCCTATCTGGTCCACCCGGGCTACCTCATTGCGCCGCAGCCCGGCCGGCTACGGCGAGGCAGTGCCGTGGTCGCCCCCTACCGCGGGCGCTTGCACCACGCGCTGGTCACGTCCGTCATCGGCGACCGGGTGAAGATCCGCTACATCGATCTGGGCCAGGCCGTGGGCGAGCTCGGGGTGCGCCGCGAGACCGTGTTCCCGCAGTCGCCAGGTCTAGCGCCAGGCAACTATGCGGTGGTGCGGGACGAGCGCGGTTGGAGCCACGTGCTGCTGGTGTCCTCGGCGACCCATCCCGATGGACGGCGCAGGTGGCTGGTGCTGGGCTACGGCGCCGAAGCCCGCCTGGTGGACCAGGAGCGACTGCGTCCCGTTCCGCTGGACTTCCGACCGCGGCCCGGCAGCCGGGTGTGGGTGGCCTGGCGAGGACAGATGGTGCCCGCCACCACGCGCTCGGTCGACCGCTCTGGGCTCGTTCACGTGGTGCGGCCAAGCCTGGGCGGGGGCATGGTCGTGGGCTGCGGCATGCTGATGCCGCCCGCGCCATAGCCTTTCCGGGCCCTGCGGCGCGAACTCGCTTGCGCCGCCAGGGCCATTCGGGCCATCGTGGCGGACGATGCCCAGACCGTCACCCACCGTCCTAGTCCGAACCGCAACCGGCTATTTGAAAGCCCATCCCGAGGAGGTGGTGCGCGCGCTGCGCGGCGTGCTCGGGATGCGCGTCGGCGTGCCCCTGGATGCATTCCGGTACCTGGCTCGCGAGCTGCTCCAGGGGCAGAAGGCGCCCAAAGACGTGTTGGTCGAGGCCCAGCCGCCCGGCTTGCGGCTCGGGGCCACGGTGCGGGCCATGGGCGCGACGCTGCGGGTGCGGCTCGCGGTGTATGTCGAGGAGCTGGCGATCGGCGCCGAGCAGGCGCTCATCACCGCTCGCATCGCCGATCTGGCCATCGAGGTGCTCGACGGCGCGGACACGCCCGTGGCAGGGCTCATCCAGTCGGGCGCGCTGGATCTGTCCAAGCCTGGCAATTTGGTGGCCTACATGCCCAAGCGCCCCGCCATGCTGGTGGAGGCCGAGGACGACCGGCTGGTCGTCGACCTGCTCAAGATCCCCAAGCTCGAGGGTCATCGGCGGATCAGGCGGCTTCTGGCGGTGTTGACTCCCATGCTCACCGTGGCGGCCATCAAGAGCCGCGACGACCATCTCGACCTTCACCTCAAGCTCACGCCCGCTGGTGTGGCGACTTCGCTGTCGGCCGCTCGATCGCCGAGCGGTTGACCGTCCGGTCTTTTCCCTACGCTGCCGAGCGTCCGTGCCGATCCGATGACGCCGCCGTCCGATCCGTTCGACGTCGAGCTCGATTTCGAGCTGCTGGCCGAGATCGCGGACAGCGCCACCTCGTCCATCGAGCTGTGCCGCCTGACCAAGGGCACGCGGGCAGGGCAGTGCGTGGTGGTCAAGCGGCTACATCCCCACATCGCCGACGATCCCAGGTTCGTCGACATGTTTCGCGACGAGGTGTGGCTGACCTCCGCGCTCAAGCATCCGAACGTGGTGGAGGTGGTCGGCTGGGGCGATGACGAGCAGGGCCCCTTTCTGGCGGTCGAGTTCGTCCACGGCGTCTCGCTCGCGCGCTTGATGAAGACCGTGTTCGAGACGGGCGAGGTTTTCACCGAGCGGCTCGCGTGCACCGTGGCGGCGTGCATCTGCGCTGGCCTGAGCGCCGCCCACGGGCTGCGTTCGCACGAGGGCGAGCTTCTCAATCTGGTGCACCGCGATCTCACGCCGGGCAACGTGCTGTTGGGCTTCGCGGGTGAGGTGAAGATCGCCGACTTCGGGCTGGCCAAGGCCAAGCAGCGGCTGACCAAGACGCTGACCGGGCTGCTCAAGGGCAAGCCCGAGT
>CAYTYV010000512.1:0-4631 GCA_964441055.1 uncultured Polyangiaceae bacterium | reverse complement strand
AACGAGAAGTTCTTCGCCCTGTGCCGCGACTTCGGCCCGGACAAGGTGGGCCTTCTGACGGGCGATGCCAGCGTCAACCGCGACGCGCCCATCGTCTGCTGCACGGCCGAGATACTGGCCAACATCGCGCTGCGCGAGGGCGACCAGGCGCGAGTCGACTACGCCGTGCTCGACGAGTTCCACTACTACGCCGACCCCGAGCGGGGCGTGGCCTGGCAGATCCCGCTTCTGGCACTACCCCAGGCGACCTTCTTGCTCATGTCCGCCACCCTGGGCGAGACGGACTTCTTCGAAGAGGCGCTGAGCGAGCTCAACGGCTTGGCTACCATCACCGTGCGGAGCAGCGAGCGGCCCGTGCCGCTGGACTTCAGCTACGTCGAGACGCCGCTCCACGCCACGGTGGCGGCGCTCATCGAGGCGGAGCTGGCGCCGATCTATCTGGTGAGCTTCACCCAGCGAGCCTGCCACGACGAGGCGCAGAGCCTGATGAGCGTGAACGTCTGCTCGAAGGAGCAGAAGAAGGCCATCGCGGCCGAGCTCGACGGCGTGCGCTTCGACACCCCCTACGGCAAGGTGGTGCAGCGCTTCTTGCGCCACGGCGTCGGCATCCATCACGGCGGGCTCTTGCCCAAGTACCGCCGCCTGGTCGAGCGGCTGGCGCAGAAGGGGCACCTCAAGGTGGTCTCGGGCACCGACACCTTGGGAGTCGGCGTCAACATCCCCATCCGCACCGTGGTGCTGACCAAGCTGTGCAAGTTCGACGGGACCCGCACGCGGCTTCTTTCCGTGCGGGAGTTCCAGCAGGTGGCGGGCCGAGCGGGCCGCAAGGGCTTTGACGAGCGCGGCTCCGTGGTGGCGCAGGCGCCCGAGCACGTGGTCGAGAACCTGCGGCTCGAGCGCAAGGCCCAGAAGGACGCGGGCAAGAAGCGCAAGCTGGTCAAGAAAAAGCCGCCCACCCGTGGCTACGTGCGCTGGACCCGCAGCTCCTTTGACCAGCGCGTGCGCGGCAGCCCCGAGCCGCTCGAGTCGCGCTTTCAGGTGAGCCACGCCATGCTGTTCAACCTGATAAGCCGTCCGCGCGGAGGCTGCCGAGCGGTCAAGGAGCTCATCGAGCGCTGCCACGACCGACCCGCCCTTAGGCGCCGCCACTACAAGACCGCCATCCAGATGCTGCGCTCGCTCGTGGGCGTGGACGTGCTGCGTCTAGTGGATCGGCAGGACGGCCCGGGAACGCGGCTGGTGGTCAACACTGCGCTGCAGCGCGAGTTCAACCTGCACCACACCCTGTCGCTATTCGTGGTGGAGACCCTGCCCCGGCTCTACCCCGAGCTCGAGAGCTACCCGCTCGATGTGCTCAGCCTGGTCGAGGCCGTGCTGGCGGATCCGCAACTCATTCTGCGAAGGCAGCTCGACCTCATCAAGCGACAGCGGCTGGCCGAGCTCAAGGCCGCGGGCGTGGAGTACGAGGACCGCATCGAGGAGCTCGACAAGCTCGAGCACCCCAAGCCCAACCGCGACTTCATCTACGACCGCTTCAACGAGTTTGCCGCCAAGCATCCCTGGGTGGGGCCCGAGAACATCCGTCCCAAGGGCGTGGCCCGCGAGATGGTCGAGCAGTATCTGACCTTCGAAGACGCCGTGCGCCACTGGGGCCTCGAGCGCGCCGAGGGCCTGCTGCTGCGCTACGTCACCGAGGTCTACAAGGCCCTGGTGCAGAACGTGCCCGAGGGCGCGCAGACCGCCGAGGTGGACGAGTTGGCCGCCTTTTTCCACGGGGTCGTCTACGGCGTGGACTCGAGCCTGCTCGACGAGTGGCAGCGGCTGCGCGATCCCGACCGCGACCGCAGCTTGCCACCTGCGGCCGCGCCCGAGGCCGAGCCGGGCCCGCGCGACATCACCGCCGACGAGCAGGCCTTCACCGTGCTGGTCCGCAACGCCGTCTTTTCGGTGGTCAAGGCCTTGGCGCAAGGCCGCTACGACGACGCGGCCGCGCGAATCGAAGCGCCCGCGGACGAGCCCGCCTGGAGCGCGGAACGGCTGGCCGAGGCCCTTCGGGACTACTACGACGACCACGAGGCCATTCGCTTCGACCCGCGCGCCCGCGGCACCGAGCACACCTTGATCGATCGCGGCCCGTCCACCCGCTGGGCGATCGTCCAAAAGCTGGTCGATCCGGACGAGCACAACGACTGGGTGCTCGAGCTGGACGTCGATCTGGCGCGCTCTCGCCAGATCGAGACGCCCGTGCTGGTGCTGCGGCGGATCGGGCCCTAGCCCCTAGCTCTCCGCAGCCGGCTCCGCTGTGGCGCCCTCGGGCTCTGCCGCCACGGGCAGGATCGGCGCCCACTCGAGCCGGCCCAGCAGCTCGTCGGAGACGCGCCGCCCGCTCTGGCCAAAGACCAGCACGTTGCGCTCCTCGTCGGCGCGCTGCTCGGCCACGAAGATGATGCCCTCGCCCTTGCCGTTATAGCCGAGCTGGACGATGGCGTTTTTCAGCCACTGGCCGCCGCCGTCGAAGCTCAGCGTCTCGGGCAGCGTGTAAAATCCCTCGGCGGGAAGCCGCAGCAGCGACTCGGCCCAGCCCATCGCTCGGAGCGGAATGGTGGGCTCGCCCCAGTACCAGCGGTTGTTGCGGTTGGCGCCTGGACGCACCACAAAGGGCAGCCCGCCGTTGGAGCGGACGCCCACGTAGACCAGCGCGCCTGCGGGCACTTGCTCTTCGTGTCCCGGATAGGGACGCGTCGTTCGGTATAGACCGGGTTCCGGTAGCTTCATCATGGAGTTCTCCGGCAAGTCATGGTTGGGCCAGCAATCTAACCAGCCCTCGCTCGTCTACCAGCCGCACGTCTGTTCGTCGGAGCGTTGCTCGCGCAGCCAGGCGCGCAGCGGAGCGAAGTACTCGATCAGCGCTCCAGCGTCGGCGCGACGCTCGCCCGTCAACTGCTCCATGGCCTCGGGCCACGGACGGCTGGCGCCCAAGCCGAGCAAGGCCTTGAGCGCATCGCCCGCCTCTTGGCTTCCGTGGATGGAGCACTGGTGCAGGGGTCCTTGGTGACCGGCGATGCGACACAGCGCTCGGTGGAACTGAAACTGGTAGATGAAGGCCAAGAAGTAGCGCACGTAGGGCACGTTGGCTGCGATGTGGTACTTGGCGCCCGGGTCGAAGTCCCGCTCGGAGCGGCTGACGGGTGGCGCGATCCCCTGGTAGCGGCGACGAAGCTCCCACCAGCTCTGGTTGTAGCTGCCGGGCTCGATCCGGTCGGCGAACACGTCCCAGCGCCATTGGTCCATCAGCATGCCAAAGGGCAGGAAGGCCACCTTGTCGAGCGCCATCTTCATCTGGTGGTTGATGACCGCCCGCTCGTTCTTCGGCACGCGGTTGAGAATGCCCACCTTGTGAAGGTAGCCCGGCGTGACCGACAAGGAGACCACGTCGCCGATGGCCTCGTGAAAGCCGTCGTTGGCCCCGGCTTGGAACAGAATCGGCAGGTGCTTGTAGTAGTGATAGTAGTAGATGTGCCCGAGCTCGTGGTGGATGGTCAGCAGATCCTCCTCGTTCGTCTCGATGCACATCTTGATGCGCAGGTCGTCGGCGTAGGTGACGTCCCAGGCGCTGGCGTGACAGACCACCTCGCGGTCGGCGGGCTTGGTCAGCAGCGAGCGCTGCCAGAAGGTCTCGGGCAGCGGATCGAAGCCGATCGACAGGAAGAACTCCTCGCCTAGCTCCACCATTCGCTTGGCCGTAGTGCGCTGGGCCTGCAGCCGCCGCGTCACGTCCAGCCCCGAATGGCCCGGGAAGGGCTCGAGCAGCGGATAGATGTTGCCCCAGGTCTGCGACCACATGTTGCCGAGCAGATGCGCGGGGATGGGCTCTGCTGTCGGCACGCTATCGACGCCGTAGTGCCGCCCGAGCCGGGCTCGCACGTGACAGTGCAGCTCATCGTACAGGGGTTTTACCTGCTGCCACAGCCGCTCGACCTCGGCGCGGAACTCGGCCGCGGGCATGTCGTAGCCGCTGCGCCACAGCTCGCCCATGTCGGAAAAGCCGATGTCGCGCGCCCCGCGATTGCCGAGCTCGACGAAGCGTCGGTAGTCGTCGCGCATGGGCGGGGAGATCGTGCGCCAGCCGACCCATGCCTCCTGCAGGGCCCCCTCGTGGCGGCTCTCCGCCATCACTCCGACCAAGTCGCCCAAGCTGACGCCTCCGCGGCCGGGCTCGCACTCGAGCGCGCTCTTGTCCTCCAGGCGTCGGCGAAGCTCTTGGCGCAGCGACCCGCCCTGGGTGGGGCAGTACTTGCCCTTGCCGTAGGTGGCCTCCATGCGCGACATGATCTCGGCGAGCTCGGCCGTCTGCCCCCGATCGCGCGGCGCAGGCAGGGTCGCGGCGAGCCGCAGCAGCTGCAGCTTGCGCGCCAGCGGATCGGACAGCTCGAGCCCGTCGAAGCGGGTGGCCTCGAGGATGGCCGCGCGGACGAACTCCATCGTCTGCTGCGTGGCCTCGGCGGCGATGGCCTGGGTGTCCTGGGTGATGAAGTTGCTCTGCACCCACGCGCTGCGCTCGCGCCGCACCCACGTGCGGCGAAGCCCCCGTTCGGTTTGCTCCATGAAGCGCTGGGCCTGTTCGACGCTCG
>CAYTYV010000511.1:0-4635 GCA_964441055.1 uncultured Polyangiaceae bacterium | reverse complement strand
CACACCCCTCGCCAGTTGCACCACATGAGCTCCTTCATAGCAGAATGCTGGCCGGGCGCGGATTGGGTCTGGCTGATCGCCGCGCAATAGCTCTGCGCGCTAGCTCGAACGATTCACCAGGCGCGAGCAATCGGGTGCTTGGGGCGACGCGGTGAATCGTTCGAGCTAGGTCAACACCGCTCGAGTGCGCGATACTCCGTGCGTGCCCATCTTCCAGCTCGACGAGCGCGTGCTCTTTCCGCCAGCCGAGCTCGCGGATCCCAGCGGGCTACTGGCCGTGGGCGGCGATCTCCGTCCCGAGCGCGTGCTGCTCGCCTATTCGATGGGCATCTTTCCGTGGCCGCATCAAGGCTTCCCGCTTCTGTGGCACAGCCCCGATCCCCGCTTCGTGCTGCGCGCCGAGCGACTGCGCGTGAGCCGCAGCTTGGCCAAGGTACTGCGGCGGCAGCCCTTTCGCGTCACCCTCGACCGGGCCTGTGTCGAGGTGATCGAGGCCTGCGCCCGCGTGCCGCGACCGGGGCAGGACGGCACTTGGATCACCGACGAGATGATGGAGGCATACGGCCTGCTCCATCGCCTCGGTTTCGTGCACTCCGTCGAGGTCTGGCAGGATCATCGGCTCGTTGGCGGGCTCTACGGGGTGTCGCTGGGCGGGGCCTTTTTCGGTGAGTCCATGTTCGCCCGCGCGAGCAACGCCTCCAAGGTGGGCTTCGTGACCTTGGTGCGCCAGCTCGGCCGTTGGGGCGTCGACCTCATCGACGCGCAGGTCTACACCGAGCACATGGTTCGGTTCGGCGCCGAGGACTGGCCGAGGTCGCGCTACTTGGCGGAGCTCGCGCGAGCTTTGGAGCATCCGACGCGCCGCGGACTGTGGACCCTGGACCTGGACCTGCGGCTATGAAGCTGTCCAGGCGTACGAGCTGGAGCCGCGAGCCCAATCGCCTGGCCGCGCTATTCGCGGCTACGCGTGCCGCGGGGGGGCGCGTGGTGGACCTGACCGAGAGCAACCCCACCCGCTGCAGCCTGGAGCCACCCGCGGGCATGCCCGAGCTGCTCGGCGATCCCCGCGGGGCGCGCTACGAGCCGGCCGCCCTCGGCATGCCCGCTGCTCGGCAGGCCGTGGCCGAGTACTACCGCCACCGCGGGCTCGTCGTGCAGCCCGAGCAGGTGGTGCTCTGCGCCAGCACCTCCGAGGCCTACGCCTGGCTGTTCAAGCTGCTGGCCGATCCGGGCGAGCAGGTCCTGGTGCCGCGGCCGAGCTACCCCTTGCTGCCCTACGTGGCCGAGCTCGAGGGCGTCGAGCTGGTGCCATACCCGCTCATCCGCGAGGAGCGCTGGCGCCCGGATCTTGGCGCGGTCAGGCGCTGCTGGACCGCCCGCTCGAGGGCGATCGCGCTGGTGCACCCGAACAACCCCACGGGCTCGCTGGTGCGCCGCGACGACGCCGAAGCGCTCGGTCTGCTCGCCGCCGAGCGCGGCGCCGCACTGGTGGCGGACGAGGTGTTCTCGGACTACCCCCAGGGTCCGCTCCGCGACCGCTGCCTGCCGAGCTTCGTCGGCTTCGACCGCGCGCTTTGCTTCGTGCTGAGCGGGCTCAGCAAGGTTGCGCTGCTGCCCCAGGCCAAGCTCGCCTGGATCGTCGTCGGTGGCCCCAAGGCGGCGCGGGACGAGGCCCTCGCGCGGCTCGAGCTCGTGGCGGATACCTTCCTGTCGGTCTCAACGGCCATCCAGCTCGCCGCGCCGAGCATCCTCGCCCGGCTAGCCGGCCCGCAAGCGCGGCTCCGCCAGCGCCTACAGCAGAACCTCGCTGCGCTCGATGCCGCCATCGCCTCGTGCGGTCCCCATTGCCCGGTCCGCCGACTGGCTGCCGACGCGGGCTGGTACACCCTCGTCGAGGTGCCGCGCAGCCGCAGCGATGACCAGTGGGTGGAGCTGCTGCTGCGCGAAGACGGCCTGTGGGTGCAACCGGGTTACCTGTTCGACATTCGAGGGGCAGGTACCATGGTGCTGAGCCTGCTGCTCGAGCCAGCGCGCTTTGCTCCAGCCGTCGAGCGCGCCGTGGCCCGCTGGAGCCGAGCCTAGGATCGACCGCCTACAGCGCCGCCGCCCTCGTCCCGCCCCGAGCCGGGCACCGCTCAGCGATGGATGAGCACCACGGTAGAGCCGCTCTGCGCGGCTACCCACCGCACCCCGTGCCAACCCGCGGGCAGCTGCGGCTCGGTCCAGGCGAAGATGCGCTGGGCATCGATGGGCGAGAGGTTGACGCAGCCGCCGCTCATCTTCTCGCCCCAGCCGTCGTGCCAGTAGGCGCCGTGAAGGGCGTGCGGTCCGCTGAAGTTCTGCGTGTAGGGCACCTCGGCGTGGACCAGATTGGCGTCGGAGCTCGAGACCATGGTCGCCGTGAGGAACTTGCCTGTGACGGTGAACTGGCCGACGGGCGTCGAGGCCGTCTCCACCGCCGCGATGCCGGGGTAGGGCATGCCTCCTCGACCCGGCGAGATGAGTGTGGCGTAGACGGGCCGGTCCGCCTCGTAGGCCACGAGCCAGCCGCCCAAGACGCTGATGTCCAGCCAGGTCTGTCGGCCCCTGCGCGGCGTCGTCACCCGAGGCGGGATCCGTTCGGCTTGATGGATCGCGGTGGCGTCTTCTTCTGCGCAGAACAGGCCATCTGAGGTCGCCAGGTAGCGGCGGCCGTCGAGCACGGTCGACTCGCCCGTGAGCTTGACCCAGCCGTGTCGCGGCCAGCTCTTTCCCGTGGGCTCGAGCGCTCCGTCGGGCGCGCGCCGATACTGCGGGCGCGGCTTGCGCCGAAAAAAGGCGATCGGCAAGCGGATCGCGCCGCCCAGCGCCACGCCGTGAAAGCAGGAGCGGGGGTAGGGGCGCACGCGGTCGCGCGGCACCACGGCCCAGTCCCAGGTGAGCAGCCAGGAGCGGCCGCCAGAATCGAAGCTGCGGGTGAAGGCCAGGGTGGAGCCGCGCATCAGATAGCGCCGCTGCGAGCGGCTTCGCGGGCTGAGCTCGATAGGCGGTGGTGGGAGCTCGCCCGTGGGGCCTAGCTCGACGCCCAAGAGCTCGGGGGCGATCTCGCCGAGCTCGGTGGGCGAGCGGGCAGCGCGCGCCTTATGGACGCGGTCCAGGTGTTGGTCGAGGTCGGCCTCGGTGCGGCGCTGCGCTGCCTCGTCGGGAACGGTCGCGTAGAACGGCGTCCCGATGGACTCGCCGTAGTCGAAGGGCCACGGCGAGCCGGCTCGAGCAGCCGACTTGCGGAGCTCGACCAGCACCGGGTCGGTCGGGTCGAGCGTGGCCTGCTCGTCCAAGCAGACGTAGCCGCGCGGCTCGACCGCGTACCAGCCGCGGCAATGGCCGCCCGCTGCGGGCCCTTCGCCGAGGCGCGCGGTCGCGGCATCCCCTCCGCGAAGGCGCACCGAGTCGCCCAGCGACAGGTAGCCGATCCAGGCACGGGTGGCGCTGGGCTCTGGGCGGATCCACAAAAAGCGCGCCTTGCTGTAGATCCGCGCTCCCGCTTCGTTCTCGCCCCGCGCCGCGCCCGACAGCGCTTTCGGCCACTCGTCCTGGGCCCCGGGACAGGACGGAACGGGGTCGCCCGGCTGCGCCGTCTCGGCAGTCGCCGTGGGGATGGAGCTCGCCCGGGTCGATGCGGCGCTCGACGCGCTGGCAGCAGGCACCGAGCTGCGGCCGCGTTCTGCTAGCCCGCTTTCCAGCGGTTCGTCGCATCCACCTGTCCCGAGCAGCCCGCACAAGAACAGCGCGCCAACGCGCGGTCGGATACCCGCATCTCGGCCTCCGGTCGCAGCACGGCACAGCGCGGCTAGGCTCTTTCGGCGGGCAAGGCAGCACATGACCGCAGACATGGTAGGGGATCTTGCCGCGCGAAGCGCGCTTCGCGCGCGCGGCCCGGAGGAGCTGACTTCCGCCCGCGCCCCGACTAGGACGAGGGCATGCAGTTCGAGCCGACTGAGACGCAGCAGCTCATCGCCCGCACCGCCCGCGACTTCGCCGAGCGGCAGATCATGCCCGTAGCCGCCGAGCTGGATCGCGAGGGGCGCTATCCCGCCGAGCTTCTGCACGGGCTGGCCGAGCTCGGGCTGATGGGCGTCAACATCCCGGCCTCGCTCGGTGGCGCCGAGGCGGGCGTGGTCTCCTATGCCCTGGCCATGATGGAGATCGCCCGCGCCTGTGCGTCCACGGCCGTCACCATGGCCGTGACCAACATGGTGGCCGAGGTGATCACCGTGTTCGGCACGGACGAGCAGCGCGAGCGCTACGTGCCCCGCATCACCTCGGGCGAGTACTCCGCGGGCGCCTTCGCGCTGAGCGAGCCCGGGGCGGGCAGCGACGCGGCCTCGCTCGCCACCCAGGCCGAGCGCACTCCGGACGGCTGGATCCTTAGCGGCGAGAAGCAGTGGATCACCTCGGGCGCCACCGCGGGCGTCATGGTCGTATGGGCCCGCACCGACGCGCCAGGCGACCGCCGCGGGGCCAAGGGCATCACCGCCTTTTTGGTCGAGCAGGGCACGGCCGGGCTTAGGGTGGGCAAGCACGAGGACAAGCTCGGCCTGCGGGCGTCCAATACCGTCTCGCTCACCTTCGAGGACTGCCACCTGCCCGCCGAGG
>CAYTYV010000510.1:0-4639 GCA_964441055.1 uncultured Polyangiaceae bacterium | reverse complement strand
CGGCGCGGAGAAGCTCATGCGCGACGCGCTGGTGATGCCCATTACGAGGGGACCAGCCAGATCCAGGCGCTGATGGCCATGAAGGACGCCCTGGCGGCCGTCATGAAGGGCCCGCAGGCCTTTGCCAAGCGCCAGGCCCAAGCCCGCTGGCGCTCGCTGGCGGCTGCCGATCCGCTCGAGAGGCGCGTGGCCAAGCTCGCGGCGCTGGCCATGAGCGCGCAGAACCACCTCATCGCCCGCACGGCTGCGGACAAGGTCAAGTCGCTGCAGGGAAAGCCCCTGGGGCAGTGGCCCCGCGCTTTTTTCAAGAGCTGGGATCCCAAGCGCGACTTTGCCTGCGCCATGCTGCACGCCGAGCGGCTGACCCGCGTGCTGGCCGACCAGGCGATCTGCGATCTGCTGCTCGAGCAGGCCAAGCGGCACCCGGACAGGCGCGCGGTGCTCGAGCGCTACCTCGAGCGCGCCGAGCCCCGCTGCCGCTTTCTCTACGAAGAGATCACGACCACGGGCGGTCGCCTGCTTGCCGAGCTTCGCGCCACCGAGCAGAGCGCCGAGCGCGCCGCGGGCTGAGCGCCGCGGCAGGGGGCGAGCCGTCGACGCAAGGGCGCACCGCGGACAAGGAGCAACGGAGCCATGGCTGTTTCGAGCAAGTTCATCCTCCATCAGGGACCGGTCATCGCCGCGCTGGGGCAGGGCGCGGCCCGAGCGCTCATGGCGCAGGCGGGCGGTGGGAAGGCGCCCAAGCCGAGCCTGCCTGGGCCCGAGGTCCAGACCACGCTGCCAGCTCGGCCTAGCGATCTGGTGCGGACCTACATCCGCCACGTGGGCGGCGACCCTGGCTGGTACCGCGGCCGCATCCCCGCGCACATGTTTCCGCAGTGGGGCTTTGCGCTGGCCGCCCAGGGGCTGAGCCGCGTCGACTACCCGCTGCACAAGATCATGAATGCGGGGGTGCGCATCGAGGCGCACGCGCCGCTGCCGACTGGCGAGCCGCTGCGCGTCCGAGCGCGGCTCGAGGACATCGATGACAACGGTCGGCGCGCGCTCATTCGCTTCCGCGTGGTCACGGGCACCGCGAGCGCGCCAGACGCGGTCGTGGGCTTCATCACCGCGCTGGTCCCGCTCGGCAGGGGCAAGGGCGGCGACAAGGGCGAAAAGAAGAAGGAGCCCGCGCTGGTGCCCGAGACCGCTCGCGAGATCGGCTTCTGGCGCATCGGGCCCGGGGCGGGGCTGGACTTCGCCAAGCTGACCGGTGACTTCAACCCGGTCCACTGGCTTGGCCCCTATGCCCACGCCTTCGGCTTTCGGGGATGCATCCTGCACGGCTTTTCGACAGCCGCCCGCGCCGTCGAAGGGCTGAACCGAGCCGTGCTGGCAGGAGCCGCCGACCGAGTCCGAGTCTTTGACGCGCGCTTCACGCGCCCGCTCGTGTTGCCCGCCAAGGTGGGCCTGTACCTGACCGACGAAGGGCGAGTCCTGGTGGGCGACGCCCCTGGCTCGCGCGCCTACCTCGACGGGCAGCTAGAGCTAGCCGCCACGGCATGACGCCATCAACTGGAGCAAAGAGCATGAACGACTTCCTGATCGAGCTCGGCAAAAACCCGCAGGCCCGCAACCTCATCCGATCGCTGGGTTTGCCCATCCCACTGCCGCAGGCGCTGCGCCGCGCCAAGGGTCCGTGGACCGAGCGGCCCGTGCACGATCGCAAGGTGGTGGTGGGCGCTGCTGCGGGCGGTGCCCTGGGCAGCGTGCTCGCCCAGAGCCTGACCGCTGCGGGCGCCAACCCCGTGGTGGTGGGCGACGAGGAGGCAGCCCAGCCCTATGCTGACTGGGGCGAGGCGTACGGGCGGCCGCCCGAGCTGATCGGTGCCGAGCCGCCCGAGCGGTTCAAGGCCGACGCTCTGGTCTTCGATGCGACGGGCATCGACGCGATCGGCTCGCTCGAGAGCTTGCACGGCTTCTTCCACCCCTTCATCAAGACCTTGGCGCGCTCGGGACGCATCCTGGTGCTGGGTCGGCCCCCCCGGGCGCAGGCCAAGCCCGAGGCCGCCGCCGCCCAAGGGGCGCTCAACGGCTTCGCGCGCACGCTCGCCAAGGAGGTGGGGCGCAAGGGCTCGACCGCCCAGCTCGTCTACGTGGAGGAGGGCGCCGAGGACCGCCTGGCCGCCGTGGTGCGCTTTTTGCTGTCGCCGCGCTCGGCCTACATGACCGGTCAGGTGCTCGAGCTCAGCGCGGTGGCCAAGGGCGCGCCCGAGCCGATTTGGGTGCGCCCGCTGGACGGCAAGGTGGCGCTGGTCACGGGCGCGGCGCGCGGTATCGGCAAGGCTACGGCTCGGCTGCTCGCGGCCGAGGGAGCCCACGTGGTTTGCCTGGACCGGCCCGAGGACGACGGCCCTGCCAGCAAGGTGGCGCGCGAGGTGGGCGGCTCGGTCCTTTTGCTGGACGTCAGCGCCGCCGACGCGCCGAGCCGCGTGGCGCAGGCGCTCGAGGAAAAGGGCGGCGTAGACGTGGTGGTGCACAATGCGGGCATCACCCGCGATCGCACCATCGCCCGCATGAAGGCCGAGCGCTGGAACGAGGTCATCGACGTCAACCTGGTGGCGGTCGAAGCCATCACCCGAGCGCTACTCGACGGTCCGCTGCACGATGGGGGCCGCATCATCTGCCTGTCGTCCATCGCGGGGATCGCAGGCAACATGGGGCAGACCAACTACGCCGCCTCCAAGTCGGGCGTCATCGGCTACGTCCAGCAGCTGGCGCCCGTCGTGGCCGAGCGTGGCATCACCGTCAACGCGGTCGCACCCGGGTTCATCGAGACGCGGCTGACGGCCCGCATTCCGATGGTCATTCGCGAGGTGGGCCGTCGGCTCAACAGCCTGAGCCAGGCCGGGCTGCCCCAGGATGTGGGCGAGGTAATCGCCTTTTTGGCGAGCCCGGGAGCAGCCGGGCTGACCGGTAGCGTGCTGCGCGTGTGCGGCGGCATGATGCTCGGCGCCTAGCGTCCGGAACAAGGCCAGCGCATCCCCATCGAACCCCAACGGAGAGCGAACCATGCCCAGCAACGACCCAAGTGGTGACGCCAAAAAGCCCGCCCGCAGCGGCAAGACCCGATCCCGCAGCCAAGCCTCGGCCCGCTCGCAAGGGGGCAAGCGCAAGAAGGCTTCGAGCGCTGGCAAGGCAGCGCGCTCGCGCCGAGCGGTGATCGTCGACGGCGTGCGCACCCCCTTCGTCAAGGCCTTTGGCGACATGATCAAGATGGACACCATCGCCCTGGGGGTGGCCGCAACGCGGGCGCTTCTGGAGCGCAGCGAGGTGCCGCGCCAGGAGATCGACGACATCGTCTGGGGCGGGGTCATCCTGCCCAGCGCGGCGCCCAACGTGGCCCGCGAGATCGCCCTGGACCTCGGGCTGCCCCCCGGCGTCCACGGCATGACCGTCTCGCGCGCGTGCATCTCGGGCCTGCAAGCGGTCATGCTGGGCGTCTACGAGATCGAGCGCGGCGAGGCCGACATCGTCATCGCGGGCGGCTCGGACTCCACCAGCAACGCCGAGCTCAAGATGCCGCAGAAAGTGGTGCACGCGCTCGCCCCGCTCGCCCTGGGCAAGCCCAAGCCGGCCGACTTCCTCAAGGTGGCGGCCGACCTCATGCCGCTGCACCACTGCCTGCCGCGGCAGCCCCAGATCGCCGAGCGCACTACGGGCAAGAGCATGGGCCAGAGCTGCGAGGAGATGGCCCGCCGAAACCGCATCAGCCGCGAGGACCAGGACGGCTTTGCCGTGCGCTCGCACCACCGCGCCGCTGCCGCCATCCGCTCGGGCCGCTTCGAACGGGAGGTGAGCCCGGTCGAGACGCCGAGCGGCAAGCGGATCTACGCCGATGGCCTGGTCCGCGGCGATACCAGCGTGGACAAGCTGGCGCGCCTCCGTTCGGTGTTCGCCCGCAAGGGCACCTTGACCGCGGGCAACTCGAGCCCGCTCACCGACGGTGCCGCCGCCGTGCTGCTGATGAGCGAAGACAAGGCCCGAGCGCTCGGCTACAAGCCGCGCGCCGCCTTCAGGAGCTGGGCCCTGGCGGCCGTCGATCCATCCGACCAGCTGCTGATGGGTCCGGCTCTGGCCATGCCCAAAGCGCTCGACCGCGCGGGCATGACGCTTGACGACATCGATGTCGTCGACATGCACGAGGCCTTTGCCGCTCAGGTCTTGTGCGTGCTCAAGATGCTCGGCAGCCGGGCCTTCGCCCGCACCGTGCTCGGCCGTGACCAGGCCGTGGGCGAGGTGGATCCCGAGCGGCTGAACGTGCACGGCGGCTCAGTGGCCATCGGCCATCCCTTTGGGGCCACGGGCGCGCGCATGGCCACCACCATGGCCAACGAGCTCGAGCTCGCCGACAAGGAGACCGCCCTGCTCGGCCTGTGCGCCGCTGGCGCCATGGGCGCAGGCGCGGTGATGGAACGGGTGGGATAGCGGCGTTCGCCAGCGGCGTTCGCCAGCCCCTTGGGGCCCATTGGCTGGCCCCAAGGACAGGTGAGGGCCAGCCAATGGGCCCCAAGGGGCGAGCTGTGCGTAGCCTTGGTGATGGGTTCGACGATGGGGGCTCCGGTCGTCGCTGCGCTCCTCCCTCTGCCCCCAAACCCCC
>CAYTYV010000509.1:0-4640 GCA_964441055.1 uncultured Polyangiaceae bacterium | reverse complement strand
CCTATTTGGGTGCAGAACGCAAAACCAGCGCAACGTCCGCCTCGGTAGCACGATCACACGAGCCTCCCAAGTCGTCGGCTGCTAGTCGTTCGATCTTTTGAGCCATACGAGATTGAGATAATCTAAATATTGACTAGGATTAATGTCCGATATGTCTACCTTTAACATCGAGGCATCTTTCGAGCGTGCTCGCCGTCGACTTGGTAGCAGCCGTGCCAGCGCATCATCGCGGCGGCGACGCTCCGACCGCGGCAAGGCGAGGCTGGCGCGTGCGGTCATCGAGGAGGTCCGTCGCCTCGCCTCGGGCTACGAGCGTCTGCCTATGCGCGAGCTCGTCGCGAGCTTGGGCTCGTTTTGCGCGGCTCGCGGCTTGCGGCGGCCGTCGCGGGCGGCCCTCTACCGACTGCTCGAGCGGCTGCCCTGCCACGAGTACGCGGCAGCCTCGTTGCCGCCCGAGGTGGGCCAGACGCTCTACAACGTCGCTCTCGACCAGCCCGTGCCCGGCTCCCAGCTCGCGTTTCACTGCTTCAACTACGGCGGTCCGCGCGCCCTTTCCTTCGCGGCCGGCCTACCCTGGCTGGACCTGTACCAGGCTAGCCGCAAGCCGGGATGGCGGCCCATGAGCCGCAGCATGTTCGAGGCGATCTGCCGAATACGGAGGATCTGAGATGGGCTATGCGCCGACGCAGGTGATCCCGCCAGCGCTGAGCAAGGCGGTTGTCGTGGTGCCCTAGTGGTTCGTGATTGGGGGCCACGCCGTTCGCTGCTTCTGCCCCTTTAGGCCCACCCGCGACGTCGACTTTGGCGTGCACGAGCCGCGCAACCTCGAGGACCTGCTCGAGCAGCTCGCGCAAAGCGGTCGCGTCCAGATCCTCGAGCGCGGCAAGGGCACGGTCCACCTCCACTGGAATGAGATCCACGTCTCGATATTCGTCTTGGACAAGCTCACGCCCTACGTCGAGGCGCGGCGCCTGACCGTGACTGGCATCCTGGCCACCAAGCTGCACGCCATCCTGGACCGCGGCACCCGCCGCGACTTCTTCGATCTCTACGTCACCCTGCAGCACCATCGCCTTGGCGCGGCCGAGTGTCTGGCGGCCATGCGGCGGGTCTACGGTCCCGAGCTCAACGAGGCGCTATTGCTACGCGCCCTGACCTACTTCGACGATGCCGAGCAAGAGGCTCCTCTGCCCGCCGAAGGGCCCCAGGACTGGGCCACGGTGCAGGCGTACTTCCAGACGGTGGTCGCCAATCTGCTCTTGCCGCCAGCTACGGCTCTCGAGATTCAAGCCCAACGGGTGGACGTGGCGGCCGACTGAATGGCCTCCTCGATGGTCGCTCCTTCGACCCCTCAGCCGGGAAAGCGAATCTCACATCGCGGGCCAGTAGCTCTGGCCAGGCGGCGGTCCACGGTGGCCAGGGGCAGGTCTAGCGCTTCGGCGGCCGCCACGTACCAGGCGTCGTAGCAAGTCACGTTCTGCCTGAGCTGCCAGATGCGCTCTTCAAAGGGGCGAATGGGCAACAGCTCGATGTCCAGCTCGTGCAGGTCGCGCTGTGCCGAGGCCGCCTCCAGCTCGGTTAGCTGCGCGGCCCGCTCGAGGCGACGCAGGATGTTCAGCGACTCGACGATCGCCAGATGGGGCGCGACCACGAAGCCCTCTGCAAGCATCTGCTCGGACCACCGCCCATCCGCTCCAGAATCGACCAGCGCGGCAACCAGCACGGATGCGTCGACGACGTGGCCCTTGCTTAGGTCATCGCCGATCGGCATCGCGGTGGCCCAGGATGAGCTTGGCAGGGACGGCTCGGCGGGTCAGCTCTTTGCGCCCGCGAACTCGGCTCAGCCACTCGTCGAGCGACGGGCGCCTGGCCAGACGCTCGAGCTCCTCTCGCAAGTACTCCTGCATCGACTTGCCTGCTCGTGCAGCACGGGCGGCGAGCTCGTCCCGAGCGTCGCTGGAGACGTTGCGGATGGTGATCTGAACACCCATGCTTTCATTTTGATGGCATCAGCAGCAAATTGCAAGCGAGTCATCGAGGGCCATGGGCTCGCATCGGGCAGACGCTGCGAGCTCGCAGAGCTCGGCGCAGAACGAGCGCGCGCCGCGTCAGGTCGGCGGCACCACCTGTGTTTCGCAGCCGAAGATCAGCGTGACGCGGCCGTCGATGCTGGCCTGCACCAGATCGCAGGTGGCCGGGCAAAAGATGATCTGCGTGGGCGCGTCAGGGTCGTCGTAGTACCAGCCGCCCTGCGGCCCGCAATCGGCCGCGCCGCCAGGGACGTTGTAGATGGGCTCGGCGGGCGCGTTGGGGTTTGGCTGGAACTCGACGTTGACCTTGTCCGGATCGATGACCCCGCCGTCGCCCGGATCGGGGATATCGTAGACGCAGGCGATCTGGGCCGTGCCGATCACAGCCGTGGCCATGTCCTCGAAGACGGGCACGAAGTCCTGCAGGCAAAGGTCGCCGAACACGCCGCCCGTCTGGCCGATGAGCTCCAGGTAGACCTCGCCCTTATCAGCGGGCAGATCGACGCAGGGCGGGAAGGGATCGTCGCTCGGGCCGCAGCACGGATCGCATTGGGTGCAGGGCAGCGTGCAGGTGATGCACAGCAGCGGGTTGGCGATCTCGTAGGGCGCCACGATGCCGTCGAACTTGTAGCCCGCAAAGCTCGGGTCCAGCGCGATGAGCTGCGGGGTGAAGGCCGCGGCGGGCAGGTCCGAGTTGTCGTCCGAGACCACGGCCACGGTCTTGCTCGCCCCGGGGCGCAGCGCGTCCTTCCACAGATCGTAGGTGGACAGGATGAGCTGGAGCGAGTTGGTGCTGGCCACCTCCTGGACCACGTGGCGATAGATGGGCAGGTTGTCGTCGTCCGGGCAGCTGCCCGAGCCGAGCGGCGCGGGCACGCAGATCCCCGAGTCGTGGGTCCAGTCGGCCGAGATCATCACGATGTGCGCGTCGATGCCGCTGCCAATGATGATCGACGCGAAGTCGTTCATGCTGGCCTGCACCTCCTCGGCCTCTTCGTCCATGCTGCCCGAGTTATCCACGGCGATGATGATGTCCGCGGGCAGCATGCCCTGCATGGCCTCGGAGGTGGCCTCGGCGCAGCCGCCGCCAAAGCCGGTCGCGCCGCTTCCCGCGCTGCCCGTGAAGCCCATCCCCGCCGAGCCGCCCTGTCCCTGGGTGCTGGTGGTGCTCGCCTCGCCCGAACCGCCGCTGTCCGCGCTGCAGGCCTGGGCCCACACCGCCCCGCAAAGGGCCGCGACGCCGATCCCCAAAAGCGCGCGTGTCGGTAGCTTCATGGTGGTCCTCGCTGGGCAGACGACCGACCGAGCTGCCCTTGCCGTCTAGGATCTCACGGCCTCGATCACCGTGCAAACGCTACCGCCGCGTCAGCCACACCACGTAGCGATCGCCGAGCTGGTAGTGCTGCTCCCAGCGGCCGTCGAAGGGCTTGCGGCGCTCGCGCTCGGCCTCGGGCAGCGTCTCGTCCACGATGGTGATGGTGGTCCCACGCTGCGGCTCGACCTCGAAGCGCGACGAGGTGGCCTTGAAGGCGACCAGCGGACGGGCCCGCTTGCTCAAGGGGAACTGCAGCCTGGCCGAGCGATAGGCGCCATGCTTGGCCCAGCGCTTGACCAGGGTCTCGCTCTTGTACTCTTGGCCGACCTCTCGATAGTGAATCCGCGCCTTCTTGGGGAACTTGTGGGCCACGGCGCGGCCGACGGCCCATACCAGGACGAGCAGCAGCCCGAGGCCAAGGCCGATGTACCAGCGATACTCCTTCAAATAGCGAACCAGCGTCCACGGCCGTAGCTTGCCGTCAACCGGCACCAGCCATTGCTTGTTACCGGTCAGCAGCCGGGCGTGCTCGGGCAGCGGCACCAGCACCAGCGCGCCATCGTAGTGGTGGCCTTCGCCCCGCAGCTCGTCGGGCTCGGCAAAGGCGAGCTCCAGCGTCACCTTGCGGGGCTTGTCGGGCCCAAAGGTGATCTGCTTGGGCGCAATGCGCAGATCGCGCTTCATGCGCTCGGTCGAGACGCCGATCTGGAGCGTGATGTCCGCGGGCATGCGCTCGGGCGCGACCAGCTCGATAGTGACCGGATGGCGGGGCTCGATCCGAATGGACCCCTCTTCAGCCATGGTATCGAAGCGGATCTCGGCGGGCGCGAGCTTGACGGCGAATTGGGGCATCACCTCGAAGCGGTGCTCGACGGGCGCCACGTCGAGCAGCCCATGGGCATGACGCGCGCTGGCCGAGATGACGTACTTGCCCCGCGCCATGGGCTTGGGCGTGCCAAAGCGGGCCTCGCCGCTCGCCGCGGGCGCCTGGTCGAACAGCTTCTTGCCCCCCATGGACACGGTGAACACCACGTCGCGGAGGAACTCGGGAGCGAGCGAGACCGGATCGCCGCGCCGCGTGCGCAGCGCCACCCGGCCTTGCAGCCGATCGCGCTCGGGCAGCACCTTGGGGATCCCCTCGATGCGCAGCGAAAGGCCCACGTCGGGCAGGATCAGCACCTCGACTGGCCCGGCCGCACCGCTATCCAGCACGTAGTCGCCTGCCGAGCTCTCGCCGAGTCGCGCGAGCTGGTAGCCGCTCTGGGTGCCCTGCTCCACCCGCGCGGGCTCGCGGG
>CAYTYV010000508.1:457-4652 GCA_964441055.1 uncultured Polyangiaceae bacterium | reverse complement strand
TCGTCGCTGCGCTCCTCCCTCTGCCCCCAAACCCCCGCGGGAAAAAGGGGACTCTAGCGGCGCGCGGTGGCGCCGCTGTGCGCCGCCTGGTTCAACGCCTCACCACTGGCCCCAGAGCGTGTCCGCGCCGGGCGCCGTCGATGAGCCCGCAGGGCTCGAAGCCGTATCCGCTTGGGGCGGCGCGCTCCTGCTGGTCGCCACCGCATCGGGCGACCTCGTTGGAGCGGCGGATGGAGACGCGGTGCTGCTTTCCGTTGGTGCTGCGCCGCCGTCGGGCCGAGAGCCCGCGTCGACCGCGGGCGGCAGGCTGGCGCTGGCGGTCGCTCGAGCCTGCTCGGCGTCGGGCTCGTCCACGGTCTTGTCGGCCGCAGCAGCGGTTGGAGGCGCACTCGGCGCAGCTTGCTCGGGACCGCGCGAAAGCAGGAAGCCCCCTCCCGCGATGGCCACGGCTAGTACGACGGCCACGGCGAGCACGACCCATGGTCGCACGCGCGAGCGGGACGAACGGGGCACGTCCGCCTCTTGGGTAGGAGCGACCGACTTCTGGGTAGGCGCGGCCGCCTCTTGAGTCGGCGCGGCCGCCTTCTGGGTGGGCGCGGCCGCCTTTTGGGTCGGCGCGGCTGCCTTCTGGGTCGGCGCGGCCGCCTCTTGGGTCAGCAGGGCCGCCCGGGGCGAGGATTCCGATTCGCCGCTGCCTTGGCGGGCAAAGGGAGCCAGCGCTTGGGCGAACGCGACCACGGAGGGGTAGCGATCGTCCGGGTCCTTTTCCAACGCGCGGCTCATCACCTCGTCCAGACCAGCGGGCACCTCGGGCCGCGCTGCCTTGAGCGAGGGAGCGGGCTCGATCGTGATCTGGGCGAATAGGCGGGGCAGGGTATTGGCATCGAAGGGCTGCCGTCCCGACAGCAGCTGGAACAGCACGGCGCCGAGGGCCCACTGGTCGGCCGCGGGCCCGGCGTCGGCCATGGAGTGCCACTGCTCGGGGGCCATGTAGCTGGGCGAGCCCATCACCGCATTGGAGCGGGTGAGCGTCGCGCTTTGGCTCTGTGCACTCGGCTCTGCGCTGAGCTTCGAGAGGCCGAAGTCGAGCACCTTCACGCAGGCAGAGCCATCGGCCCGACGGGTGAGCATGATGTTCTGCGGCTTGAGGTCGCGGTGGACCATGCCCAGCGAGTGGGCCTCGGCCACGGCCTCACAGGCCTGCAGCACGAGCTCGATGGCATCCTCGACAGGCAGGGGCCCCTGCTTGGCAACCAGCTTGCCGAGCTCGGTGCCGTCGAGCAGCTCCATCACGATGAACGGAGCGCCGCTGTCGCTTCGCCCCACGTCGAGCACCCGCGTGGCGTGCTCGCTCGAGAGCTTGAACGCGGCGCGCGCCTCGCGCTCGAAGCGCCGAAGCGCCTGTTCGTCGCCCACCTTGTGGGGATGGAGGAATTTGACCGCGACCGGGGCGTCCAGCATCAGGTGCCACGCCCGCACCACGACGCCCATGCCGCCCGTCCCCAGTACGTCGTCGATGCGGTACTTGTCGTCCACGACCTCACCGGGTCGCACGATGTCGCGAAGCGCTAGCTCGATGCTCGGCTGCTGATCCACCATGGGGCGGTCCTCACCGTGGCCACGGACAGGACCAAGCGTACCATGGCCGCCGCGTGCAGGGCCGCCGTAGAATCCCATGGCTCGTGGTAGACTGTACGACGGTGGATGCGCCTGGTTGGGCCACCCTGGCCGCGGACCGATGAACGACACCCTGGTACCTTCGCTCGCCTCGCTGCGCCTCGTCGGGTTGGTGTGGGCGATGCTCATCGCGACCTCGGGGTTTGCCTGGGCCGGAGAGGCGGGCGACAAGGCCACTGCCCAGTCGCTGTTCCAGGCGGGCAAGGCGCTGATGGATGCGGGCGATCTCGACGCGGCATGCCCCAAGCTCGCCGCCAGCGTGCAGGCCTACCCCACGGCTGGAGCCGTGTTGAACCTGGCGCGGTGCTACGAGCTGCAAGGCAAGACGGCGACCGCCTGGAGCGAGTACTCGCAGGCCGAGGCCATGGCCGCCAGAGCGGGCGACTCCGATCGCGCCGAGCTCGCCCGAAAGCTCGCCAAAGAGCTCAAGCCCAAGCTGTCCACGCTGACCGTGGCCGTCACAGCTCGCCCCGCAGGCCTAGAGGTGCGGCGCAACGACGCGATGCTGGCAGCTGGGGCGTACAACGTGGCAGTGGCCGTTGATCCAGGCGAGCATCGGATCGAGGCCAGCGCGCCCCGCCACCAGAGCTGGTCGGCCACCGTCACGGTGGGCCCGGAGGCCGATCAGCAGACCATCACCGTGCCCATGCTCGTCAAGCTGCCCGAGGAGCCGAAGCCAGAGCCTATGGGCTCGGCCCGGGGTCCTGCCGCAGACCCGGTCGCGCCCGAGCGCCGTGCCGATCCCATGGGCTACTACGTCGGAGGCGGGATCGCCGCAGCCGTCGGCCTGGCTGGCCTGGTGGTGGGCACCGTCTTCGGGCTGCAAGCGCAATCCGATTGGGACGAGGCCCAGCTGCACTGCCCCCAGGCCACGCTCTGCTATGCCGAGGGGGTGGAGCTCGGCCGAGACGCCGACGCTGCGGCCACGGCCTCCAACGTGGGGTTTATCGTGGGCGGTGCGGGCGCGGTCGTGGCCGTGGTGCTGTTCGTGCTGGCGCCGACGGGCGAGGCCGAGCCCGAGCCGGGCGTGAGCCTGGGCCCGCTGCGGCTCGTGCCCCTTGGCTCCGAGCATACGGGCGGAGCGCTGCTGCGAGGGACCTTCTGATGCTGCTGGCCCGGGGCAGGCGAGAGCGGATGGCGACCTTCGGCAGCTGCGGGCTCGCAGGCTACGCGCTTCTCACCGTGATGCTCAGCGCCTGCCACGCGGTCGTGGGCATCGAGGAGCTGCAAGAGATCACGACGAGCTCGAGCGCCGCGGGAGCCGCGGGCAGCGCTGGCGCTGGGGGCGGCGCGGCGGGCGGTGGCGGGGCCGAGCCCATCGCACTGGTCACGGGCCAGGACGCGCCCACCGCCTTGGCGCTCGACGAGGTCAGCGTGTACTGGGTCAACAGCGGCGACGGTTCGGTGAAAAAGGTCGCCAAAACCGGGGGGCAGGTCACCGTGCTGGTTGCTGCGCGCAATGCCGTGCCAGCGGGCATCGTGGTCAACGGCGGAACGGTGTTCTGGTCCAACACGACCGACTCGGACGCCCGGATCGGTTCGCAGGGCTCGGTGTTGGAGGTGCCCTCGATCGGCGGCGAGCTGACCGAGGTGGCGGACCATCCACCTGGCGAGCCAGCTGGCGCCTTCGACCCCACGGGAATCGCGGCGTACGCCAATCGCCTCTACTGGACCAGCCCCGATCGCAACGCCGTGTTCGTCTACCTCCCGGGCGTTGGCGTCGACGAGCTGCCGACCGTGGAGGATGCGCCGCAAGGCATCGCCGCCGATGCCGAGGCGGCCTATTGGACCAACCGTGGCAGCGGCCAGATCGTTCGGTACAGGACCGCTGGCAGTCGGCTGCAGCTGGCCACGGGCGAGCAAGAGCCCTGGGGGATTGCCGTCGGAGACAATGGCTACGTCTACTGGACGAACCGATCCGGTGACGCCGTGCGTCGAGCCCCGGCCGAGGGCGGCGCCGCGGCCGAGACGGTGAGCGGTGACGAGGCCAGCCCCACGGCCATCGCCGTGGACTTCGGCGTCGTCTGCTGGACCAACCAGGACGGCACGGTGCGAATGGTCCCCACGACGGGCGGCGACGCGCAGACCATTGCCGACGGCCAAGGCGAGGCGATGGGCATCGCCGTGGACAGCGCCAACGTCTACTGGACGAGCCGCACCGCGGGCACCGTGATGAAAGTGGCTCGCTGAGTCGGCGCGCGACCGCGGTCGCATTCGCACGACCGCGGTCGCGTTCGCATGACCATGGTCGCGCGAGGAACGCCACGAGCTTTCGTGTTTTCGCGGCCTTGTCGCTGCGCTGCGCGCTGGCCTGGCTCTTGCGTGAGGCACGGGGAGCTGGCCATGGCGACCACGGCCGGCTCGACCAAAACCCCGACAACCCCAAGTGTGGAGGATCTAATGAACTACACCAACGGTCTCAGGCACACCGTTAGGGCAACGTGGGCAGCCACGGCCTTGCTCGCATCATCTTGGCTGCCCACGTTGCCCTAACGGTGTGCCTGAGACCGTTGGTGTA
>CAYTYV010000508.1:0-447 GCA_964441055.1 uncultured Polyangiaceae bacterium | reverse complement strand
CCTACCGCGCACGACGCCACCTCGGACGCCATTGAGGAGGCGGGGGTCAAGAACGTCACGACCGTCGAGCCCTCGCCAGTCATGCTCATCGCCATCGATGGCATGCACCCCGAGTACCTGGCCCTCGATGCCGAGGGAAACCCGGGCGGCGAGGACGGCGATTGGCTGATGCCCAACGTACGGGCCTTCGTGGACGCGGGCGTCTGGTACCCCAACGCTCGGTCGTACTTGCCGTCGGCCACGGACATGAACCACTTGAACGCGCTGGCTGGCACCAGCAGCGCGCAGACGGGCGTGCTCGGCGTCACGATTCAGGTCCAGGGCTGGGACGACGATGGCGCGCCCGTGGCCGGCCCCATCCGCGTGGAGGACATGCGCGATGACCAGGGTCGACCCGTCGACACCCTCTTTCACGCCTTCAAGCGGCGATGGCCGAGCTCCACCACG
>CAYTYV010000507.1:0-4669 GCA_964441055.1 uncultured Polyangiaceae bacterium | reverse complement strand
ACGATGGGGGCTCCGGTCGTCGCTTCGCTCCTTGCTCTGCCCCCAAACCCCCGCAGGAGTCTCCGGAGGACAAATTTGACCCATTTATCCACGAAGCCCTTCTTCAAGGACTCTAGCAGCTACCGACGATTTTGGGGGTCGCGGCGACGGCGGCGACGGTAGCCAAGCGCGCCTAGGCTTGCCGCGGTAACCGCCGCGAGCAGCAGGCCCAGCCACAGATTGGGCGGACGATAGAAAAAGCGCACCGTGGTTGTGCCGGGCGGCACGCGCACGGACACGGCGCCATGGCTCGGTCGCACGGGGCCCACATCCGAATGCCACCCCCGCCAGTAGTTCATGTTGTAGACCAGCGTGGCGCCCCGGGACGGCTCGGCGAGCTCGACGGTGGCGGTGTTGAGCGTGCGTTCCGTCACGACCGCCTCACCTCCGTCCTCCAGGTAGGCCTCTCCTCGGTAGCGGGGATGGTCGTGCTGCAGGGCGCCCATCCGATGCTTCGGCAGGGGGGGGACCCCGTAGCAATGCAGCACCCCCGTGTTGGCCATCATGTTGGGCAAGAGCGGCGAAGCCCAGTCGCGCTTGCGATAGTGAAAGGGGGGCTCCCACTCGAAGCGGAACGCGCGGCCCGTGGGGATCTCTGGCAGCTGCATCCACATAGCTCGCGCCATCGGCTGCCGCGCCACCAGGGCCACGTCCACCGCCACCGCCGCAACGGCCAGCGCCAAGACGAGATCCAACCACGGCAGTCCGCGTCGACGTCGCTCGATCGCGCGCCCCAAACCCGCGGCCGCGACCAGCGCCAGCACCAGCACGGCCGGATAGAGAAAGCGCGAGGGAACGTGCTGCGACTTGAACACGGGCACGTGCTCATGGAGCAGAGTCCACGGGGCGAGCTCGTGGAACGCGCCGAAGCCCAGCACCACCAACAGCGCGCCCACGGCCTTGAGCGCGCGCTCGCGCCGCCCCTCGACGAACACGAAGGCCCAGGCGAGCAGCAGCGCGCCCGCGGTGGAGATGTACATGCCCCACTCGTGCCAACCATAGGGGTGCACGCGGGCGGGTCGGTCGTAGAAGCCCTGCTGCCGCGAGGTGAGCAGCGTGACGAAGGCGCCAGGGCTCAACCGCTCGGTCGAGGCGATGAGCCGCTGATCGGTGCTGAAGGTGTCGAGCATGGGCAGTAGCTTGGGGGCGCTGAGCCCGAAGCCCACCAGCCCGCAGGCCGCCAGGATCCACAGCGGCCCGAGCCGACGCTGCCCGATGGCGCACAGCGCGGCGTAGGCCGAGACCAGCACCATGGTGTGCGGCAGCGGGTAGATGCCGCCCGCGTAGACCAGCATGGCGAACGACGCGCCCGCCAGGGCCACATAGCCCACGCCGCCCCGCAAACGAGCGCGCTCGTAGAAGTACAGGCACCAGGGCGTCCAGGCGTAGGCCAGGTGCCAGGTGTGCCCCGCGGCGATCTGAAGCCCCCAGCGCCCGTTGACGGCCCACAGGGCAGCCACCAGCAGGCGCGCCCCGCTGCTGCGGGTGAAGCAGCCCGCCACCGCGTAGGCCCCCACCGCGCCGAGTAGCCCCTGCCCGATCGCCTCGATGCGGATCGCCGCAGGCAGCGGGGCCAAAAGATAGAAAGGCAGCCAGGGCGAAACCAGGTTGGTGGCTCCCTCGATGAAGCCCCAGCTCGGATAGCCGCCACAGGCAAAGGGATTCCAGCCGGGCAGCTCGCCGTGCTCGAGCAGCGAGATCTTGACCAGGTAGCGGAAGGAGGTCTCGGCGTCCCAGTCGTGAAAGCCGTAGCTCGTCCAGTCCCTCATCCACGGACTGGTGACGATGACCACCATGGCCACCAGCGTGCACCCCGCCACGGCGCTGGCCGCGGCGGCCCAGGGCTCTCGGCCTGCCGACCGCAGCAGGGACTTCGCCCACGACCAGCCCACCATGCGAGCACCATAGCGCCACCCGGGGCGCTACGTCATGCTCGGCCTTGCGCGCGCCCGAGCCCCGCTCGGCCCGCTAGCGCTCGCTGCCGTCTGCAGTTGCGTCGGCTGTGCCGTCGCCACCGTCGCGCTCGGCGTCGGGCTCCTCGGGAACCTTGGCCGCGCTGTCGTCGCCCATGGCCTCGCGAACGGCCAGCGCCAGAGCACAGCTATTGGCCTGCCGCTGTAGCGCCTCGCGCGCCTCCTCATCCGCCGCCGCAGCCGCGCCTCCTCGCAGCACGCCCGCAGCCGGTCGCGTCACCGCCAGCACCCGTCGGTCGTCCTCCAGCCGCCAGGCACAGACCCGGGCGTCGTGCGGCTTGGCTGGGATGGTACGCCCGCCGCCCGCATCCAGCTCCGCCCCCTCGGATGGCTCCTGCGCCTCGTCGACCACCACGAGAAAGTACTTGGCCTTGGTGAGCAGCTCGACCGCCACCGGGATCTCGTAGTGGTTGACCGCATCGAAGGTCGCCGTGGCCCCGCGCATGGTCAGCTCGTCGGTGGCGGACTGCACCTCGCGAACCCACTCGTCCGACAGCAGCCGCATCGTCTTGTAGGCCAGGCGCAAGTTGTAGGGCTGTGAGTGCTTGGCGCAGTGGCCGAAGGAGTTGCAGTGCTGGCCCACCGCGCAGTCGCCCGCCGTCTTGCAGGTCGGCCCCTTGAGCGGATTGGGGTTGGGCACCAGCAGCAAGCAGGCCGTGAAGCCGTCGTGCAGCGAATGCTGGGCGGCCTGCCGTATGCGCTCGGGCGTCCGCGCCTGGAAGGAGGCCAGCCGCAGGTAGATCCCCGGCATAGAGCGGAAGTCCCAGCTCGCGAGAACGTCCTCGGCCACGAGCTCGTCGCCCGAGCTCGAGCACTGCATCGCCCAGCCCTCGATGCGGTCTCGCAGCGGAAACCACCGCGGGCCCAGCTCGGCCACGATGGCGCGCTGCCGCGCCAGCACCTCGGAGCGCATGCTCTGGATCTCGCTGCGCTCCGTCATCCACCAGTAGATGAACGACGCCACCATGACGATGCCCACCCACATCCAGATCTTGGGCGACATCCTCCAGCGCGAGCTCGTCTTGGCCCGCTGGCGACGCACCTGATCGATGGAGGGCAGCCCGCGGGAGAAGTGGCGCTCTTCTCCCTGCGGCGGTTTTCCGTTCGCCTCTTTGGCGGAGGTCACGTGTCGGTCTTCGACCGCTTGCGTACCATGAAGCTGATGTTCGGATAGCCCGCGTACGCTGCGGTCTGGAACACGCTCTTGACGACCAGCGCAGGCACCTCTTCATCCACCTGCAGGATCGCAACGCCCGGGAAGGGCTTGTCCGGACGGAAGCTCTTCCACAGCTCGCGCTTGCGCTTGAGCATGTCGAACAGCTCGTCGATCTTCTGCATGCGGCCGAGGTCCACGATGGCTCGCGTGGAGCCGGCCAGCTCGTTGTCCACCATCACCTGCGTGCCGTTGACGGTCACCATGGGACAGGTGACCACGGGCTCGACGTTCTCGGCCTGCGGCAGCGTGATGCTCTTGTCCGTGACGATCTCGCCCGAGGCCGAGAAGGTCATCAGCAAGAAGATGACCGTGACGAGCAGGAAGTCGATGTAGGAGGTCAGGTTCAGGCTGGCATTGATCGGCCGTCCGCCGTGACCCGACACCTTCCGAAAAACGAAGTGCAGGGGCACGGACATCATCAGCCGTCGGCCTGGCTGATTAATGTAGTGGGCGTGGGGGTCTTCGTGCTTTCGTTGTTTCATCGTTCGGCTTCCACGCGAGGCGATCCGCGGGCCCTAGGTCAACGGACCGAAAACGTCATATTGAACACGGGCACCGACTTGATCTTGTCGCCCAGGTTCATTTCCCGTTTGGTGTCGTACAAGGCGTCGAGCACTGCGACGATCTCCTTGAACGGCAAGCGGTTGTCCGAATGCAGGACGCACTGGTCGACCTTCTTGTCGCTGGGATCCTGCTGGCCGCCGTGCGTCTTCCATTCTGCGGCGATCTTCTCCGCTAGGTCCGCGTACTGGATGATGTCGCCCGTGGTGGTGGGCTTCGGCACCTTGGTCTCGCTCACCACCGTGGCTCCCTGCTTCCACACCAAGGTGAAGTCCTCCTCGTGGATGTGCAGGTGCAGTATCTTCTCGGGGGTCTGCGGAGTGATCTCCTCTTCGGGGTTCGGCGGACCCGGGATCTGCGCGTTCGCGTTCATTCTGGAGAAGGTCACCCACACCGCCGTGATGAGCAGGAAGGCAATGGTGACCATCAGCAGGTCGATGAACGGAATCATGTTGATCTCTTGATTCAGCTCGCGCCTGCCGCCGCCGCCGCCAACGTCTACACCGGCCATCGTTCTGCCTCTTTTCTTCCGGCTAGGCCGCCGGCTCCTGCTGCTGCCCCGCGGCAGCCATGTTGACCTTGTCGCGGTTGGCCACGACCAGGTTGAGCACCTGCTTCTGCGCAGCCTCGATGTCCTCTTCCATGTGCTGCGTCTTGCCGTTGAGCACGGCGAAGCCGATGAGGCCGATGATGGCCACGGCCAAGCCGAAGGCGGTGCAGTTCATCGCTTCCGAGATGCCCTGCGCCAGGATGGTGGCCTTCTGGCTGGGGTCGACGGTCTTGTGGCCGACCGCGCCGAAAGCGCGAATGAGCCCCGTGACCGTACCCAGCAAGCCGGAGAGCATCGCCAGGTTGGCCAGCAGCGCCAGGTAGCCCGTGC
>CAYTYV010000506.1:0-4670 GCA_964441055.1 uncultured Polyangiaceae bacterium | reverse complement strand
ACACGGCGGCATCGCCGAAATGGCGTTCAGGTGCCCACAGACCGAAAACCCGGGCAAGGCAAGGATGACGATTTTTCTTGACAGACTGCGAGTGGCACATTGTTTCTATTTGAGTCTCGTCGTTGCTATGGCCATTGCTGGCGCGACAAAGCCGCTCGGCGCCTTGTTCTACGACTTCGGAGTTTGAGAAGCTATCACGACCCCTGAACGGCGCTTCAAGGACCCTTAGGGGAGGGCGAAAATCCATATGCTATGCTAGAGCATGTGCGACGAATACACCCTGTTGAATGAGACCGATGGCTATGAGCCGAACCTCTGCACAGCTCAGCTCGACGTCGTCCTGGCCGACTTGGCCGGTTGCCGTCGGCGCTGCGAGTGGCTGCTCTGCCGCTACCTGGCGGATTTGGCCGAGCGTGGCCCCGGTCGTCTTCGCGAGCTCGGCGGCTATAGCGATTTGCAGCATTACGCCCGCGTGCGCCTGCGCCTCGGCGTGAAGGCCACCCGCGAGCGGGGGCGCATCGGACGGGCTCTACGAGGGCTTCGGCGCATCGAGCAGGCCTTCGTCCAAGGGGCGCTCAGCTACTCGCAGGTGCGAGAGCTCACCCGGGTGGCCACGAGCGAGGACGAGGCTCTCTGGCTCGAGCTTGCCGCGCGGGTCTCCATGCGCGAGCTCGAACGGCGGGTTGTGTCGAAGGTGGGCGGCAAGGAGCGGACGCGGGACGAGCCTGCGGAGGTGCACTGGCGCACGCCCGAGACCGTGGAGCTTCGCATGCATCTTCCAGCGGCGGTGTGGGCGCTCTTGAGCCGCGCCATGCAAGGGGCTCGGCAGGCAGCCGAAGGCTCGCTGAGCGATGCTGAGGCGCTTGAGGCTGTGGCGAAGGAAGCGCTGGCGGGGCTGTGCCATCCTGATAGCACCGACATCGCCGACCCGCGCAAGGCCGTGGTGCTCTACCACTGCCGAGATTGCGAGCGGACCGAGCTCGAGACCAATGCGGGCGCCGTGGCCCTACCGCCCGAGCAGGCCGAGCGGCTTGGCTGCGATGCCAAGGTGGTGGACCTCGACACAGAAGGCGTGCGCGAGGCGCGCGGGGGAGGTTCCATGCCTGCTGCGGTGCGGCGAGCCGTCTTGGCGCGGGACCGCGGGCGGTGCCGCCACTGCGGGCGACGGCGCTACGTGGATGTTCATCACCTGGTGCGGCGAAGTCGAGGAGGGGCGCACAGCCGCTCGAACTGCTGCCTTTTGTGCGATTTATGCCGAACTCGGCATAACGAGCATTATGCCGAGTTCCGGATTGTGCCGAGCGGCACCTCCGAAGCCCTGGATTTCCGAGGGCATCGCGTGATGTGTGCGGCATAATCCGGAGGGTGTTGCAGGCTCCTTTTTCTGGGGGAAGCCAGAAGGAGGAGCCATGGCCAAGAGCAAGCCGAGTCGCGTCCGAGTCGAGGGTCCGCTGCAGCAGTACGCGGTGGGCTTCCAGAGGCATCTACAGAAGGTCGGATACACGCCGCTGTCTGCGGCGAACCTGGAGCGGGTGCTGGCGCACCTCAGCCACTGGCTCGAGGCGGAGCGCTTACAGGCAAGCGCCTTGACGGCGGCACGCCTCGAGCGGTTCCTTCGAGCACGACGAGCCGCGGGCTACACCCAGTGGATCTCGATGCGCGGACTCGCTCCGATGCTTGACTACCTCCGAGGCATCGAGGTCATCCCACCGCCTACGGCGCCGGTGGCGCGTACGGCCGTGGAGCAGTTTTTCGAGCGGTACCGAGCCTACCTTGGCGAGCAGCGTGGGCTCGTCGCGGCGACGATTTGGAACTACGTGCACCTCGTCCGCGGGTTCGTGACGAGGTGCGGCGGCGTGGGGGCCGACTTCTCGGGCCTGAAGGCCGAGCACGTGACGGAGTTCGTGGTTCGCGAGTGTCCGCGCCGCCAGGTTGGTTCGGCGAAGCTGCTGGTGACGGCACTGCGGTCCCTGCTGCGCTTCCTGCACCTGGAGGGCCTTACGACGTCCGCACTCTCAGGCGCCGTTCCCGCCGTTGCAGGATGGCGGCTCAGCGGCCTGCCGCGAGATGTGGACCCTCGAGTGGTGCGGTGGCTGCTCGAGAGCTGCGACCGACGCACGGCCATCGGCCGACGGGACTACGCCGTGTTGCTTCTGCTCGCGCGGCTCGGCCTGCGCGCAGGAGAAGTAGCTCGTCTCGAGATCGACCACATCGACTGGCGGCACGGCGAGCTCGTGGTGCACGGCAAGGGAGGACGGCTCGACACGCTCCCGTTGCCTGCCGATGTGGGCGAGGCTCTTGTTGCCTACCTGCGTCGCGGTCGTCCGAGCAGTTCGTGCCGCACGCTTGTGCTCGGTAGCAACGCGCCGCATGCGCCCTTGTCGTCAACCAGCATCGGCGCGGTTGTACGTCGAGCGTGTGCCCGTGCTGGCGTGCCCGCGTTTGGCGCCCATCGGTTGCGGCACACCGCGGCGACACAGATGCTCCAGCGAGGCGCGGGGCTCGCCGACGTGGGCCAGGTTCTCCGACACCGTAGCCTGCTGTCCACCGCGATCTACGCGAAGGTCAACCGCTCGTCGCTGCGCGCGCTCGCGCAGCCGTGGCCCTTGCCCCAGCTCGTCGACCGCTCGTCGCTCGGTACGCTGGCTCAGCCCTGGCCCGGAGCTGAGGCATGACTCGGCTCCGCCGCAGGCTCCAGGAGTATCTGTCGACTCGTCGCGCGCTCGGCTACAAGCTCCGCTGGCACGACACACCCTTGGCCGACTTCGTCGCGTATCTCGAGCGCCACGGTGCCAAGACGATCACCGTCCGGCTCGCGCTCGCATGGGCGAAGCAGCCGGCCGACGCTCATCCCTGGTGGTGGTCGAGGCGGCTTAGCATGGTGCGCGGCTTCGCCAAGCACCTGCAGGCATACGAGCCTCGGACCGAGATCCCATCGAGCTCGCTGTTGCCGTATTCAGCCCCTCGCGCCGTTCCGTACGTCTACTCGCCAGCCGAGATAGAGCGCCTCATGGCGGCGACGCGCCGACTGTCTCAGCCGCTGCGTGCCGCGACGTACTCGACGCTCGTCGGACTGCTGGCAACGGCGGGACTGCGCATCGGCGAAGCCATCGGACTGGACCGCGACGACGTGGACCTGCAAGGCGGACTGCTACTCATCCGGTACAGCAAGTTCGGCAAGTCTCGCGAAGTGGCCCTGCACGCAACCAGCGTAGAGGCGCTCCGCTGCTATGCTGAGCTGCGCGACCGCGAAGTACGTTGTCCGCGGTCGTCCGCCTTCCTGTTGTCGAGCGTTGGCACGCGTCTGCATTACAGCAACGCGCACTTCGTCTTTCAGCAACTGGTGCGCGACGCCGGTATTCGAGCGCGCTCGGAAGCGTGCAGGCCACGGCCGCACGATCTCCGACATACCTTTGCCGTGCGGACGCTGATCGAGTGGTACCGCGCAGGCGTCGACGTGCAAGCACGGTTGCCGCTGCTGTCGACCTACCTGGGGCACTTCGATGTGCACGCCACGTACTGGTACCTGCAA
The DNA here is from genome assembly GCA_964441055.1 of uncultured Polyangiaceae bacterium. Classification (GTDB taxonomy): domain Bacteria; phylum Myxococcota_A; class Polyangia; order Polyangiales; family Polyangiaceae; genus JACQWT01. The sequence continues at coordinate 1,138 of CAYTYV010000506.1, read as the reverse complement.
GCCGCACCCGAGTTGCTGGCGCTTGCCGGTGAGCGTCTGGAGCAGGATTGGAGGGTGCGATGATCTCGCTCGCCCCCTTGCTGCAAGCCTTTTTCACCGAGCGCCTGATGCAGCAGCGCCGCGCCAGTCCGCACACCATTGCCGCCTACCGCGACACGTTTCGCCTCTTGCTCGCCTTCATTCAACGTCGCCAGCGAACCGCACCTTCCCACGTCGACCTGGAGGACCTCGACGCTCCGCTGGTTTGCGCCTTCTTGGACTATCTCGAGAAGGAGCGCGGCAACACGACCCGCACCCGCAATGCACGGCTCGCCGCGATCCGCTCTTTCTTTCGGTACGCGGCCATGCGCGAGCCGGCCGCCTCCGGTCTCATCCAGCGGGTGCTGGCGATCCCGCACAAGCGCCACGACCGCGGCACGGTATCGTTCTTGGACCGCGACGAGGTCGACGCGTTGCTCGCCGCACCGGACCGCAGCACCTGGTTCGGTCGCCGTGATCATGCGCTGCTGCTCCTTGCTGTGCAGACCGGATTACGCGTCTCGGAGCTGACGCAGCTACGCTGGGACGACGTGGAACTGGGCCGCGGCGCACACGTGCGGTGTACGGGCAAAGGCCGGAAAGAGCGATGCACGCCGCTGCTCCCGACGACGGTCGCCGTCCTTCGGCAGTGGATGCGTGCACTTCGGCCACGAGCATCGGGGCCGCTCTTTCCGAGCCGCCGCGGCACGGCTCTCAGCCGTGACGCCGTCGAGCACTTGCTCGCAAAGTACGTCGCGGTCGCCCAGCGGCACCAGCCAAGGCTGCGTGGCAGACGTCTCTCACCCCACGCGCTGCGCCACACCAACGCGATGCAGTTGCTGCACGCAGGAGTGGACACATCGGTCATCGCGCTCTGGCTGGGGCACGAGTCCCCCGAGACCACGCAGATGTACTTGCACGCCGACTTGACACTGAAGGAAAGGGCCATCGCGAAAACCGCCCCGCCCCGCGCTGCGGCGAAGCGGTACCGGCCCGACGACCGCCTGCTGGCCTTCCTCGAAGGCCTCTGATTATGCCGAGCACACCGGGCGAAGACCGTGATGCCGTCCAGTAGATCTGCACCCTGCTCGGCATAATCTGGAACTCGGCATAATGCGAT
>CAYTYV010000505.1:0-4671 GCA_964441055.1 uncultured Polyangiaceae bacterium | reverse complement strand
GGGGGCGGTGTCGGCGGGTGCTGCCGGCTGCGAGGCGGTGGGCTGGGCCGTGGCCGACGAGTCGGGCGAGCCCGGCGAGCCGCCCTCGCGCAGAGCGGTAGACCGGTCTCACCGACATGGCCACCAGCACCACGGCGGCGACCCCCTGTAGCCAGTGGGGCACCAGGTGCGCCGCCTCGCCCAGCGCCGCCTGAGGCGAGATGCCCAGCCTCGCGTAGATGGCGTCGAGCGCCAGCCCACAGAGCACGCTCATGGTGGCGATGACCCCGAGGTAGATCGCCGTGGCGCGCTTGCCGATGATGGCCATCAGCACGGACAGCGAGGTCACGTTGGTGGCTGGGCCGGCCAGCAAGAAGACCAGCGCCGTGCCGGGCGAGGCGCCTTTGAGGATCATCATCGCTGCCACGGGGGTCGATGCCGTCGCGCAGATGTACAGCGGGATGCCGATGGCCAGCATCAGCAGCATGCTCTGCCAGCCGCCGCCCAGGTAGCGGCTGCCCACCTCGAAGGGGACGAGCACCCCGATGAGCCCCGCAAGCAGCAGGCCAAAGGTGAACCAGCCGGCCAGCTCGGGCCACAGCTCGGTGAAGGAAAAGCGCAGCCCGGCTGTCAGCTTCTCGGCGCGGCTGTGATGGCGGCGGTGCTCGCCGTCGGGGCAGTCGGTGCCATCGCAGCAGCCGTCGACCGGGCAGCTCCGATCGGGCTCAACGCTGCGCGCCTCGGGCCGCGAGACCAGGTTCTCGAGGATCCCAGCGGTCGTGGCGGTCAAAAAGGCCGCCAGCGGCCGCGCCACGGTCATGATCGGGCCGAGCAGCCCATAGCTCAGGGCGATGGAGTCGACCCCCGTCTCGGGCGTGGCGATCAGAAACGCGGCCGTGGCTCCCCGGTTGGCTCCTTGGCGGCGCAGCGACGCGCCAGCGGGCAGCACCCCGCAGGAGCACAGGGGCATGGGGATGCCGAAGAGCGCGGCCTTGATGACGGGCAGCAGCCGACCGTTGCCCAGGTGGCGAGCGACCGTCGCTGGAGAGGTAAAGGCCTTGAGCAGGCCGCCCACCACCAGCCCGAGCAGCAGGTAGGACGCCGAGGCGGAGAGTAGCTCCCAGCTCGCCTTCATCCACTCCAGCAAAAACTGCACGAACCGCCTCTTCCTTCGATGTTGCCGCGAGCGCTATTCCCGCGCGTGGGCCAGGCCGATGTCCAGAAGCTGGCCGACGTGCTCGTCGTCGAGCGCGTAGTAGACGACCTGGCCGTCTCGGCGAGCCTTGACCAGGGCCTGCTCGCGCAGGCGGCGAAGCTGGTGCGATACCGCCGAGGCGCTGAGCCCCACGGTGGCCGCCAGGTCGCAGACGCAAAGCTCGCCGACCGAAAGAGCCCTCAGAATGCGAAGGCGCGTCGGATCTCCGAGTGCCTTGTAGAGCTGGCTCAGCCGCTCGAGCTCGCGATCCGGCAGCGTTTTCCCTCGCGCCTGGGCTACGCGATCGAGGTGGACCACGCGCAGCTCACACTGCTCGTCCTGGGGTCGCTCTTCCCGTCGGCGTCGTTCCATTCGGCCCTTTGATAATTGAATACATGTTCAACTATTCACATAAACAGCTGCCTGTCAAGCCGTGGCGAGGGGCTTGACCTTGGCCAAGCGCGCCGGGGTCGGCTACCGTAGCCGACATGCTGTCGTGCAAGCCGATGCTGGCCCTGGTGGCGGTCTCCCTGGCGCTCTGCGCGGCCTGTGGGCCTGCGCAGGTAGAGCTTCGTCCTGCCCAAGGATGTGACGGTGGCGATCTTCAGGACTGCCGCACGCGCTGCGAGCAGAACGAGGCCCGCGCCTGCTACCGGCTGGGGTGGTTCTACGAGCAGGGGCAGGAAGTGCCGCGCAGGCTCGGAAAGGCGGTCAAGCTGTACGAGCAGGCCTGCAACGCGGGCATGGCGGTGGCCTGCCGCGCGCTCGCCGAGATCTACGCCCGTGGCGACGACGCCGTGCAACGCGACCGGGAGCGGGCGGTCTTCTACTACGACAAGGCTTGCGCGCTCGGCCTGGAGATTGCCTGCCTGACCGACAAGGAGAAAAAGGCCCTGCTCCGAAAGGGCAAGAAGCGCAAGCCAAAGGGCGGCGCTAGCGTGTCCGTCGAGGTCAGCACGGGGGATTAGCCCGCCAGGTTACTCCCCCAGCGGCACCCCCACGAAGTAGTCGTGGCCGCGACGCTGCACCTTGAACAGTGCTGTCTCGCCCTTGGGAATGCGGTCGAGCGCTGCGGCAAGGTGCTCGACGTTGCGCACGGGTCGGCGGTTGACCTCGACGATGATGTCGCCGGGCCGCAGTCCGTGGCGCACCGCCGACTCGCTCAGGCCGAGCACCCGCACGCCGCCGCCGGGGTGGTCGGCGATCTCCAGGCCCAGCACCTGCTTGGCCTCGTTTTTTGACTCGCCGCCCTTGAGCCGTCCGGGTGGGGCGCCCTCGTCCTCGAGCTTGTCGAGCGTGGCCGTGCGGGCGAGCTCTCTGCCGCCGCGCCGCAGCAGCACGCGGATGGTCGAGCCGGGGGGATGGCGCGCCACGTGACGCGGCAGCTCCTCGGCCCGATCGATGGGCTCGTCGTCGATGCCCACGATGACGTCGCCTATCGCGATGCCGGCCCGCTCGGCCGCGCTTCCCGTCTCGACCGCGTTGACCAGGGCGCCGCGTGGCCTGTCCATGCCTAGCGCCTTGGCGAGCTCGTCGGTGACCGGCTGGAAGGCGAGCCCCAGCTTGCCGCGCTCGACGTAGCCCTTGTCCTTGAGCTGGGCCATCACGTTCTGCAAGGCGTCGATGGGGATGGCGAAGCCGATGCCGTCGGCGCCCGCGCGGATCGCCGTGTTGATGCCCACCACCTGGCCGCGCAGGTCGAACAGCGGGCCGCCGCTGTTGCCGGGGTTGATGGAGGCGTCGGTCTGGATGAAGTCGTCGTAGGGCCCCGCGCCGATGGTGCGCGCCTTGGCGCTCACGATGCCCATGGTCACGGTGTGCCCAAGGCCGAAGGGGTTGCCCACGGCCAGCACGTGCTCGCCCACGCGCAGCGCCTCGGCCGAGCCGAACACCACGCTCGGCAGGCCGGAGGCGTTCTCGAGCTTGATCAGGGCCAGGTCCAGCTTGGGGTCGCGACCCACCACCTGAGCCTTGAACTGCCGGTCGTCGAGCAACCGTACCCGGAGCTCGTCGGCGCCCTCGACCACGTGGTGGTTGGTGACCACGTAGCCCTCGGGGCCGATGATGAAGCCGGAGCCGGCCGCGGAGCGCGGTGGGATCCTGGGGTGTGGAATGGCGCCCTCAGGGCGTCCGGGAACGGGGCGCCCGAAGAAGAACTCGAACGGGTCCACCATGGCGCCCGGCACGGACCGGCCCTTATGGACGGCTGTGATGTTGACCACGGCAGGCGCAACCCGCTCGACCAGATCGGCCACGGTCGACGGGGCCGGGTCGGCGGGCACGGCCGTGGGAGCGGGTACCTGGCCGACGCCCAGCGGAGGGGCGGGAGCGCCCGCTGTGTGCGCGGGCCCTAGCGGTCCTGTGGCTTCGGGCTGGGGTTGTGGTCCGCCGCCGCGGCTCGACCCGCAGCCGCCAGTGGCCAGGGCGGCCAGCAGCGCCGCCGCTGCCAAGAGCTTGTTCGGGTGGTGTTGCGCCAGCTCGGTCATGGAATTCTCGCGGTCGGTGGGTCGGGGCCGGGACGGTTGGGAAAACGGAATGGGCCCAGGGAAGCTTACGCGGCTGCGGCGCGATGGCCACGGCGACCGGCATCCCAGGCCGCTACCGCGTCAACATCCGGCGCCCGTCGAGCATTCCCCGCGTCGCTACTGGCCGCAGCAGGCGCTGGTCCACTTGCTGCCCATGTCGCGTGGGACGCAGCCGGCCGCGGAGATGAGCGGCGCTCGACTGTGGAACGTTCCTCCGAAAAACAGGTAGGCCGCGGGCGTGGCGGGCCAGTGGCGGCGGCAGTCGGCGTCGTGTTGGGGCGTGCGAGTGCGCGACAGCGCGCTGCCGTCGACCGGCTTGGCATCGGGCCCGGGCTGGGGAGCTCCCGGGATCGCTGGGCTGCCCACTGGCCCTGGCCGTCCCGAGCCCTTGGCGGCCGTCGGCGCACCGCCTGAGGCGCAGCGCTCGCCGTCCCAGTGGCGGTAAGGCTCGCAGAGCGGCGTGCCAGCGACGCGCACGCAGGCCCGTCCCTTTGGCGCGGTCTGCTCGGGGCACTCGAGCGGGGTGACGGTTCTGGCGCAGCGCAGCCCGATGGAGGCGCCCCACTGCTCGGGGCGGTAGCGGTTTCGCAGGGTGTTGCGCAGCCACTTGGGAAAGCGGCGGCTCCAGCTTCCGCCGCGATAGACGAAGTGGCGGTATGAGCCCAGCTCGTCAGCCGCGGCCGTGGACGGGTAGGGCTTGAAGGCCGACGAGGTCCACTCCCAGACGTTGCCGGAGATGTCGTGCAGCCCGAAGGCGCCCGGGGCAAAGGAGCCCACCGAGCAGGTGCCCCCCGGATGGTCGTAGCAGGCGTTCTTGGCGCTCGGAGGCTCCTCGCCCCACGAAAAGGTGCGCTGCTCCGGGCCCCCGCGAGCGGCGTACTCCCACTCGCGCTCAGTTGGCAGGCGCTTTTCCGCAAAGGCGCAGTAGGCCTGCGCGTCGATCAAGCTGACGCAGTTGACCGGATGCTGGTC
>CAYTYV010000504.1:0-4677 GCA_964441055.1 uncultured Polyangiaceae bacterium | reverse complement strand
CACGGCGCGGGGCGGCACCACCTGGCCGTAGGGATCGGTCATCGGTCGGAGCGCGTAGTAGGGCGCAAAGCTCACCGGATCGCCGGGCTCGAGCGCGGTCTGCGCCAAGGCGATGAAGCGCCGCAGAGCGGGCGTCTGGCGGATGTGGCCGAAGCCCTCACCGGGTGCCACCAGCGGCGTGCCCTGACCGAAGAAGGAGCCTTGGAAGCCGCTGCAGGTCGGGTGGCCGCAGCCGGCCGTCCGCGCTCCGTTCTGCGTCCCCTCGACGAAGCGCCCGCGGCCCCAGCGGTCGATCACGTGCCGCGGCTCGCGCGCGGTACCGGTAAGGCGACAGCCGTCGTAGCTCTGGACCGAGTCGCGCCCATCCCAGAACGAGACGATGACGCGGTCGCCCGTCGAGGCCGGGATGCCCACGCGAAAGCGCTGCTGCTCGCCCACGCGGGCGCAGCGCACCTCGTCGTTGTCGATGTTGCGCACCAGCACGGTGGTGTCGTCGATGGTGCCCGTCTCCAGACAGGCGATTTCCACCTCCCCCGTGCCGTTGACGTCGGGCAGCACCCAGCGCACCGAGACCTGGCTCTCGCTGCAGACGGTGCAGTGGGCGTCGGGCGGGTCAGTAGGCTGGCACGGCGCTCGGCTGGCAGCGGGTACGCCCACCACCAACGGGCCCCAGATGCGCAGCAGCACCGCCTCGATCACGCCCCCCTGGAACGAGCGGACGCCGACATCGCTCAGCCCGCCGCCCCCGGAGGTGGGCACCGCCACCGACACCTCGGGATCGATGGCGCCGTGCATGGCGCTCAGGATGCCGCCCAGCGACTCGCCCCAGGTGCCGATGATGGTCCCCGGTCCGCCGAGATCGGGCACGCCGTTGCCGTCGAAGTCGCCGAGCAGGTCGGGGCCCTCGTCGCCGTCGAGGTCGCACGCGGCCACGGGGCTCGTCGGCTGTCCGTCGTTGCGGCAGGTCATCTCGGCGCTGCTGCCAAAGGCGCGCAGGATGCGCACGAGCTGGAGGTGATCCAGCAGCGACTGGCGTACCGAGTCGCGGGTGTGGAACAGGTAGCTGGACCAGAAGTCCCCGCCCGAGTCGGGCAGGGTGTCCTGGTTGAGGTCGCGCGCCCTCGTCGCCGTCAAGGCGTTGAACAGTGGCGCGTAGCAGAAGCTGGCGAGCAGGGCCTTGCCCAGGACGGCCTGGTCCTCGAAGCTCAGCCCGTGGCCCACGGCGTTGATGCCCACCGTGGCCAGGCCGTGCTCGGCCAGGTTGCCCGCGTACAGCAGCATCTCGACGAAGTTGCCCGTGTAGCCGTGGGCGTAGAGGTTGACGTCGAAGGGCTGGCTGTGCTCGGCCGTTTCCTTGGGCACCACGAACCAGACCTGCACCACGTCCTCGGACGTCTGTCCCTGGCCCGTCAGGAAGTTCAGCTCGGCCGACATGTTCGAGTTGGTCGAGCTCGGCCCGCCCTGCAGGATGAAGGGCACGCGAAAGGTGGCGAGGACCATGTGGTCGATGGCCTGAAAGCGCCGCAGCATGAGCTGCAGGTCAGGGCCAGCGTTCATGCCGAAGCCGAACTCGAAGACCACGTCCATGTCCGGCTCGATGTCCTCGTAGCGGACCACGTACAGGTTTTCGGCCTTGGCCAGACAGCCCGCGCTCTCGCCCAACGGGCTCGACGGCCAGTCGGGGGCGTCGGTGGCGCCCTCGGCGAAATCGGCGGTCAGCCCCACGGCGCGCTGAAGCTCGAGCCGAACCGGGAACTCGCTCGCCCAGCGGGAAAAGGGGCCCTGACCGTAGAGCCCGTCGCGCAGCCGCCGCAGATCGTCCACCGTGGGCTGGGTGGTGAAGCTCCATAGGAAGGCCACGTGGTCCAGGCCCGTGCCGTGCAGGTCGCCGAAGTAGGCGCCGAGCGCAGGGTCGTCGATGATGGCGGCAACGCGTTCCGCGGTGCGCCGCTGGCTGGCGTGGTAGACGAGCTCGAACGGGGACTTGACCGCGTTGCCCAGGCCGTCGACCAGCCGGTCGGTCAGCACCACGGCGTAGCGGTTCATCTCCTCTAGCGGCAGCAGCGGTCGCAGCAGCAGCGAGTCGGTCTCGCGCTCGTAGTGGGTCAAGAGATGGTCGGCCACGCAGCGGTCGCGCGTCTGGCGCATCTGAGCGCACTCGTCCGAGCGGTACTCCTCGCCGATGCTGGGGTTGTCGCAGACCGGATCCGGGTCGGGGCAGGCGCCCACGGGCTCGAGGTTGGGTCGATCGAGCACGCCGTCGAAGTCGGTGTCGTGCTCGGGGCTGTAGTGCTTGATGGCGCCGCCCGCCGTCTCGTCGATCGTTTCGAACAGCAGGTTGCGCTCGCTCTGGCGGGTGTCGTTGGCCCAGTACTTGTCGAGCTTCTTCAAGGTGTAGTCGAAGTTGCCCGCACCCACGTCCAGCACCTGGGGCACGCCCGTCGCCAGGTCGACGAGGTAGACCGCGTCGTCGGCGAAATCGTAGTCGTCGCCTTGGTGCCGAGTGCGGAGGTTGCGCAGGTCTAGGGCGGGACCCTGGTAGTCGGCATAGGCCGGGTCGGCTCGGTCCAGGTCGAAGGACACGCTGATGGGGGCAAAGGTGCCCCAGCCCTCGAGCTGGGAAAAGCGCCGCCGGGCCTGCCGCTCGATCGAGGTCGGGGCGACCAGGCTGGCGTTGATGCGCAGCCCCGTGCGGCTGGTCGGGTCCGGCCAGGTGGCCGTGTCGCTCGGCAGCGGGATGTCGGGCAACGGCTTGTGGCCGAGGTCGTAGCGCACCCGCGCGCCCGGGCCAGCGGGCGTCCTTCCGGGGCCGACGGGCGCAGTGTCCAAGATGCATGAGGCCAAGGCCAGGGCAAAGGCCGTGGCGAGCACGGGCAAGCGAACGATGCGAACGGGCATGGCAACCTCGCGAAAAGCCGGGGGACGCGCCCCCAGACAAGCCTATCCGCTCCCCGCCCCGAGGCCAATCGGGCTTGCTCCGTCCACATTTCCGAAACTCCTACGGGCCCGCTGACATCGTAGTGCAAACAAATACATCTCCGTGACAATCGGGCCACGCGGCGATGCTAGCTCATGCGTTGGACTAGTACGGAATGGGACCGCCATGATCAGCATCGTGCTGTGTGCGCTGTACTTCGTCGTGCTCCTTTTGTTGAGCATGTACGGGCTTCACCGCATGCATCTGGTGATCTTGTGCCGACGCCATCGGCGCCAGATCGACCAGGCCAAGAAGCACTGCGGCGAGCCGCTCGGCGAGGACGAGCTGCCGCAGGTAACCGTCCAGCTACCCCTGTTCAACGAGTCCACGGTAGTCAAGCGGCTGCTCGCCGCGGTCGCGCGCATGGACTACCCCCGGGACCGCTTCGAGATCCAGGTGCTGGACGACTCGACCGACGAGACGCAGAAGATCAGTCGGGCCGCGGTCGAAGAGCTGTGTGCCCGCGGCTACGACGCCGTGCACATCCGTCGCACCGATCGCGTGGGCTACAAGGCCGGTGCCCTCGATGCCGGGCTCGAGCAAGCCAAGGGCGATCTGGTGGCCATCTTTGACGCCGACTTCTTGCCCCCGCCGAATTTCCTGCGCGATCTGGTCGGCCACTTCCGCGACCCCAAGGTGGGGATGGTGCAGGCCCGTTGGAGCCACATGAACCGCGAGGCCTCGCTGCTCACGCGCATCCAAGCGTTGATGCTCGACGGCCATCACCTGGTCGAGAATCGCGCGCGCTTCGGGGCGGGCATGCTGTTCAACTTCTCGGGCACGGGCGGCATGTGGCGGCGCCAGGCCATCCGCGACGCGGGCGGATGGCAGCACGACACGCTGACCGAAGACCTGGATCTGTCCTATCGGGCGCAGCTTCGCGGCTGGCGCTTCATCTACCGCCAGGACGTGGTCTCGCCCGCCGAGCTGCCCGAGGACATCTCGGCGCTGCGCGCCCAGCAGTACCGCTGGGCCAAGGGCACGGTGCAGACCGCCCGCAAGCTGCTCGGGCGCGTGTGGTCGTCGGACCTGCGCCTGGGGCAGCGGATCGAGGCGGTCTTCCACCTCACGCCGCACTTTGCCTACCCGCTGATGGTGGCCTTGTGCTTCTTGCTTTTGCCTGTGCTGCTCACCGTCACGGTGACCGATCCGGGCACCATGGTGCTGGTCGACATGCCGCTGTGCATGGCGCCCATGAGCTCGCTGGCGGCCTTCTACATGCTGGCCGAGTCGGCGCAGGGGCGGCGCCGCTGGCACGCGTTGCGGCTGTTGCCCGCGCTCATCGGCTTGGGCATGGGCCTGGCCCCACACCTCAGCACCGCCGTTCACGACGGCTGGCGTCACATGTCGGGCGAGTTCGTGCGCACGCCCAAGCACGGCAGCAAGCGTGGACGCTATCGGTCGGTGCTGCAGCTACCGCTGGTCGAGATACTGTGCTCGCTTCTGTGCGCGGTCTCGGCGGTGGTCGCGGTCCGCGAGGGCCACTGGATCGCCGCGCCTTTCGCCGTCATCTTCTCGGGCGGCTACGCCTACGTGGCCCATCTACTCATTGCCGAGCACTGGAGCCGTCGGCGCCTGCCCGAGCGCAGCGCATCCGAGAGCGCCACGGGCCCTCGGGCAGCGGGCGAGTTGATCTCCTAGCGGCGTTCGACGATGGGGGCTCCGGTCGTCGCTGCGCTCCTCCCTCTGCCCCCAAACCC
>CAYTYV010000503.1:0-4713 GCA_964441055.1 uncultured Polyangiaceae bacterium | reverse complement strand
GACAGGTGCCGCACGTCTCCGTCTCGGGCGCGTACTCGCACGTGCCCGCGCCGTCGCAGACGCCACCGCAGTCCGGGTCCGTGCCCGCGCAGTCGTCAAACGGGTCCTCGCCCGCGCCCACCGGCTTGCACTTGCCTATGCCGTCACACTGCTGGCAGGTCCCGCAGCTCACTGTCTCTTCCGGTACCTGGCATTGTCCCGCGCCGTCGCACGTGCCGCCGCAGGTCCCCGTGCCTGCGCACTCCTCGTCGGGGTCGTCGCCCGCCGCGATGGGCGTGCACTCACCCGTGTACTCGACAGGGAAGCTTCCCGGGACCACGTCCAGGTCGCAGCCCTCGCACAAGCCATCGCACTTGGAGGTGCAACAGACGCCGTCCACGCAGGTCAGCCCCTGCTTAATGTCGCACATCCCCCCGCGGAAGCTGCATGTCTCCCCTGGTCCCTTGAGTCGGATGCTTGGGACACCGCCATCGTTGGTGCCGCCGTCGGGTCGGTAGATGCGCCCTGGTCCGCCCGCCTTGGCCTCCCCGCCGCGTTCCAAGGCCGACTGCGCCTCTGCCGCGGGCGAGCCCTCGTCCCCGTGCTGCTCGGGCTCGTCGCCGCCTAGCCCACAGCCGGCCAGAGTGACGACCAGAGCCGCACAAGCCACCACAGACCCTACGCAACCCTTACCCATGACGCCTCCTCTTTTGCCCCGCAAACGGATCGTCTGCCTGCCGTCCCGCAAAACGGCTCAGCTGCCACGCGTGAACGCGCGTCGCTCTTTCCTGCTACCACTGGGCCGGCGGCGCGTGAACGCCTTTGAAAGCCTACTATTTTAATAGGGCTTTCTTGGTCTTCGTGGGGCACCGCAGCCGAACGGTCGCCGTCGAGGCCGCCGCTTTCCGTTCAGCTCAGAGCAACAGCGAACGGGGCATCGCCGTCGTGTGGAGAAGGGTCGGTTCGGTCGGCGCGCGACGAGCCGCGAGCTTGGAATGCACGGATTGCGGACGGCTCAGTTGCCGACAAAGGACGACCACGGGATGGCGACCACGTCGCGCGTTGGGCGCAACCACTCGCGGCCGCCGTAGAGCACGACGCCAAAGGGCGCTGCGTCGGGGTACTCCCGCAGGAACGCGGCCAGGCCGCGCAGGTCGCGCTTGCCCAAGGCAGTCGACGTCTTGACCTCGATCGGCAACAGGCGGCTCGGCGTCTCGACGACGAAGTCCACCTCCTCGCCGCGGTGGGTGCGCCAGTAGAGAAGGGTAGCGCTCGACGCCAACAGTTCGACGTAGGCGGCGAGGTGGTGCAGTACATAGGACTCGAACAGCGAGCCGAGCTGAGGGGAGCGCCTGAGCTCGGCAGGGTCGTGGATGCCGCACAGAAAACAACCGAGCCCGCTGTCCGTGGGGTAGAGCTTGGGTGACTTGACCAGGCGCTTGGTGCGGCTGGTGGCATAGGCGGGCACGGTGACGAGCTGGTAGCCCACCTCCAGCAGGTTGAGCCAGCGCCGCGCGGTGGACGAGGCCAGGCCCGCATCCCGGGCGAGCCCGTCCACGTTGATGAGCCCTCCAGCGCGCAGGACGGCCAGCCGCAGCAGGCGCAGGAAATCCGGCAGGTCGCCGATCTGCGACAGGTTCCTGAGATCGCGCTCGAGATAGGTGGCCACGTATCCCTCGCGCCAGATGTTGCGCGCGCGGTCGCCGTCGAGGCGCACGACTTCTGGGTAGCCGCCCTCGAACACCGCCCTCGGCAGCGAGAGGCCTTGGACGGCCGGGAAGTCGGTCCTTCGTCGAAGCGCTGCGCCAGCGTCCTTCGCCTCGAGGAGCCGCCGCAGGAGCGCTCCTCCCTGGGTTTCCAACCTTTCCGACAGCGTTAGCGGCGGCAGCGAGAGGTATCCCGCCCGTCCCGCCAGCGAGTCCGACACCGACTCCATCAGCAGCAGGTTGGCCGAGCCCGTGAGCAGAAAACGTCCAGGGCTCGGTTTTCGGTCGACCTCGATCTTGAGGCGATCGAGAAGCTGGGGCGCGCGCTGCACCTCGTCGATGGTGACGCGGTCCAGGCCCTGCCAGAGCGCCTCTGGATCCTGCCTAGCGAGCTCCAGGGTCTCGGGGCGGTCGAGGGTGACGAAGTCCCGATCCTCGGCGCGACCGAGCTCGATTGCCAGAGTGGTCTTGCCGGTCTGTCGCGCTCCCGTGAGCACCACGACGCGCATCACAGCCAAGGTGGCGCGGAGCTTCTCCGCTTGGAGTCGCGGGGTGTATGGCGAGCAATCTGCCATCATTTGGTGGATTATCCACCATGTTGTGGCGGTTCGTCAATGGGCGCCTACACAGGTGGCCCGCCACGAGCACCGAGCGATCCACATGTTCTCGAAAGCTCAATGCTCGGGCTGCCAGTCCTCGGCCTCGGCCTGGAGCTCGTCGTCGCCCAGGGCGGCCGCGCGCTGGGTGAAGGTGGTGTCCTCTTCGCGGGTGCGGTGAAACCGCGTGCGGAACAGGGTGGCGTCGGAAAAGTCGCTCTGCGAGATGTCGGCGTGGGAAAAGTCGGCGTAGGTCAGATCGGCACCGACGAAGCGCACGCCCACGCAGCGAGCCCGATGCAGGATGCACTGCTGCATGTTGGCCTTGCTGCAGTCGGCCCCATCGAGCACGGCGTCCTCGAACAGCGACTGGTAGAGCTCGGCCCGCACCAGGCTGGCCTGGCTGAGCTCGGCGCCGACGAACAGCGCGTTCTTGGCCTGGGCCTCGTCGAGCTTGGCTTCGTCCATGTCGGCGTCCTTGAAGTTGCACTGCTGCAGCTTGGCGCCCCGAAGATCGCAGCCGCGCAGATCGGCTCCCATGAGCTGGGTCAGGCTGAGGTCCATGCCCGACAGGTCCTTGCCCGCGAAGCTGGTCTCGATCATCACCGCCAGCTCGAAGCGGGCGCCGTCGAGCTCCGCCTCGCTCAGATCCGCCTTCATCATGACCGTCTGCTTGAGGTGCGCCCCCGCCAGGTTGATGCCGCTCGTCTCGGCATCGATGAAGGCCGCGCGGTCCAGGTTGGTCCGGGACAGGTTGGCCCGCGGCATCTTGGGGTTGGTGACGGCCGCGATGACCAGGTTCGCGCCCGACAGATCCGCGCCGCTCAGATCGCAGTCGACCAGCTTGACCGCGGTCAGGTTGGCGCCCGCCAGCACGGCCTCGCCCAGATCCACGTGGTCCAAGACGGTGTGACGCAGGTTGGCCTCGCGTAGGTCGGCGCCCGCAAGCGTGGATCGGGTCAGCACGGATTCCTGCAGCGTGGCGCCGCCGAGGCTGGCCCCAGCGAAATCGCACTCCTCGAAGACCGCGCCCGAGAGCTTGGCACCGCTCAGATCCAGAGCGGCAAAGCTCTCCTTGGAGAAGATCTCGCCGCGCTCGATCCGGCTTTCAAGCTCGTCCTTGTCCATGCTGCCCTCGCGGCTCGCTCCCCCTGGGCGCAGCCTTGCCCGAGCAGCCTATCTATGTTGATGGCTCTCCGCCACCAAGGAAACGCGGGGACAGGCTGCCATTGTCGCTCATCGGCGCGGCCGCGGCCCCGCGGCTCGGCCGGGCCGCGGGGCCTGCAATAAACCGGAAAATCCCGCCAAACTAGCAGGTGTTTCGAGGCGTTAACGCGCAGCCAGCGCTGTGGTAGCCAGAAAGGGAACCGCGCGTTTGCGCGCGGTAGCTGAGCCGTTTTCGGGGCAGCAGGTAGGCGTTGTGTCGAGGAGCGACGGAGGCGTAGGCATGGGCAACGGGTGTGCGTGGTCTGTGGTGGCATGTGGAGCTCTGGTCCTGGCTCTGGCCGGCTGTGGGCTAGGCGGTAGCGAGCCCGAGCAGCAGTGGGGCGTGGGCTCGCCCGGAGCGGAGGCGCAGTCGGCCGCGGAGCGCGGCGGGGGACCCAAGCCGGGAGGCCCAGGAGGGCACATCGAGAGACCCGTGCTCGACGGTGGCCCGAGCATCCGGTTCCGGGGGCCGGGCGAGGAGTGCGGCTACCGCAGGGTGTGTCAGCTCGGGCTGTACTGTGTCGACGGTGTCTGCTGCAGCTCCAAGTGCAACGGCACCTGCGAGCGCTGCGATCTGGACGTGGTCCAGGGCAGCTTCCCTGTCGAGTACACGGGCGAGTGCACGCCCATCGCGGCGGGCGACGACCCGGAAAAGGAGTGCCCGGGCGGCGGCACCTGCGGCGGGAGCTGCGACGGGGCCGGGGCGTGTGCGTACCCCGAAGAGACGGTGAGCTGCGGAAGCTGCCAGCAGTGCGACGGGGCGGGGGCGTGCGTGGATGTGGGCGTGGGACAGGACCCGTTTGACGACTGCGCGGGCACGGACCCGGATTGCGACGGTAGCTGTGACGGCAGCGGCCAGTGCGACTATCCCGGCGGGGGCACCGAGTGCGAGCCGCCGTCGTGCAACGGGGTGATGCTGACCGAGTACGGCTGTAACGGCAGCGGCGACTGCATCTCGAGCCAGACCGACTGCACGCCGTACGTGTGCGCTGGAGGCACCTGCCCGACGAGCTGCATGGCCGATGTGGACTGCGCGCCCGAGTACTACTGCCAGGACCCGACTTGCGTGGCCGTGCTGGACAACGGCGAGGCTTGCGACCGCGACGCCATGTGCGAAAGCGGCAACTGTCGGCTGGCCCCGGACAATAGCCGCTACTGCGTGGCCGCGGGAAGCGCCTGCGCGAAGCCGGACGGTACGGGCATGGCGACCGGCGACAGCGTCTGCC
>CAYTYV010000502.1:0-4749 GCA_964441055.1 uncultured Polyangiaceae bacterium | reverse complement strand
CAAACGGCAATCCCGCAGAGGCTCGAGGAGCGCCCATGCCTCCTTTGCCTTTCCAACGGTCAGCAGCGCCTGGGCCAAACCGAGAAGCTGCCTGTCGCCCGGCAGAGACTCCCATGCAGCCCGCCGGTGTTTCAGGGCCTCGCTGACTCGCCCCCGACGAGCCAATAGATCAGCAGCCAGTTCCTCGATTGGGCACCGGCCGGGAAACTGCCGAGCAAGCTCAGAAGCCTCCGCCAACGCCTGATCCCAGCGCTCGGCTTGGCGAAGCAGCTCGATGTTCAGCAGCCGAACAAGCCACGGATGGTCGATGGCCGGCACAGCGCGTTGGGCTTCGTCGAGGCGCTTGGACGAGGCCAACTCCGAAGCCCGCCTGATGGCGCGATCCTCGTCGCCTCCGAAGCCTTCCAAGCAGGCCATTCCGGGGGGCTCGATGTGCACCATGGCCCCAAACAGGAGCGTGGCGCGTTCCCACCATCTGCGGACTGCGGATGGGAGGTGCGCTGCGTCTATCCCTGCTCGCTCTCGCTCCACCGCCTCGATGACCTCGCGTCGCCGCTCGACCGGAATGGGCCTCGCACCCCGCGGCTCGTCCGTTGCCGTACCCCGCAAAGCGGAGACTAGCGATATCGTCGCAAGCGCCTCGACGAGCGAGTTCTGCTCACGCCGGTCGAGCACGCGAAGGGCTTGTTCGCTGCTGCCCGCCAGGTCACCTTGCCGAAGCAGCTCGTCGGCGGCCTGCAAAACGACCTCGGAGTCGGCCGCATCGAGATCGTCCGGTATCCGACCGGAGGCGATCATCAGGCGCTGCTGCACGTTTCGCCAACGGTGCCGTTCTTCTATTCCTAGCGTAGCCTGGGCGATGGGCTGGGCCTCGAGGAGCGCTGCGACGCGTTCCGGCTCGCCCAAGAGGATCCAGCACTCGAGGTGCTTCAGCTTCCCCGCCAAGCTCAATTGCGACGCATCCACCTGCGCGAGCAGCGTCCGAGCTTGCTCGATCTCCTGGAGGTCGAGCATGGCTGAGGCGCGGTTCAAGCGGGCCCGAGCCGCCCACTGGGCCATCTCTTGCCGCCGGGATGCATCCACACTGGCGATTGCCGTGGCCTTGTTTTCGATCTCGGCAAGGAGCTCTTCCGCCTGCTCGAAGCGCCCTTTGTCCAAAAGCTCGGCAGTCTGCTGGAATTGCGCCTCGAAGCTCCCCTTGACGACCTCGGCGTAGGTCTCGATAACGGGCTGGATGGCTGGGCCCGTCGGCAATCCTCCGGGGACGGGTGGACGTCCGCGGTCGACGGTCATTCGCAGGATGCCGTCTCCTTCGGGTGACAGCATGGGATCCAGCCGCCAGATCCCGGTACCATACTCCTGATACGCGATGGCCTGAAGACGCACCTCGTCGCCCTCGAGCTCCGCGAGCAAGGCGCCGTTGGTCTTCTCACGCCCTTGAAAGGCCGCACCGGCGGCGAGCCAAAGGAGCTTGCCTTCCGCCCTGGTGCGCTCCTCGGGCCTTTGCAGATGCCGATGCCCAAGCAGCACCAGGTCGAACTGGCTGGCGAGGATTCCCTCCACGTTGTCCCGCTCAAGCTCGCGAAGCCAATCGATCGGGTGGTGGAGGAGAGCCACGCGGATCGAGCGCGTGCGCTGACGGGGCGGCAGCTCGTCCACGATCCGGCGAAGCAGCCGCTCGCCCACCACCAGCCGGCCGTGAGCCTTGTCCTCCTCTGGGTACGAAAGCCACGCTGTGTTCAGGCCGACGATGCTGAGCTGGTAGCCGTTGATCTCCTCCGTCGCGAGCCGGTAGGGCTGCTCAGCGGTGAACGGCACGCCGAAGAAGCGCTGGTGGAACTCCGCAAACGGCTGGAACCTCTTGAAAGCGACGGCGCGCTCCCTGTTGGCCTCGGCAAAAAAGGCATCGGCCTCCTCTCGTGTTTTGATGACCAGGGGCATCAGCAGGAGAACGGCCGGCTGGTGGAGGTCGTGGTTGCCGGGCACGGCAAAGATCCGCTCCCGTGGCACGGCTGTGGCCTCGGAGAGATCGCGGAGGAAGGACTCTACCTGCCGGTACTCTTCGTCTTTGCCCGAGTACGCCAGATCTCCGGTGCAGAAGATGAGCGCAGGTCGGTGCTCAGCAAACGGTCCTCCGTCGGAGAAGGACCGGACCAGCGCTCGCAGTACCACGCTCTTCTGCTCGTACGATTCCGCCTGCAGATGCAGATCCGAGAGGTGGAGCCAACGCAGCGGGCGCATCGCAAAGGCCATAGCGTGGCCCTGATGTGCGCGCCATGACCTTCCGCCGGCCTGCCAGATCGCGGCGGCGATGTTCGTCTGGCTCGGTGGGGCCGGGACCACCGAGCCCGGAGCTTGGCGGTCGCCCGCACGCCCGAGCGAAGCGAGGGACCGGGCGCCACGTTGGGGCTCGCGAGCACACCGTGGAAACGGATGAGGTGCAGCCGGGGCGGTGTCAGCATGGCGCAGAGCCTGGCGGTTCGCCGCGCGCAGCCCGAGGCGAGCACGGCGACGGGAGGACATCCCGCCCTTGGGCTCGAAGAGCGCTTCGAGCTACCGCAACGTCCCCACGTAGTGCGCAGTCAGCTGGCGCTGGCGCACGCGTGGGTCGGTGTAGTCGGGCAGCAGCATGGGCGAGACGCGGCCCTCGTCGCACCCGGTCTCGGCGCACTCGGCGTTGTACTTGCGCGCGTGATCGAGGCTGAGCGCGCCGTCCTTGTAGCCGTTCTTGAGGTGGTCGGCTGCCGATTTGCCCGAGATGCGGCCGAAGACCACGATGTCCAAGAGCGAGTTGCCCATCAGGCGGTTTTCGCCATGAATGCCGCCGCCGACCTCGCCCGCGCTGAATAGGCCTGGAATGCTGGTCTTGCCGTCGGCCTGGAAGTCGATGCCGCCGTTTTGGTAGTGCAGCGTCGGGTAGATCAGCATCGGCTCCTTGGTGATGTCGATGCCGTAGCGGTTGAACAGGATGTACTTTCCGGGGAACTCCTTTTTGACCGTTCCCTCGCCCGAGAGATGGTCGATCATCGGCGAGTCCAGCCACACGCCGAGCTTGCCCGTGGGGGTGGGCACGCCCTTGGAGGTGACGGTGCACTCCTTGATGATCGAGGCGGCCTCGACATCGCGCGGCTCGCGCTCGTTGACGAACTGATTGCCCTCGACGTTGACCAGGTTGGCGCCCGCGCCGCGGAACTTTTCGGTGACCAGGATCCCCTCGGCCTGCTCGGGGAAGACGATGCCAGTCGGGTGGTACTGCACGGTGTGCAAGAAGCTGATCCCCACGCCCGCGCGGTAGGCCATGACGATGCCGTCAGCCGTAGCGCCGTAGTGGTTGGTGGTCATGAAGCCCTGGACGTGCAGCCGGCCCGAGCCGCCCGTGGCCATTACCACCGCTTTGGCCTTGGCCACCAGGTACTCCTGCGTCTCCATGTTGTAGAGCACCGCGCCCGCCACGTGACCGTGCTCGTTCAGAACGAGCTCTACCGCGGGCGAGAACTCGACGATGTCGATGCCCTCGCGGTTGCGAGCCTCGTCGCGCATCGTGCGCATCATCTCGGCGCCCGTGATGTCGCCCGCAAAGTGCATGCGCTTGCGGCTTGTGCCGCCGCCGTGGATGCTCTTCAGCCGCCCGTCCGGGTACTTGGAGAAGTTGACGCCCAGCTTTTCCATCCACTGGATGGCGCCAGGCGCGTGGACGGTCAGCGCCTCGACCAGCTCGGGCACGTTGGTGAAGTGCCCGCCGCCCATGGCGTCCAGGTAATGGATGAAGGGCGAGTCCTTTTCGCCCTTGGTGGCCGCCTGGATGCCGCCCTCGGCCATCATGGTGTTGGCATCGCCGTGGCGCAGCTTGGTGACCATGGTGACGCGGGCGCCGTTTTCCTGCGCCAACAGCGCCGCCGAGGTGCCCGCGCCGCCCGCGCCGAGCACCAGCACGTCCGTGTCGATGTCGGGCTTGGACAGATCGATGGCGTCGGGGTCCACCCGGCTCTTGGCCTCGAGCAGGTCGGCCATCTCGTGGGCGATCTTGTAGCCCTTGCTGGGACCCACCTTGAGCGCACGCCGACCCTCGTCCTTGAAGTCGGGGTGGTTCTGGAGCATCTGGCCGCGCTCGTCCAAGCTCAGGAAGGGCACCTCATCGCCCGCCTTCTTTCTGGCCACCCGCTCGGGCCGGGTCTTCTCGACGACCTTGATGAGCTCTTCCAACTGGGGGGGGTAAGGCATCTCGTCACCTCGGTGTGCAAAAAAAGGGCTAGAGCACCAGGCCCATGCGGTCTTTCGGTTGCCACGACTCGTCACCCATGGGCGGTTCCATCTCGCGGGCCGAGTAGATCTCCTTGAGCTTGGCCTCGTCCATCGCCTTGAGCTCATCCAGCATCGGCTGGTACTTGCCCGCTTCGATGGTCTGGACCTGCGTGCTCAAGTGCTCGGCTCGCAGCGCCAATTTCCCGCCGTACAGGCGGCGTGCCACCTGGGCGATGTGGTACTGCGGCATCTCGGCCATGCAGCGCGAGGCGCATAGCCCGCACTGGATGCAGTCGAAGGAGATGGTGCTGGCCTTTTCCAGGTCGCCCTGCTTGACCGCGGCGATGTAGTCCATCACCTCGACGTCCATGGGGCAGACCTTGGTGCAGGCATTGCACGCCACGCAGCGGAACAGCTCGGGGTAGAGCGCGTGGATGGTCTCGGCCTTGGCCTCGGCCTCGGCGTAGTCATAGGCCGTGCGCAGCGCCGGGTAGAAGGGCAGCTGGG
>CAYTYV010000501.1:3267-4752 GCA_964441055.1 uncultured Polyangiaceae bacterium | reverse complement strand
CGTCGACGCCGTCGCCGTCGTAGCGCTCGCACAGCGCGGTCACGAAGGCCCGCCAGTCCTCCCAGTGCTCCTGCTTGGGATTGGCGGGGAGGTTGTCGCACCAGTTGCCCAGCTGTTCGCAGGGCAAGCCGAGGACACTTTCGGCGATGGCGCGTGAGTCCTGCATGCCCCAGGGCGACTCGGGGCTGAGATTGAATAGGAAGTGGCGCACGCTGCCGTCCTGCTCCCAGCGCAGGATGGCCTCGTCGAGGGTCGACCAGTCGTAGGTGTGGACGCTGCCCACGGGCGCGTTCGGCTCGATGTCCTTCCAGTGGATTGCCTCGAGCTTGAGCGACGCAAGCTGAAGGCCCTCGTAGGCGCAGGGCGCATCTTTCCTCTCGGCGCAGTTGCTAGAGAGCTTGTGTTGCGTCCAGAAGGGGAAGAAGAACATGGCGCCGAGGGGGGCGTTGTTGGGCTCGCCCATGACGCCCGCGCCGCCCGCGCCGCCCCCGCCAACCGTGCCACCTGCTGCGCCACCAGTGTTGCCACCGATGCCGCCGCCTCCCGTGGGGGTGGGGTCGTCGTCAACCTGTTCTTGGCCACAGGCGAAAGCGACCAGGGCGCAGGCCACGAAAAGCCACATGATGCGGGACATCCTCATTGCTCCCTTCCAGCAAGCCGCACGACACTACAAGCTATTCGAATCTTTGGCTCGCCCGACTCGGCGGGTGGCCCTGCTCCACCCTTCAATAGGGCATCTGACCTAGGTAGTTGCCCGGCGGATCATAGCTGCAGGACCACACCTGCCCGCCTCCCGGGCAGGTGGCCATGCCGCAGCCTACTTCCGTGGTGTCGCGCCAGACGATCTGGGTGTAGTGGCCGCAGGTACAGCTGCAGCAGCCGGGGAACTGCTGGTAGCTGAAGCAGCTGATCTCGTCGGCCCAGGCGCCCACCACGTACTCGGGTTGGTAGGTGCTCGATCCTTTGAAAAGGTTCTCGCCGTAAGGCCCGCTCGAGTGCTGCAAGGGGCAGCCCCAGCTCGCAAGGTGGTTCGCCCAGTCGGTGGCGTAGCTCGCGAGCGACGAGGACCACTGGAGCATAGGCAGCTGGCCAGCAGGCGGGCTGGGCACGGCGCAGCGGATGGCGTTGTGGGCGGCCGTCATGCCCGCCATCTCGGGTGGCTCGGCTTCGCCGAAGTGCCCGCCGCAGGGTGCCGTACCGCCGGAGCCGTCGCCGCCCGTGCCGCTGCTGGCCCCCGCGCCATCGGTGCCGCCCGTCGCGCCGCCGCTCGCCCCATCGCTGGTGGACGAGGTCGTACGAGCGCCCGATCCATCATCGTCGTCGCCCCGTTCATCGCGGGTGGTGCATGCCGCATAGCCCCCTAGGAGCCCCGTGATGATCAACGCCACCCAAGCTCGTCCCGCTGTCAGAGGTTCTACGCGCATCAGATCCAAGCTACCGCTCGGGCCGCCGAGCTGGCAAGCGGGCTGGGCTGCAGCGCTTCCT
>CAYTYV010000501.1:0-3167 GCA_964441055.1 uncultured Polyangiaceae bacterium | reverse complement strand
TTCCCGAGGCGTAGACGAGCTCGTAGTACTGGAACTGATCGCGCGCGCCCGTCTCTCCTCGGTCCGGATCGCTTTGGCGCGTGCCGTGCTTTTCGACCCGCTGTCGGATCCCCAGAAGCTGACGGCGTGCCATCAGCGTGTCGATGAAGATGAACAGGTATTTCACCAGCGGCGCGGCCCGGCCGACCGCGTCGCCGAATACCCGCATGACCAGGCGCGAGCCGCCCTTGCGCGGGCTGACGCGAATGGAGATGGCCATGCGCAGGGTCGCGCCCAGCCACCTCTCGCCCGACAGCCACCAGCCGAGCTCGCGGCCCGGCTCGAGGTGCGACAGGTAGCCGATGGCGGTGGCGTCGCCGAGCTTGGGCTCGGGGATCCACGAGACGATGTGGTCGGCCGAGGCAAGGCCGCCGTTATCCAGCCGATCGTAGCTGTAAAAGCCCGCGCCGCGGCCGAGCTGGGCGAGCCAGGGCCAGACCTCTTCGGGCGGCGCGGCGATGTCGATGGCGCGAGTCATGGGGATGGACAGCCGTCCTGGCGGGCCCTCGTTCGTGTGGGCATCGCCGCTCATGGGCATCCCGACCTCCTCGTCGGTTGCCCCCCAGCGGATCCCCCAGGGCACGAACCAGGTGAAATAGAGCGCTGCCGCGATGAGCAACAGGCCGAGGGCCACTGCGATGAGCGTCGGTACCATGGCTTTGCTTCCTTCCCGTGCGCGGTCTCCGGCTTACCACAGGCTCGCCGCCGCGGGCCCTGCGTCCCACATGGGTCAGGTCTAGGCCGCCTCTCGCCCCGCGAAGCGTGGCGGCTCACCCCCGCGGGCGTCCGCTTTGCGGTCGCCCTAGCACTACTGCCTGCGAAGACTTCGGCAGTGGTGCTAGCCTTTGGCCCTGCGTTTCGCGCGGTGGACGCGCCCGTCCGCCAAGCTCAGCACCCCGAGGTCCCCGATGTTGCTCGAAGGTTCCTGCCACTGCGGAGCGGTGCGGTTTTCCGTCCAAAGCCGTCACCCCGTGCCCTATCAGCGCTGCTACTGCTCGATCTGCCGCAAGGCTGGTGGCGGCAGCGGCTACCTCATCAACATCGAGGCGGACGCCCAGACGCTCGAGGTCCAGGGAAAGGAGCACGTGCGCGTCTATCGCGCCATGATCGAGCGTGCGGGCAAGACCGTGCGAAGCGGGCACCATCGGCACTTCTGCGGCCAGTGCGGCTGCCACCTTTGGGCTCATCACGAGCGGTGGCCCGAGCTGCTCCATCCCGTGGCGGGCGCTATCGACACGCCCCTTCCCGCGCCGCCCGAGCACGTCCACATGATGGTGGGCTCCAAGGTGCCGTGGGTCGCGGTCGAGGGCCAGCCGGGCGATGCCCGCTTCGACGGCTACCCGGAAAAGTCGCTGGCCGATTGGCACGACGAGCGCGGCCTGACGGTGGACTGAGAGGTTGCACCGCTGGCACAGAGCGCGAGCCGTGCTTACCTTCCCCCGAATGCCGCACTCGCGCCAAGGAGGAGCACTATGAGCACGACCCTGAGCGACGACCAGCCAGCCTCTTCGGTGTCGCTCGCCGCTCCGACCGAGACGCCAGCTCCGACGGAGGCGCCCGCTTCGACGAAAGCCGCCGAGAGCGAGCTCGAGCAAGCCCGCGCCGATCAGCGCCAGGAGGCCAACCACCTGCTGGGCGCAGGCCTGGGCGTGGGCGCATTTGGCGTGGCAGGTGCCATCGCCTTCGGCTCGGTCTGCCCGGTGTGCGTGGTCGCGGCCCCAGCCTTGCTGGCTGCGGGGGCGTGGAAGCGCTACCGCGCGCGGGGCGGGACGTAGGTCGCGACCTCAACCACTACTAGTGGCTCTTCCTTCGTCGCCTTGAATCGCCCCGGGTTTCCCGGAGACTCCAAAGATTGAGAGGATGGGAGTCATGGGAAGAGCTACCAGGTACTCGGCCGAGGTCCGAGAGCGAGCGGTGAGGATGGTGTGGGAGCACGCGAGCAGCCACGATTCGGAGTGGGCAGCGATGTGCTCGATCGCCGAGAAGATCGGCTGCGCGCCGGAGACGCTGCGCAAGTGGGTGCGGCAAGCCGAGCGGGATGCTGGCAAGCGTCCCGGCCTGACCACCGACGAGCGCGAGAAACTAAAGCGGCTTGAGCGAGAGAACTTCGAGCTGAAGCGGGCGAATGAGATCCTCCGCAAAGCGTCGGCTTTTTTCGCACAGGCGGAGCTCGACCGCCGACCGAAGTCATGACCGCCTTCATCGACGAGCACCGGGTCGCGTATGGGGTCGAGTCGATTTGCAGGATGCTGCCGATCGCCCCGTCAACCTTCTACAGCCGCAAGGTGCTTGAACGCGAGCCGGAGCGACGAAGCGCGAGGGCTAAGTGCGATGAGGTCCTTCGCGAAGCGATCCGCCGCGTCTACCACGGCAGCACGAGGCGCTACGGGGCGTTCAAGGTTTGGCAGCAGCTGAATCGCGAGGGCATCGAGGTGGCGCGCTGCACCGTGGAGCGCTTGATGCGCGAGATGGGGCTTGTAGGCGTCGTTCGGGGCCGGAAGAAACGCACGACGCTACCGGCCGACACGGACGAGCGGCCGCTCGACCTGGTGGACCGCAAGTTCGTGGCGACCCGGCCCAACCAGCTGTGGGTGGCCGACATCTCCTACGTCGCCAGCTGGGCGGGCTTCGTCTACGTGGCGTTCGTCATCGACGTGTTCTCTCGCTACATCGTTGGCTGGCGCGTCTCCAGCTCGCTTCGCTCTGACCTCGCGCTTGATGCGCTGGAGCAGGCGCTGCACGCAAGAGACCTTGATGGCCCGCTCATCCATCACAGCGACCACGGGGTTCAATATTTGTCGATTCGCTACACCGACCGGTTGCAGGAGGCGGGCATCGAGCCGTCGGTCGGCAGCGTCGGCGACTCGTACGACAACGCCCTGGCCGAGACCATCATCGGTCTATACAAGGCCGAGGTCATCTATCACCTTGGGCCTTGGCGTGGACGAGAGCACGTCGAGTTCGAGACGCTCAAGTGGGTCAGCTGGTTCAACAAGGAGCGGCTCTTCGGCCCCATTGGCAGCATTCCGCCCGCCGAGTTCGAGGCCGAATATGCAATAAGGAGTCACGAGGCGGCCGCGTAGGTCGCACTCACGCAAAACGGTCTCCGGGAAACCCGGGGCGATTCA
>CAYTYV010000500.1:0-4754 GCA_964441055.1 uncultured Polyangiaceae bacterium | reverse complement strand
GGGGGCGCTCGAGCGCCGGTTCGGGCTATGCCGCGCCTGGTCCGCTTCTCCGTCGCGGCCGTCACAGCCGCGCTCCCGAAGCGTGGTCGAACCACATGAGCCTTTGCTCGGGCGCGAGCACGGAGATGGTCTCGCCCACCTGCGGTCCGTCCAGCCCGGCCATACGGCAGCGCAGCCGCGTGCCATCGGCATCGAGGTAGAGGGTGCTCTCCGCCCCCAAAAGCTCCACGCTCACCACCTCGGCCTGGATGCGCATCGCTGGCTCGTCGTCCCCTTTTTCTCCAAGCGCGAGGTGCTCGGGGCGGATGCCCACGACGAGCCGGGAGCGGCCCTGGGCGCGCTCGGGCAGGGCGAGGTCCAGGCCCGGGGCGCGGCCGCGACCGCCGCTGCACTCGAGCTCGATGAGGTTCATGGCGGGGGTGCCAACAAAGCCGGCCACAAAGGCGTTGGCCGGCTGCTGGTAGATGCGGCGCGGGGCGGCGATCTGCTGCAGTCGACCCTGGCGCAGCACGGCCACGCGATCGCCCATGGTCATGGCCTCGGCCTGGTCGTGGGTCACGTAGATGGCCGTGGCGCCGAGCCTGCGCAGCAGCGCAACCAGCTCCACCCGCAGCTCGGCCCGCAGCTTGGCGTCGAGGTTGGAAAGCGGCTCGTCGAAGAGAAAGGCCCTGGGCGAGCGCACGATGGCGCGGGCCATGGCCACCCGCTGCTGCTCGCCGCCGGAAAGCTGGGCGGGGTAGCGCTCGAGCAGCGGCCCCAGGCCCAGCATCTCGGCCGTCTCGGCCACCTTGCGCTCCCGTTCTCGGCGCGGGACTCGCCTCATTTTCAATGGAAATCCGACGATTTGTCGGACCCGCAGGTGGGGATAGAGGGCGTAGCCCTGGAAGACCATGGCCACGTCTCTTTTCTGCGGCGGCAGCCCGTCCAGGTCCTGATCGCCCAGCAGGATGCGTCCTTCGTCCGGCTCCTCCAGACCCGCGATGAGCCGCAGCACCGTGGACTTGCCGCAGCCGGATGGGCCCACCACGACCAGCAGCTCGCCATCGGCGACCTCCAGGTCCAGCCCGGCCACGGCCTCGGTCAAGGGCGCCCGCGGCGAGGTGCGAAAGCGCTTGCGTAGCCGCCGTATGCTGATGCGAGCCAAGGCCGTTTCCTGGGACCTCGAGCCGCCGTCGAGGTCGAGCGCCGCGAGAGTCGAGCCCTGCTCAGATGTCTAGCACTGTCGGGGGTCTCGGGGGGACAAACTTGACTCGTTTGCCGACGAAACCCTTCGTCAAGGACTCTTCTGGAGCCAGCCCGCAAAGCCGCTACAGACGCCTCCGCAAGTGCTTGACAGCCCGTCCGAATTCAGTACCCTTCGCCACCCCTGAGGTCCCCAACTTGCATCGCGGGGCCTCGGTATCCGCGTCCAGAGTCGCCCTGGAGGTGCTGTGGAGCGGACCATCTCCCCGCGTGCTGCAACCGCTCATGCCGACCATCAATCAGCTCATCTCGCAAGGTCGCAAGGCCAAGACCTTCAAGACGGCCTCGCCCGCGCTACACCGCTGTCCGCAGCGGCGCGGCGTGTGCGTGCGCGTCTACACCACCACGCCCAAGAAGCCCAACTCGGCGCTCCGCAAGGTGTGCCGCGTTCGCCTTTCCAATGGCATGGAGGTCACCAGCTACATCCCTGGCGAGGGCCACAACCTGCAGGAGCACTCGGTGGTGCTCATTCGCGGCGGTCGCGTCAAGGACCTGCCCGGCGTGCGCTATCACGTCGTTCGGGGGACGCTGGACGCCGCGGGCGCCGTCGGTCCCAGCCCCACCAACAAGAAGGAGCGCAACCGCAAGCGCTCCAAGTACGGGGTCAAGCGTCCCAAGAGCTGATACCGCCGATCGTAGGGAGCCGAGCTATGCCGCGTCGTCGCGAAGTGCCCAAGAGGCAAATCATCCCCGACCCCAAGTATCGGGACAAGCTGGTCGCCAAGTTCATCAACGCCCTGATGCTGGACGGCAAGAAGTCCACTGCCGAGCGTGCGCTCTATGGCGCCTTCGACATCATTCGCGATCGGTTCAAGCAGGAGCCCATCGAGGTCTTTCGCAAGGCCTTGGACAACGTCAAGCCCAAGCTCGAGGTGAAAAGCCGTCGCGTCGGTGGGGCGACCTACCAGGTGCCCGTAGAGGTGCGGCCCGAGCGGCGCGTGGCGCTGGCCATGCGCTGGCTGGTCGGCTACGCCCGCGCCCGCGGCGAAAAGACCATGCACGAGCGGTTGGCGGCCGAGCTCATCGACGCCTCCAACAGCCGCGGCGCCACCGTCAAGAAGCGAGAGGACACCCACAAGATGGCCGACGCCAACCGCGCGTTTGCCCATTACCGTTGGTAGTCGAGTCGCGCCCCAGCACAGGAACTACGGAATCGAGGAATGACGAACAGCACATAGGACCGGGTTGCGCCCCACATCCGGCCGGCTGGCTAGTCGGCCCTGCAACGCACCCCGGCACCCTCTCCAGAACGCAGCATCCGCCAAAATGGGCGGGTCGGGCTGGAGGGGGTGTTTTGCTTCCAACCCAAGGCTCGAGCACCATGGCCCGCGAGTACAGCCTAGAGCGAACCCGAAACATCGGGATCATGGCGCACATCGACGCGGGCAAGACCACCGTGACCGAGCGCGTGCTGTTCTACACGGGGGTCAATTACAAGCTGGGCGAGGTCCACGATGGCGCGGCCACCATGGACTGGATGGAGCAGGAGCAAGAGCGCGGCATCACCATCACCTCGGCCGCCACCAATTGCTTCTGGGCGCCCCCGGCCGGGCCGTTCAAGAAGCAGAGCCATCGAATCAACATCATCGACACCCCGGGCCACGTCGATTTCACGATCGAGGTGGAGCGCTCGCTGCGCGTGCTCGACGGGGCGATCGCGGTGTTCGACGGCGGCCATGGGGTCGAGCCGCAGAGCGAGACGGTCTGGCGCCAGGCCGACGGCTACCGAGTTCCGCGGCTGTGCTTCATCAACAAGATGGACAAGGTCGGGGCGGACTTCGTCATGTGCCTCGAATCGATCCGCGACCGTCTCGGAGCCACGCCGGTAGCGCTGCAATGGCCGCTGGGCGCTGAGGAGAGCTTTGCGGGCGTGGTGGATTTGGTGCGCCAGCGCGCGGTGGTGTTCGACGACGCGACGAGCGGCGCGAGCTTCGAGCTACGGCCCATTCCCGACGAGCACCGCGCGGTGTGCGAGGAGTACCGCCTCAAGCTCATCGAGGCCTGCGCCGATCACAGCGATGCCGTGATGGAGAAATACGTCGGCGAGGCCGTCGACGAGATTACCGAAGACGAGCTCGAGCAGGCGATTCGCACGGCTTGCCTCAAGCTCGCCTTCGTGCCCGTGCTCTGCGGCGCCGCCTTTCGCAACAAGGGCATCCAGCCGCTGCTCGACGCGGTGGTCAGCCACTTGCCCTCGCCGCTGGACGTGCCGCCCGTCGAGGGCAGCGATCCGAACGACGCCAAGAAGGTCCTCGTCCGCAAGGCCGACGACCAGGAGCCCTTCGCCGCGCTGGCCTTCAAGATCGCCCACGACTCCTTCGTCGGCAACCTGACCTACGTGCGGGTCTACTCCGGGACGCTGGAGACGGGCAGCGCGGTGCTCAACGCCGCCACGCGCAAGCGCGAACGGGTGGGGCGCATTCTGCGCATGCACGCCAACAAGCGCGAGGACGTTCGGCAATGCGTTGCTGGCAACATCTACGGGCTGGTCGGGCTCAGGAGCACCCGCACGGGCGACACGCTCTGTGCGCAGAAGCACCCGATCCTGCTCGAGCGCATCGAGTTTCCCGACCCGGTCATCTCGGTGGCCATCGAGCCGCGCACCAAGGCCGACCTCGACAAGCTGGGGACGGTGCTGGACCGTCTGAGCTACGAGGACCCCTCCTTCAAGAGCTACACCGACGGCGAGACCGGTCAGACCATCATCGCTGGAATGGGCGAGCTGCACCTGGAGGTCATCGTCGACCGGCTGCGGCGCGACTTCCACGTCAACGCCAACGTCGGCAAGCCGCAGGTCGCCTATCGCGAAAAGGTCCGCGAGGCGGTGAGCGGGGTCGAGGGCAAGTTCGTTCGCCAGACCGGTGGGCACGGCCAGTACGGCCACGTGGTGATCGATATGGAGCCCGCCGCACCGGGGACCGGCCTCGACTTCGAGAACGCCACCGTCGGCGAGGCGATCCCCAAGGAGTTCGTCCGCCACGTCGAAAAGGGCATCCGCGAGGCCATGCAGCGCGGCGTGCTGGCCGGCTTTCCCGTGGTGGACTGCGCCGTGCGGCTGGTCGGCGGAAGCCACCACGAGGTCGATTCCTCGGGCCCGGCCTTCGAGGTCGCTGGCTCGTTTGCGTTCCAGGAGGCCGCCCAACGATCGGGGGTCGATCTGCTCGAGCCCATCATGAACGTGGAAATCGTGACCCCCGAGAACTACCTGGGCGAGGTCATCCACGACGGCAACTCCCGACGCGGTCGCGTGGTCGACATGGACCAGCGGGCCAACGTCCGCATTGTGCGCGCCGAGATTCCGCTGGCGACGATGTTCGGCTATGCCACCGATCTGCGTTCCCGTACGCAGGGCCGCGCCAGCTACACCATGCAGTTTTCCCATTACGAGGCCGTGCCGCAGAGCGTTCAGGAGCGACTTGTGGCAAGGTCGTTTTTTTAAAACACTCGGAGAGGTCCTCATGGCCAAGGAAAAATTCGTCCGTACCAAGCCACACCTGAACGTGGGCACGATC
>CAYTYV010000499.1:0-4759 GCA_964441055.1 uncultured Polyangiaceae bacterium | reverse complement strand
CCCATGCGCTACAACGCGGGGTCGGAGATCTACACGCAGACCCTGTGCCGCGCCCTGGCCGACCGGCATCAGGTCCACGTCTTCACCCGGGAGGAGAACCCCTTCGCTCCCGACTACACGCTGCGGCGCGAGGTGGACTCCGGAGACCAGCGAGTACGGCTGCACGTCGTCAACGTCCCGCGCCATCGTGATCGCTATCGCCACGTGGGCGTCGACCAGCGCTTCGCTCGACTCGTCGAGCAGCTCGAGCCGGACGTGGTCCACATCGGGCACCTCAACCACATGTCGACCTCACTGGTGGCCGAGGCGGCAACGCGGCTGATCCCGGTGGTCTACACGCTGCACGACTACTGGCTGATGTGCCCCCGGGGCCAGTTTATGCAAATGCACCCGGAGGATCCCGACGATCTTTGGGCGGCCTGTGCGGGCCAGGACAACGAGCGCTGCGCTGAGCGCTGCTACGCCCGGTACTTCTCGGGGGCTCCAGAAGAACGGGGGCGGGATCGGGAGCACTGGACGGACTGGGTGGCTCGACGGATGGCCCACGTCCGAGAGATGGGCGAGCTCATCGATCTGTTCATCGCACCGTCCCGGTACCTGCTGGACCGCTACCGGCGGGACTTCGGCTTGCCGACGGCCAAGCTGGTCTACCTCCACTACGGGTTCGACCTCGCGCGGCTCCGGGGCCGGCGCCGGCAGCCTGATGAGCCATTCACATTTGGCTACATCGGCACCCACATTCCGGCCAAGGGGATCCACGTTCTGCTCCAGGCCTTCGGAGGGGTGCCCGGCGGGCCGAGGCTGCGGATCTGGGGCCGATCTCGGGCACAAGACACCGAGGCGCTGAGGGCCATGGCGGCGGCGTTGCCGGGCGACGCTAGGGAGCGGATCGAGTGGCGAGGTGAGTACCCGAACGAGGATATCGTTCCCGAGGTGTTCAACCGGGTGGACGCCATCGTGGTGGCGTCGGTGTGGGTGGAGAACTCACCCCTGGTCATCCACGAGGCGCAGCAGGCCCGCGTGCCGGTGGTCACCGCCGATGTCGGTGGGATGGCCGAGTACGTCCAGCACGAGGTGAACGGTCTGCGCTTCGAGCACCGCAACGCTGTCAGCCTCGCGCAGCAGATGACGAGGTTGGTTGAGGATCCGGCCCTTGCTGCTCGGCTAAGGCAGCGCGGCTACCTCTACTCCGAGTCCGGCGACGTCCCCGACATCGCCGGGCACATGCGGAAGCTTGAGCGGTTGTACGACCGAGTCCAGGCGCGGCGGGATACGGCACGGGTGCGGCATGGGCCGGGACCTTGGCGGGTCACTTTCGACACGAACCCCGACACCTGCAACCTCCGCTGCATCATGTGCGAGGAGCGCTCCCCGTACCAGCCTCGCCCGACGGAGCGCTCTGCACGGGTGATGCCCTGGGAGAGCCTGCGCGCCGTCATCGAGGAGGCCGTACCCCACGGTTTGCGCGAGGTGATCCCGTCCACGATGGGCGAACCGCTGCTGTACGACCACCTGCCCGACCTGGTCAACCTCTGCCGTCACCATGGCCTCACGCTCAACGTCACGACGAATGGCACCTTCCCGGGCCGCAGCGTCGCCGAGTGGGCCGAGCTGCTCGTGCCCGTCACCTCGGACATCAAGATCTCCTGGAACGGGGCCAGCAAGCAGACCCAGGAGGCCATCATGCGAGGCGCGCGCTGGGAGCGGCAGATCGAGAACGTGCGGGGCTTCATCAGGGTCCGAGACGCCCACGCCACGGCCGGTGGCAACCGCTGCCGCGTGACCTTCCAGGTGACCTATCTCGAGAGCAACGTCGGCGAGCTCGCCGACCTGGTGCGGCTGGCGGCCAGCCTCGGAGTGGATCGCGTCAAGGGGCACCACGTCTGGACCCACTTCCCGGAGCTCCAGGAGCTCTCCCTGCGACGCAGCTCGGCGTCTGTGGAGCGCTGGAACCATGCGGTGGCTGGCGTCCGCGTGGCAGCCGGGGAGCACAGGCTCCCGAACGGCAGGGAAGTCCTGCTGGAGAACTTCCACCTGCTAGGCGAGTCGGCCGCAGCCGACCTCGCCCCCGGCGGGCCCTGTCCCTTCCTCGGGCAGGAGGCATGGGTGAGCGCGGAGGGCCGGTTCGATCCGTGTTGTGCCCCTGATGCGCTGCGTCGAGGGCTGGGGGACTTCGGCAACCTGCGCGAGACGAGCCTGATGAAGGTGTGGCGGAGCGAGGCCTACCGCCACCTGGTCCGGACCTACCGGACCCGCTCGCTCTGCCTTGGATGCAACATGCGCCAGCCGTTGGAGGGATCATGACCGACTGGGCCCGCTGCCGAGTCGCCCCCGACGGCACTCATCACCTGCTGGACGGCCGACCCCTGTACGAGCAGCGGTACGATGAGGTGCTTTCCTTCCATCACCCGGGCCTGGCCGCCGTGCGCTCGGGCCGCGAGGCGTGGCACATCACCGCCGACGGCGACGCCGCCTACCCCCAGAGGTTCCTGCGCTCCTTCGGCTTCTACGAGGGCCGCGCCGCCGTCGTGGATCGGGACGGTTGGCACCATGTGCTCCCCAACGGGCGTCCAGCATACGCGGCCCGCCACGCTTGGTGCGGTAACTACCAGGAGGGCCGCTGCCCCGTGCGACTGGCGGAGGGCCACTACCGCCACATCGGTGTCGACGGGCCACCTGCCTACGACGAGCTCTGGCGCTACGCCGGTGACTACCGGCATGGCGTCGCCGTCGTGCAAGCTGAGGACGGCCAGCACACGCACGTCGACCTCGATGGGAGGCTGGTCCACGGGCGGTGGTTCTTCGACCTCGACGTGTTCCACAAGGGCTTCGCCTGCGCTCGGGATGCTGATGGGTGGCTGCACGTCGACCGGGCCGGCCAGCCCGCCTACGAGCGCCGGTTCGCCATGGTCGAGCCCTTCTACAACGGCCAGGCGAGGGTCGAACTGCTCGATGGTGGCCTCGAGGTCATCAACGAGCTCGGACGTGCTGTTCAAGAGCTACGGCCAGCCCAGGCCGACGAGTTCCACGCGCTGTCGGCCGACATGGTGGGCTACTGGCGGACCATGACCCTGGCGGCAGCCGTCGAGCTGGGCATCCCCGAGGCGTTGCCCGCGGCGACACAGGAGGTTTCCCTCCGGTGCGGCATCGCTGCCGACGGTGCCGCGCGGCTGCTGGGCGCCTTGGCTGAGCTGGCCGTCGTCGAAAGTCCTGGTGGCACCTGGCGGCTCACGCGCCGTGGACGGCTGCTCCGCGCCAAGGACCCAGAATCGTTGGCCACCGCTGCCATTGAGTACGCCGGTCCCTTGCTCGACCGGTGGCGGGCGCTCCCCGAGGCTCTGCGTTCGGCGCATTGGAGGCCCACCGACATCTTCCGTGAGGTCGCTGCCTCCCCGGAGCGTCGAACCCTTCACCATGAGATGCTGTCGAGCTACGCCATCCACGACTACGGGCCGCTGGTGGAGCACCTACCAATCCATCCCGGAGACGACGTGGTGGACGCGGGTGGCGGCTCCGGGGCGCTCGCCGAGCGGGTGGCCGCGCGTTGGCCCACCCCCCGAGACGTGCGGTTCGACCTACCGGAAGTAGCCAGGAAGGCATCCGGCCGACCCCCGGGGGAATCGTGGGGTGGGGACTTCTTCGAGGCCTGGCCCTTCCAGGCCGACGTCGTGCTTCTGGCGCGCGTCCTGCACGACTGGGATGACGACCGCGCTGTCCAGATCCTCCGTCGAGCGCGGGAAGCACTCCGTCCCGGCGGGCGTCTCGCGATTCTCGAGATGGTGCTCCAGGCAGATGGTTGGCGTGGACGGCTATGTGACCTCCACGTTCGAGCCATGACGGGTGGTCGGGAGCGGCGGCGGGCTGACTTTGACCTTCTCCTGGCGACCTCTGGGTTCACCGGGGGCGCTGTCTGTGGCAACGATGGATTGGTCCAGGTGCTGACTGCGGCGGTCCGTTGACCAGCGGTTGAGCAGATCCCTGGTCGCCGGTGGGCGCAAGCGAGCCATCGCCGGCCATGAAATGACAAGAACAGGTTGCGTCTTTCAAGCGGAGCACCGCATGTACACGAACACCTCCAGTCGCTCGGACTTCTTCCTGAACGCCTTCACGGAGCACACTACCAAGCCGTGCCGGGTGCTCATCGCCGTAGCGTTTCTAACCTATCCTGAGCCCGTGCTCGACCTTGCCGAGCGAGGGTGCCGCGTCCGCCTCATCGTTCGACTGGGCCACCCAACCAGCCCGCGAGCGTTGCGCGCTCTGCTCGGCAAGGAGAGGGTGCAGGTGCGATACATCAACAACCGCACCTTCCACCCGAAGCTGTACATCTTCGAGGAGCGCTGCGCCATCGTCGGTTCGTCGAACCTCACCCAAAGCGCGCTGAAGTCGAACCAAGAGGTCAACGTCACGATTCCGACAGAGGATCCCCGGTACGAAGATCTGGTGTGGCTATTTGCTCAGTACTGGGAACAGGTCCGCGTTCTCGATGATGCTGTGCTCGAGCAGTACGAACGCCTGTACCGAGCTCACGCTGACACGCTGGGTCGGCTTGACGATATGAACGAAGCAGTGGGGGCCTTGGCTGCCACCCGGATCGACAACATCGACCGAGGCAAACGCCAGGTCGACCGAACAGACGCCTTCCTCGAGGGGTACAAGGCCACGTACCAAGGATTCCTGGACGCCTTCTCGACGGTGAGGAGAGTCTACGAAGGCATTGGCAAACGCAAGGTTGCTCAACACCTGCTGCCCCTTCGACTCG
>CAYTYV010000498.1:0-4777 GCA_964441055.1 uncultured Polyangiaceae bacterium | reverse complement strand
AGCGGTGGGACGAGCAGACTGCGGATCAGCCGGAACGCGTCGCGCTGGAGGTGGTCGAGGTGACGGAAAGCGCAGATAGGAACCACCCCGTTACGGCTCCGGTCATCGATCCCGACGGGAAGATGGCGGCTACCCATGGGGGTTGCCCGAACGTTCCCACGCCGCAGAGCCGACTGCTCATCAGGAACTACGGCGCGGAGGATCGGATCGATTGCTTCATCGTCAAGAGCTTGGCACAATTTGGCGTGAGCCTCCTACCCTTCAAGCGGGAACACCAGTCGAAGACGGATTTCATCATCACGAAGCCGGACACGGCCAACGTCGTGTTCTACAACCCATTGATCTTTCGGGATGAGGACGTAACCGGCGTTCCTCATGAACTGGGGCACGTGCTGATGGACGGAAAACATGCGGATGAAGAGGCGACCGAGCTCATGGCGCCAGGGGGCTTCAAGAGGAAGGGGTACAAGTACGGAGAGCAGCTCGATGCGACCAAACGCATGGCTGACCCCAAGGACGAGAAGTACTACGTCCACTACGAGGACGGCCGGAATGGAAGCTCGGTCACGCGACTGCGGGAGAGCAACAAGAAGATGTTGGAGCGATGGTGAGAAGAAGGAGCCGCTCCTTCTCCGTCCGTTGTCTCCCGTTCGGGGACCCGCTACCATCGCGGTCCATGGTGTCGATTCGCGCCGCCGATCTCGCTGATGCGCGAAGGCTCGCTCCGGACTTGCGGAAAACCGATCTGCTGGAGATCCAGGCATCGACGGGGGAGGACCCGCTGGCTGTCCTCCTCGAGG
This sequence comes from uncultured Polyangiaceae bacterium, assembly GCA_964441055.1. Taxonomy (GTDB): domain Bacteria; phylum Myxococcota_A; class Polyangia; order Polyangiales; family Polyangiaceae; genus JACQWT01. The sequence goes on along the minus strand of CAYTYV010000498.1, from coordinate 3,977 downwards.
GGGTTCGCCGATCTGCGCCCTGCTACGCGGCGACCGACGAGGAGGGCGCGCTGCTGGCCATCTTCGGCGTCGTCCCCCCTCGCCTGGCCGACGATGCGCCGATGGCCTGGCTCCTCGGCACCGACGAGCTCGCCGCCAGACCCCTGTCCTTCGTCCGCCTCTCCCGACGTTGGGTGGATCGACTCCAGCAGGGGTACCCGGCTCTGTACAGCTGCGTGGATGCGAGGAACTCGACCCACGTCCGATGGCTCGAGTGGTGCGGCTTCACCCTGGTGGAGACCATTGCCGAGTACGGGGTCGAGCGTCGGCCCTTTCACGTCTTGGTTCGTGGCACGAGGAGCAACGGATGCTGAGGATCCAGCGAGCCCAGATGGATGCCCTGCGCGATACAGCGCTTCGCCGCTTCGAGCAGAGCACCCTCCGGTTCGTCGAGCAATGCTTGCCGAAGCCCTATTCCCTCATCGGAGACGAGGGGGCTCTGCGGGTCATCCGGCTCGGCCTCGAACGAGCAGATAGACACGGCTTTTCGTCCGAGCGCAGCGTCCGGATCTACATCACCTTCATGTTCCTCCTCGGCAGCTACTTCGACGGCGACCCACTGCTGCCCTGGGCGGCGGAGATCCTCCGAGGAGACGACAGCGACATCGATCGAGCGGCCATGCTGCACGAAAGAGGATTCGAGTACCTGCAAGCCGTGGCCGGTCCGGATCACGGGCTCTTCGAGGCTGCCCTGGCGAGGGGTTGCTCCATCGCTCCAGCAGATCTCTCGTCGGCCGCCGACGGTATGCAGGACGAGATCGCCGCGATGCTCCGCTGGCTGTATCCGGACAAAGTCGAGCACCTTGGCGACGGCGCCGTCCGGGACTGGATCCCAATCGGCATCGAGGACGCTGGAAAGCACGGTGTCACGAGTCCTCGGGGCTGTTCGATCTATCTCGGATTCATGTTTCTGCTCGGCAGTGGCTTCGCCACCGACCCCCACTTTCCCTGGGCCTCGGAAACGCTGAACGACGAGGCGCTCAGCAGCGGCGACGAGAAGATGCAAGCCCTTCATTGCCGCGGGGCGGAGCGTTTCGGGCGGTGGGGCTCTGGGGGTGCTGCCACCCGTTAGAGAGGCCCTATGTGCTCAGCCAGCTCCAAAGTCAAGATCCGCTCATTGGACGGAGACACCAGCGACGTCAGTCGGTCCACGACGACGTGCAATACCCTGGACACGGTGAGAGTGTCTTTGGGTACGAAAGCGATTGATGAGGTCACCCAGCACCGCGACAAAGACGGCTATTGGGTCCACGTTTTTGTCGTGGCGCGAAAAGACGCGAGCGAGGTGACTTTGGAGGCTCCCCTCCAGCGCAGGGCGTGGAAGAAGCTGAAATGGAAAGGTGGTGAGAAAGGGGACCAAGCGAACCAGAGGCTCATCGACCGGGGGGAATGTGGCAAGCACACCGTCACCGCCCAGCTCGCGAAGAATAAGATATCCGTCGAAATTTGGGTGGTGCGGGCGCGCGTCGAGGTGCTCACGATGCGCGACCGGCCGCAAGGGATCCAGGCGTTCGGGAATGAATACGGCGAGCCGAAAGAGGCCCAGGAAGTCCTGGGCGTGAGCCGCTACGAGGACACGGACGGCCATCAAGAGGCCCGGGGCAAGATCGTCGCTGTTGCGACGATCGAGCCGCGAATCGTTGACGCTGGGAAATGGGAGACCACCAAGGTCTTCGAATTCAGGCGGGTCATCAAGCGCCGCGTTTGGTTCAATGGCGAGTACCAGAAGCCCGAAGACGGGAACGCCACGGTGATCGGCTCGGACGATACGGAGCGGATGGTCGCTCTGGGCCAAGATGACTGGCTCAACGACACGGGCAGCGTGAGGACGTTTCGTCCAGACCGCGAGTCGAAGATCTACGATCGAGACGCCCCGAACGTGAAGAGCACGATCGTCGTCACCGATACCAAGCACACCCTGTGCTACAACTTCCTCGAGTTCGTGGAGGTGAACGGCGAGCTCTGCTCCAACGAGGCAGAGTGGTGTTGGTGCGCCCAGTGGCAAAGGAACGACGAGGACTGGGAAGAGGAAATCAAATTCGCCCGGGTAGAGACGGGGCACTTTCAGCTTCCCCAACCGCGTGCCAATGCCGAGCCCAGTGAAGCGCCCGAAGAGCCCAGTGAAGCGCCCGAAGAGCCCAGTGAAGCGCCCAAAGAGCCCAATGAGGTGCCCCCAAAGGAGGAATGACGAGGGTCAGGAGCCGACGGCGCCCGACTCGCGGCCGGCCGGCTGCGCACGAGCTCCGGTCACGGCTTGGTCGCCACAATCACGATCTCGACTCGGCGATTTCGTTGGCGGCCCGCAGCGTTGTCGTTGGAGGCGACCGGCCGATCGGGGCCTATGCCGGTGGTGCTGATCCGGTTGGCGGCCACGCCCTGGAAGGCGAGAAAGGCGGCCACCGCCTGCGCGCGCCGCAGTGACAGCTGCTGGTTGTGCTCCCTCGTGCCCGTGCTGTCGGTGTGGCCTTCGACCACCACGGCCGCGCCTGCCCGGGCGCGGATCGTGCCCACCGTACGATTGAGCTCGGCGACGGCCCGAGGCCTCAGCTCGGCGCTGTCAACATCGAACAGCAGCGCACCCGGCAAGGTGATTCGATCGGCCGAGCCAATGGCGCCCACCGCGTCGATGTCCGCGCCCACTAGCCGCCCTTCGGTCTGGCCTTGGTCCCGGTCATCGGTGAGTCGCACGTAGCCAAAGGCCTGGCCCGGCTCAATGTGCGGCGCGATATCGAGCGAGCAGGTGCTGCCGTCGACGTGCCCGACGCGGATCCAACGGTGGCCGTCCTCGCTGAGCTCGACGAAGGTCTTCTCCACGTCCGGCCCGACCTCGAAGACGTACAGGTCGGGGCCGGCAACGTCCACCAACACGTTGTCGACGAAGCGCACCACCAAGGTGCCGCCACGACCGAGGGTGACCATCGCCGTGCTGTCGCTGCGGTAGTCCGGCGCGCCCAGTGCCTGGTTGGGATCGGGGGCGTCCCGTGGCGGTGGCGTTCCGGCGCCGTAGCTGATCACCTCGTCGGCGAACGACAAGTCACCGTGCGGAAACCGCACTTCTTGGCCCCGGCTGTCCTTGGTCGTGAGCGGCCTGGCGGGCGCGACGACCGGGACCGGCGCCGCCCTGGCCGCGGCCACCACCTCGGCCGGGACGCCCGGCACGCGGGCTGCAGGCGGCGCTGTGGCCGTCGTCTCGCGCGGCTGCTGGGTCGGCGCACTGCATCGGACGAGCATGCCGAGGCCGACGAGCAGAAACATGACGTTGCGGCTGCGCGGCTTGGTCATGACACCTCAGTAGGCGTCTCCTCGCGGGGCCGCAAGCTACCGCTGTGAGCACACCTCGTTGAGTACGTGCCGCTTCGGCTCGCCGCGGGCCTGTCAGCAAGCGTCAAATCGCGCCTGCACAGTGCCTCGGGCCCGCCGCGAGCCCCCGTCAACTCGCACTGGAAAGAGTTGACCGACCTTCGCAATGCCCCATATCGGTCCTGCCGCTCGCGGGTCGCGGGGTCGCTATCACTGGACGGCGCTGAGCAGGTGCAAGGCGCTCTGCTCGCCGTCGCTGCTGCCGCGCGCCGTCTTGCCGTCCAGCGCCAGGCCCACCCCAGCCACCCTCCGTTGTTGCTCGGCCATCCATTGGCCCGCACGGCGGTCGAGCTCCTCGACATCGATGCGGTTGAGCACCCGCCGATAGGTTCAGAGAGTAGGGGAATCAGAAGGGGGAGGGGAGGGCCAAGCGGCCCAGAGAAGACAGGAGGGGTAGGGCAAGAATCGCCCCTATCCTACATTGTAGCCAAAATCCGCGGTACGCCAGGCCAGCTCGCCCATGAGCAGGACGTTGCCGGAGCCGTTGGCGGCGATATGCCTCACACGTTGAACGCCGTCGCTCCCGGGGTGGTTCCGCCCCCCACTTGAGGCCTACGGCGTGGTCCTCTATAAGGGGC
>CAYTYV010000497.1:0-4789 GCA_964441055.1 uncultured Polyangiaceae bacterium | reverse complement strand
GAACAGGATGCCGATGTCGATGTCCGAGGCGATGAGGTACTGGCCGAAGGGCATCACCACGAAGGTGGCCGAGACGCCGATGAACACCAGGTAGGGCGCGAGCCGAAACAGCGGCCCATCGACCTCGCGGGGGATGATGTCCTCCTTCATGAAGGACTTGAGGCCGTCGGCCAGCCACTGGAAGAAGCCCTGGGGGCCCGCCCGATTGGGTCCGATGCGCGACTGCATGCGTCCGGACACGCGCCGCTCCACCCAGGTGATGATGCCCGCCACGGGCGCCATGAAGCAGATCAGGATGAGCGCGGCGACCACCAGCAGGATGATGGCCGCCAGGACACCGCCCCCGATGGCATTCGGCTGGAACCCCGCCATCGAGACCTGCCGCAGCACGGGCGCGTCGTCGCCGCGTCGGTAGCCCAGCGAGACGCGCTCGGCGTCGTTGGGGGGGATGAGGTCGGCGACGGACATCACCGAGACGCCAGCAAAGCTGACGATCAGATCGCCCTCGCGGATGCCCGCTTCCTTGGCGGCCGGCTTGTCGGCGTCCACCGAGGCCACCCGCAGCCCGCCCGACAGCGGCGACCGCTCCTCGTCAATGGTGAGCCCCAGCACGCCGAGGGCGCGCTTTCCCTGCTCGATGCGCCCGGCCATCACCACGCGTCGCGTCGACGGCGGGCGGAAGTCCAGGGTGATGTCTCGCACCGTGCCCGTGACCTCGCCCTGGCCGCCCGCCGACTCGAAGGCCACGATGACGTCGCCGACAAAGGTCGTGTGCCGCGCCGTCTCGCCCACGCCGCACAACCGCGCCTGCAGCCCCTCGGTGAAGACGAAGGTGGCCTTGTCGGGCGCGGGCGTGGCCGGGATGCCGTCTACGGTGTGGCGCTTGCGGCTCTGCGCGGTCGACTGCCCAGGGCGGCGGAGCTGCCCGACGAAGCGGACCTCGGCCCGCTTGACGTGCCCCGAGGGCATGTTCGTACCCAGCACCTCGATGCGATCGCCCACCTCGATGTGGCGCGGCAAGACGTCGACCACATCGATCAGATTGGCGGCTTCGTCTCGTTGACAGCCCAGGCCCGCCAGGGTGGCGACGAGCAGCGCGACGAGTAGGCCGCGGAGCTCGACAAGCGGTTGCCGACCTCGGGTCGAGGCGGACGAGGGACGGTGGGGACGACGGTCGAGCATGGCCGCCGACTTATAGATCGATGGCTCGGCTAGGTCGAGATTCGCGACGAAATGGGCACGAAGTAGCGGCATTCGGCATCCGCACAGCGGCCCACGCGGATGTCGGCATCGAAGGCATCGCCCAGGGTCGTGGCGGTCATCACCTCCGCCACCGAGCCGTCGGCCACCACCCGGCCGGCCTTGAGCAGCACCACGCGATCGGCGTGCTGGGCCGCGGCGCTGAGATCGTGCATCACCGCCAGGCAGGCCAGCCCGCGCTCGCTGACCTCGGCGCGGACGAGCTCATAGAGCGCGATGGAGTGCCGAATGTCGAGGTGTGCGGCCGCCTCGTCCAGCAGCAGGACGGGCGCCTGCTGGGCGAGGGCGCGGGCGATGTGCACGCGCTTCTGCTCGCCACCCGAGAGGGTGGACACGGATCGGTCGGCGAGCGCGCCCAGCTCGCAGCGCTCCAGGGTCTGCTCCACCACCCGCTCATCAGCGCGGCTGGCCCGCAACAGGGCACCCTGGTGAGCTGCGCGGCCCATGCCCACCACCTGGCGGACGGAAAAGCCCAGCCCCACCTCGCCGCGTTGGGGCACGACGGCCACCCGCTGGGCGATCTGCCGTCGGCTCAGCCGTCCGCTCTCCGTGCCGAACAGCCGCACCCGCCCGCGGCTGGGCGGGAGCAGTCCAGCGATGACGCGCACCAGCGTGGATTTCCCGGCTCCGTTGGGGCCGAGCAGGGCGCAGAGCTGCCCCGCTTCGAGCTGGATGTCGACCTCGCGCAGCCGCGGCTCGGCGCGCGCGGCGGCCGCCTCTCCCTGGCCTGGGTAGCTGGCCCACACGCCGTCTAGCTCCACCGCCGCCATGGCTCCAGACTGTGGGGCCGTTGCCGGGCGGGGACAAGGCCGCATCGGTCGCTCCCGAGCGCGATCGTTGCTAGCCTAGGGCCTCGGGGTGCATCGGCCGGGCTCGGCACTGAGCAGCCCCCCCCCGCGCGGACCATGGCCACTGAGCAACCAATCGAGCTGACCGATGCCCTCGAGCATCGCGTCATCAAGCGCTACTCCAACCGCAAGCTGTACGACACCAAGGACAGTCGCTACGTCACCCTGCAGCAGATCGGCGAGCTGGTGCGGCAGGGCGAGCACGTCCAGATCGTCGACAACAAGACGAAGGAGGACAAGACCGAGGTCACCCTGGCCCTGGTCATCTCCGAGGAGCTCAAGACCAAGCGCCAGAGCGTGCCTCTGGGGACGCTCCGCACGCTCATCCAGAAGCGCGGGGAGCGCTTTCTCACGCAGCTCCGCGACGGCCCCATCGGACGGCTGATCACCGGGGTCGACGACGAGCAGGCGCTCGGCGAGGAGCAGGCGCTCGGCGAGGAGGTCGATGCCGCCACCGCGGCCGCGATCGCCGCGCAGATCGAAGGCGCGGGCGACGCACCGCTCGCGGTCGAGGGCAACGATGAGGCCGAGCCCGTCGTGGGCGAGCCTGCGGTCGCGGCGATGGACAGCGACACCGCAGCCACCGAGCTGTCGGACAAGGGGGACGAGGACGGGGCCCGCAACGTGGCCAAGGCTCGGCTCCACGATCTCGTGGAGAGCTCGCGGGCGACGATCGACCAGCTGCAGGCCTCGTTCGACGAGCGCATCAGCGAGCTGGTTCCAGGGCTGGGGCTCATTCGCGAGCTGCGCGCGCAGATCAAGGACTTGAGCGAGCGCGTCGAGCGGTTGGAAGCCATGGCGACCGATCGGGCGGGCCAGGGCGATGGCGAAGAGCCGGGCGGGGCGGCAGAGCGCGCTCGGGGCGACGAGACCTGATCATCTGTTGCCCTCCCTGGCGCTCGGCAGCGGGCTGCTGCGATCCCTAGGCTCGCGCGGCGGGCCGTCGTGGGTCACGCTAAGGAATACCGGGGGCTAGCTTGCTGTTGAGGAGTTGATGGCCTACTTGAAACTCATGAACCCCGAGCAACCGTCCGAGCTCGCGCCGCTCGAGCCGTTCGAGCAGGAAGTGCTGGAGCATCTGGACGTGCTCTACGGGGTCGCCTTCCGGCTCACCAAGGATGGCTCGGGCGCCGAGGACCTGGTGCAGGACACCATCGTCAAAGCCATTCGGGCCCGCGAGCAGTATCGCCCTGGCACCAACCTCAAGGCGTGGTTGCTGCGGATCCTGACCAACACCTTCATCAATTCGCGGCGGCGCGGCGGGCTCGAGCGAGGCGTGCTGGAAGGTCCCGACGCCGAGCCGCTGACCGATCGGTGGATCGGGGCGGAGACCATGCGCGCCATGCGCGAGCCAGAGCGGCAGGCACTGGCCCCCTTGGTCGAGGCGGAGGTCCAGCAGGCGCTGGCCTCGCTACCCGACCACTTCCGCATGGCGATCGTCCTGTCGGACATCGAAGGGCTGTCTTACAAGGAGATCGCCGAGGCGATGGACTGCCCCGTCGGCACGGTCATGTCGCGGCTGCACCGAGCGCGCGCAGTGCTCAAGACGCTGCTGCGCGAGCACGCCGCCGCTCTCGGCATCGCCCCGCCCATGTCGGCCGAGGAAGAGGAGCAGCGGCTCGCGCTCGAGCGCGCCTCGGGCGATACCACCACACCCGTGGACCTGGGCGAGTATCGCAGCCGCAAGCGAGGTAGGCGGTGACGGCAGAGGGCGGACCCCGCGGCTGCGATCGCTTCGAGCGGTGGTTGACGCCGTACGTCGACGACGAGCTCGACGCCGTGCACATCCTCGAGGTCGAGGATCACATGTCGCGGTGCGAGCAGTGCACCGAGCGGGTGGCGCTGGCCCTGGCCACCAAGCGGAGCCTCAAGCGGTCGTGCAGCATGCGAGCGCCGTCCTCGCTGCGCGAGCGCGTGACCGAGACCATCGCCGAGGAGCGCAGAGTCCGCGAAAGCGAGCACCCCAGCGATCGGCCCGCCGTGGCGATCGGGACGACCGCCCAGGCCTCGTACGCGCCGCCGCCGAGCACGGCACCCCATGCGCTCGCCCGCGGTCGCGGCAGCAGAAGCAAGCTGCTCAAGGTGCGCACCCTGTTGCCCCTGGCCGCGGCGGCCGCGGCGGTCATGGTGCTGGCGGGCACCTTCGGGCTCGAGAGCGTCAAGCCGGAGATCGCCAAGCAGGCCAAGACCAACCCCAAGGCCACGGCCATGCAGGCCACCATGTCCTCGCTGGACGGGCTGCTCGAAGACCTGGTCGCCCACCACCAGCAGCCCTTGCCGCTCGAGGAGCCCGATCCGCATCAGGTACGGTCCCTGGAGCCGTACGTGGGCGTGCGCCTGCCCGAGCCCAAGCCGGAGAAGCTCCGCGTGCTGGGGGGGCGCTTCGTGGGTGCCCGTCGCCATCAGCTACAGCCGCACAAGCGCGCTGCCATGCTGCGCTACACGGTGCGGGACCGCCATCGGGTCACGCTCTACGTCTTCGATCCTAGGCGAGTGCCGATGCGCACCCGACAGGTCAAGCTCCAGCGGCGCTACATCAAGCCCCGCGACGTGACGGTGTACTCGGGGCGGATGAGCGGCTACTCGGTGGCCGCCTCCGAGCGCAACGGCGTGGGCTACGCCCTGGCCACCGATCTGCCCGACGAGGAGAGCACCAACCTCATCCAGGTCATGGCCGACTG
>CAYTYV010000496.1:0-4813 GCA_964441055.1 uncultured Polyangiaceae bacterium | reverse complement strand
AGCTGTAGGAGCCGACGGTGGTGGCGATCAGGCTAAAGGAGATGAGCCACCAGGCGAAGCGCTGGCCGCCGAAGAAGAAGTCCTTGGTCGAGGCCTGGTTGCGCCCGAACCAGGTGCCGATGGCCAGCATGGCCGCGAAGTAGGCGACCATGATCCCGTAATCGAGGCCCGTGCCGATGATGCCGCCCTCGCGGCGCTCGCCGTGGAAGGGGACCGCCTCGGCCTCGGCCATGGGCGCGTACTGCAGCCAGGCCTGCACCGCGAAGAACGCGAAAAAGCCGCCGCAGAGGATGATCAGGTTGCGCAGCCCGCGGCCGGAGGGTCCGACGTAGCCCCCGCGCCAGGCGTAGATGAGCCCGGCTGCGAAGACGGCTCCCCCCACGACGTACTGGTAGACGAGCGGATCCATGGTCTCTGGGCGCGTCGCTGTGCCCGACTATGCCACATCCGCACCGCGGCGTGGTGCGGCCCGACCGTCCGCAGGCCGAGCCGCGCACGAGGCGGGCCTCTAGGTCACCACCAGCGCATGGCCCAGCCGACGTTTAGCGCGATCTCGTGGATCAGGCCGTGGTGGTCCACCATGCCGTAGCTCGCCTCGGCCAGCGGGCCTCCGTACGGGGTGAGCCAGAAGTACGAGCCCGCGACCAGCACGCCGCCGAAGTGCACGCTGACCTCCTCGTGATGGCTGGCCACCATGGTCGGTCCCAGCCCTACAAAGGGATGGACCACATCGGAGAGGTGGAAGGGCAGCTTCAGCAGCAGATCCGTGGGAAAGGACAGGGCGTGACCATCGGTGATGGCCCGTACGCCGAGCTCGACCTCCAGCCAGTGGGGGATGACCACCAGCTCGATGAAGGGGCCAGCGCCGCCGAAATGGTGGACGGACTCGCCCTCGAACTCGGCCACGTATCCCCCCTTGATGCCGACCACCGCGCGGTGGCTCTCGGCGTGGTGGCCATCGGCATGATGGTCGTCGGAGTGATGGCCCTCGGAGTGGTGGCCTTCAGCGTGATGGCCTTCGGCAGCGCCGTGCTCACCGTTCGACTCGGAACCGGCCGCGGTGAGCGCGCAGCACAGCCCCGCCACTGACCACAAGGGCACGAAGCGCTTCGGAGACGGAAACATGGCGGCCGGACATAGCGCGTCGTGCAGCAGGACGCCAACCATCGTCTGGCCGCCCGCTCGGATGCCAGGGGACCGCGGCGGCCCAAGGGGCGTCGATGGTGCAACGCAAACACGATATCCGCTGTTTTTCAGCGTTTTGCTGTGCTATGCGAAGAGAAATGCCCTAGTTCATATTGCACCGCAGCGAGGCGCCTCGTCATGACCCTCATCAAGAAGTACAGCAACCGTCGGCTCTACCACACGGGCGAGAGCCGCTACGTGACCCTGGAGGAGCTGGCCGACATCATCCGACAGGGGACGGAGGTGCAGGTGGTCGACGCCAAGAGCGGCGAGGACCTGACCCAGGTCACCCTGACGCAGATCGTCATGGACAGCCGCGGGGCGGCCAAGCTCTTGCCCGCCACTTTGCTCGCCCAGCTGATTCGGCTTCACGATGACGCCTTGGCAGAATTCCTCGGAAAATATGTGTCTTCTGCGCTCGATCTCTACCTGCAGGCCCAGCGCGGCGCCCAGGCCATCTCGCCCTACTTCCCCATGTCCACCATGCCGTTTGCGGCCAGCAACGCTCTAGTGCGCCTGATGATGGGGGGGCCGATGGGGGGGCCGATGCGGGAGCCGATGGGGGGGCCGTTTTGGGGATGGGGAGGGGGGGCCGCCGAGCCCGAGCCCGCTCCGCCCGCGCCGCCGCCAGAGGCCGAAAAGCCCCGCTCGTCCGAGCGGGACGAGCTCGCCGCGCTGCGACGGGAGATCGAGGAGCTCAAGCGGGCCGTTGGCAAGCGCTGATCGCGATTTTGTTGCACTGCAACATTTTTGGCTTGACACAGCGCGCCTTGCACCTTAGCTTTTCCCCTGTTGACGCGCATAACACATTGAATATTGGTCAACAGGAGGATTCCACGATGTTCTCAGCTTTTTCGCAAACGCAAAATCTCGTCGACACCTGGAACAAGCTGGGCGCGCAGCAGCTCAGCCACGTCGAGGCGGCCTGCGAGCAGGTGGGCAAGCTGCAGAGCCAGGCGGTCGAGCGGTCGGGCGAGATGGTCGACGAGGCGGCCCGGCTCACCAAGGAGACCGCTGGTCAGCTCGAGCAGATGTCCACGACCTGGCGCAAGCAGTGGCTGGAGGCGGTCAAGCAGACGGCGGGCGCGACCTCGGCTAGCCTTTGAGCGATGCCGCGCTCTTCTAGCGTTTCAGGGAGGCGATGGCGGCTGCCCAGCCGTCCCGAGCGGGCCTTGGCTGGCTCCGCCGTCGCCGCCGAGTCTTGCCGCCCCGAGCCCACCATCCCGATATGCGCTACCTAGGGCTGATCGCCGAGCGTCCCCTGGTGTGGGCGCTGTTCCTTCTCTACCTCGCTGGCACGAGCTACCTCGCTTGGCTAGGGCACAAGAAGACGCAGGGCATTCGCGCCTTTGCGGTGGGCAAGGGCGACATGCACCCGGCGATCGTCGGCGTCACGCTGGCCGCCTCGGTCGCATCCACGGCCACCTTCGTCATCAACCCCGGCTTCGTCTACGTCCACGGGCTCTCGGCGCTGATGCACCTGGGCGTGGCAGCGGGCCTGGGGGTCATCTGCGGGCTCTTGGTCATGAGCACGGGCTTTCGCCGCATCGGCGCGAAGACCCAGGCCATCACCTTGCCGCAGTGGGTGGGGCAGCGCTACGGCTCGCGCGCCCTGGCGGTGTTCTTCGCGGCGGTCAACCTCTTGAGCCTGAGCTTCGTGGTGCTGATCGTGGGCGGGCTGTCCATCGTGATGCAGCAGACGCTGGGGCTGGGCAACGTCGAGAGCCTGGTGCTGATCATCGGCTTCGTGTTCAGCTACATCTTCATCGGGGGCACCTACGCGCACGCCTACACCAACACCTTGCAGGGGGTGATCATGGTGGGGGTCTCGCTGCTCATCGTGGCGAGCGGCGTGCACCTGCTCACCGACGGGGCCTTCTTCGATCGACTGGCGGCAAAAGACCCGCACCTGACCATGCTGGTCAACCCCGAGAGCGACCTGTACAGCAGCTTCTTCACGGTCTACGCAAGCGGCTTCATCGTCGGCTTCGCCCTGGTCTGCCAGCCCCACATCATGACCAAGGCGCTGTACGTCAAGACCGACAAGGCCGTGCGCCAGTACCTGGCCGTGGCCGTGGGCGTCTCGCTGGTGTTTTCCGCGTTGCTACTCGTGGGGCTCTACGCCCACCTGGTCGAGCTGCCGCCCGAGGCCCTGATCGATCGAGCGACCGGGACCTTTCGGCAGGACCAGGTGATGGCAGCCTATCTGGCGCACTCCTTCGGTCCCGTGCTGCTGTCGATCATCACGGTGGCGCTGCTCGCCGCGGGCATGAGCACGCTGGACGGCATTTTGGTGGCGCTCTCGAGCATCGCCGCCAACGACCTGTTCTTGAACCTGACCCGCGAAAACCTCCTGGCCAATAAGAGCGAGCGCGAGCGCGGACGCCTGGCCCATCGGGCAAGCCAGGTGATCCTGGTGCTCATGGGCATCGCCGCCTTTGCGATCGCGGTGGACCCGCCGCGGCTTCTGGGCATCTTCGGCCAGGTCGGCGTCTACGGCATCATCGTGGCCGCCACCGTGCCCATCCTGTTCGGGATCCTGTTTCGGGGGCTTTCGTCACGCGCCGCCCTGGCGGCGGCCCTGACGGGGCTGATCGTGCACTTCGGCCTCTATGGCCTGGGCGCTTGGGCGGCGGCGCGCGGGGTGGATCTGGTGGCTCGGGCGGGCGGCTGGGGTCCGCTGTCGCTGCTGTTCGACACCTCGGCCGTGCAGCTCGGGCTGCGCAACCCGGGCGTCACCGCGACCTACGGTCTTCTGGCGAGCGCGCTGGCGGTCTTGCCCTCGCTGTGGCGGGCTCGCCGCCGCCGCCGGCCGCATGCTGCCCACGGCCACGTGTAGCACGTTCCGCCCCCGGGCAAAGGGGCCGCGACGCAGTGGCCGATTCGGGCTAAGAGTGGCCCATGAACAAGGCGCAAGTACGGCCGCGGGTCATTGCCTATCGGCTGGTCAACCCGGGCTGCGTGCTGACGGCCGAGGTGCCGTCGTGAGCGGCCGCGGAAAGGGCTTTCATCCGGACTGGGTCGACCGGCCTCCGCCGCCGCGATCCTATCGCGCCATCTTCAAGTGGGGCGCGCCCGACGTCTTCAAGCATCCCAATCGGCAGCTCTACGCGCTCTTGAAGGAGCGGCTGGGCCTTGGCGACGACGACTTCCAGAAGCCGCTCGAGCTCGGCGAAGGGCCCGTGACGCTCGATGCCCCGAGCCGGCTGTCGGCCGAGCACGCGGCCGCCCTCGAGCGCATCGTGGGCGCCGACAACGTGCTCCGCGACGATTTTTCGCGCCTGCGGGCAGCCTACGGCAAGACCATGCTGGATCTCATGCGCCTGCGCCAGCAGGCCTGCGAGAACCTTCCGGATGCGGTCGTGTGCCCACGCTCCAAGGACGAGGTACGCCAGGTGGTGGAGCTGTGCCAGGCCGAGCGCATCGCGCTGACCCCCTTGGGTGGCGGCACCTCGGTAACGCGCGGCACCGAGTGCATGCGAGGCGGCATCTCGCTGGACCTACGCCGCCACATGAAGCGCATCCTGGAGCTTAGCCCGGTCAACCAGACCGTCACCGTGGAGCCGGGCATTCTCGGCCCCGAGCTGGAAGAGGCGCTGAACGACGCTCCAGCGCGCTTTGGCACGGC
>CAYTYV010000495.1:0-4814 GCA_964441055.1 uncultured Polyangiaceae bacterium | reverse complement strand
GCTCTGGAACTCGCAGAGCGCCTGAGCCAGGACGAAGCCCAGGCGCGAGAGTACATTGCCGAACATGAACAGCGAGTCCACCCATAGCGTGGGCTCGAACAGGGGCGAGGTGCCCATGTGGCTGATGCCGCCTTCGTCGGTCCGCGCCGCCTCGGCGTACAGGTAGTGAAGCACATCGGTCACCACCGTGCGGTAGGCTGGCTCGCAGGTCTCCTGGTAGAGCGCCAGCGCCGATAGCGCGGGCGGACAGCTATCGCTCCTCGTGATGAGCCCGCGGTATGCCGTCGGCATGTAATGGTCGATCCAGCGCCCGTAGTAGTTGCGATAGGCGGTCTTGGCCGTCACGCGGTACAGATCCACCATGCTCAGCATGAGCGTGGCCTCGCCCCAGTCCCAGGCGTGCGCCTCGGCCTCGTGCTCGGCCATGTAGCGCTGGGCAATGGCCTCGGCCAGGGCCACGTTCTCCGAGTCGGGATCGCGCTCGGCGGCAAATGGGTCATTCACCGAGGGGCTGGCTGGCGTGCAGGGCACGGCGGGAGGCGCGGGCGGCTCGTCGGCGTCCGCGCAGCCGAAAAGCGCGGCCGCGAGGGCCGCGGCGAAAACGCCCATCTTCGGACTATCGGCACAGATTCTCATTCGTCGATCACCGCGCTCTGTTGTGCGTCGCCAGCCACTACCGAGACCCCGTCGAGCTCGGCCGAGCTGCCGCGAGCGATGAGCCCAAAGGCGCCCGCCAGGTCGACCACGCAAAGCTCGGCGTCGGTGACGAGCTCGCCGCCGCCCGGCAACGCCAGGGAGGAGTCTGCCGTGGGCTTGCGCAGCCAGGCCACCTCTGCGCCGCCCGTGCCCTCGACCAGCCAGGCGACTGCGTCGGCGCCCGCCTCGATCTCGCTAACGGTCAAGGGACCGTCCGGCTCGCCGCTCGATGAGCCCACCCGATAGGGCGCCAATACCGCCAGATAGCCAGGCGCTAGCGCCTCGACCACGCCGTCGATGACGCCGTGGTCCTGCACGTTTCGCTCGTCGTCGAAGGCGCCCACATGCGGTGCGGCGAGCGGCACATAGGGCGGCTCGACCACGCCGAGCCCCGCGGCGGTCGAGCCGAGGTGAACCTCCACCCCGCCGCTATCCCGCGCCCAGTGGGCCCCGCAGCGGTTCTCTCCCAGGCAATCCCACACCTCGAAGGTGCCGCCCGTGTCATAGCCGGCCCAACCGCCCAGCCGCCAGGCGTGCGGGCGGGCGGACGCGGCGTCGGTGCTCAGCCGATCGGCGACCACGAAGTAGCGCTGCCGCACGAAGACCACCGAGCGCTCGATATCGGTCTGCTGATAGCTCTGATGGGCCTCGGCATAGGCGAGATCGAGGCCGTCGATGGTGTTTTCGAGGAAGGCGTCGGCGTCGCCGAACTCGGTCAGAATGCCCTTGTCTGGGGCGCCCTCGCCGTCGATGCGAATGGTGTTGTGACTGTCGCTGTGGGCGGTCACCGCGTTGTCGAGCTCGTCCGGCTTGTAGTAGCCCGGATCCACCAGCAGGTAGTCGCCGTAGGCCGCCAGCGTAAACGAGGTGCCGTCGACGTGATCGTGCAGCGTCTTGCGGGCCGCGCTGTGCTCGGCCACGAGCAGCAGCCAGCGGGCATCGGCGTCCCAGCCCGAGCGAAAGACGGCGTTGCCAGCATCGGCGAAAAATCCATTGCGCCACGGCGGCGGCTCGGCCGCCACGGCATCGTCGAAGTAGATCAGGTGGTACGGCCTGAGATCGTAGCCACGGGTCATGGGCAGCGAGCCCTGGTCGACCTGCTCCCAATCCCAGCGGGGGTGGCCCGCGCCGCCGAAACCAGTGAGCAGCGCCCCACCATTGAGCGCCACGAAGGCGCCATCGGCTAGCGGCGCGCGCCAGCCGCTCGGCAGCCGCAGGTTGATAGACCAATCGACCGTGGCGTGCAGCGACTCGCGGTAGAGCGGGTTATCGAAGGTGAAGCGCTCTCCGTCGACGCAATCGTCGACCAACCACGGATCGATCGGCTGCCGATTGCGGCAATCGCGGTGAAACTCGCGGGTGGGCTCGACGGCGTTTTCCATGGCGATGAAAAAGGCCACGGCCGCGCCAAAGGCGAAGTCGTAATAGAAGGGCCCTTCGCTCACGCCGCCGTCGGGCTGGATGTAACGGCCGTCGGGGCCGAACAGGTAGTCGAGCTCGCTCACCGCCCAATCGAGCCATTCGCCCGCGCGCGGATGCTCGGGAAAGGTCAGGCCCACCATCCCGACGGCGACGGCCGTGCGAATCGGGTGGTTGTTCTGGCTGGCCCCCAGCACCAGGTAGCGGATGGCCTCGTTGTCCAGGTACTGGGTGAAGAAGGCATCGGTGACCGTCGTAATGCGCGAGGCAGCCTCGGCGGCCTCGGCCTCGGACAGCCAGGGCGTGGCCCGCAGCAGGTCCCACGCGCACGAGTAGGCCCCGAGCACGGCGGGCATGCGGATGTTCACGTCCCACGTCTCGTTGGAGTCGAAGTCGGTGGGCATCTGCAGCAGGAGCTCGCGCGCCTTTTCGGCTGCGGCCTGGTCGTCGAGCAGCCAGCCGAGCAGCGCGTTGGCCTGGGCCGTGACGTTGTTGTGACCGATGCGCGAGTGGTCCCATACCTCGGGGTCGGGGCTCTGGTAGTCCTCGGCGGCGCGCGTGCGGATGGCCTCCAGGATGGTGGCGTAGGGCTCGCGCTCCAGTTGCTCGAGGATCGCGGCCTTGCGGTCGGCCCGCACCAGCACGGTCGGATGGGTGCGCGCGGGCTCGGGCGCCTGCTCGGCGCCTTCAGAGCAGCCCCCCGCTCCGAGGGCGAGCAGCAGGCAGCCGGCTAGGAGGGCGCTCGGCCGCCTCGGGCTGAGCGCCGCGCGCGGCGGTTCGGCGATAGAGGCGGGTCGGGACGACATGGCTAGCTGGCGGCATCATAGCGCAATGCCCCAAAGCGCGCCCCTTGCCGAATTGACACGTCGCGTTACGCCCCGTATACCAAAGATCATCTAGCAAAAAGGCATGGGGAGGGGCGTGTGCCGTGACCGTTACCGTTGACTCGCGGTACGGGCAGCTCGCCTGGCTCCGCGGGCGGGGTCCGCGCGGCACCGTGGATGCTGGCGTTGGAGAGCCCCATGACCGCGGACGACGAAACCGAGATCGACGCCGCGACGGACGGCGACCGCGTGGCCATCGTCGCCGGGCTGCGCACGCCCTTTGCCTGCTCGGCTGGAGCGCTCGCTGCCCTGCGCGGAGTCGAGCTCGGCGTGGAGGTCGTCAAGGAGCTAGTCCAGCGCGTCGAGATCGACCCGCGGCAGATCACCCTGTGCGTCCACGGCCAGGTCTTGCCAACGCTGGGCGGACTGAGCATCGCTCGCGAGCTGGTGCTCGGCGCGGCGCTGCCCTCCACCACCGAGGCCTTCAGCGTCTCGCGCGCCTGCACCACGTTCATCGTCGCCATGACCAGCGCCATCGAGCAGATCCGCGCCCGTCGCCACGACGTGGCCATCGCCTGTGGCGCCGATAGCCTGTCCAATGTGCCGCGCGAGATCGCGCCCGCGCTGGGCGAGGCGCTGAGCAAGGCGCAGCAAGCCCGAAGCTTCAAGGCTCGCATGAAGGCGCTCGAGTGGCTGCCCGCTGCCGAGCTGCTCCCGCGCGCACCCGAGCTGTTGCGCGAGCCCACCACGGGCGAGCTGTTGGGCGAGACCGCCGAGAAGATGGCCAAGGCCGCAGGCCTGAGCCGCGAGCAGCAGGACGCCACAGCCCAGGCCTCGCACGCCAAGGCCTCGCGCGCTTGGGCCAGCGAGATCTGTGCCCAGGAGGCGATGACCGTGATCCCCCCGCCGTACCAACAGCCCGTCTGCCGAGACGAGGCGGTGTGGGAGGACGCGTCGCTCGAGGCACTGGCTCGGCTGACGCCTGCCTTCGACCGCCATCACGGCACCATCACGACCGGAAACTCCGCGGCGCTCGCCGATGGGGCCAGCGCGCTGTTGCTCATGCGCGAGTCCAAGGCGCGGTCGCTCGGCTGCGTGCCGCTCGGCTTCGTCCGCTCCTGGGCCTACAGCGCCGTCGACCCGGGCGGGCCGATGCTCATGGCCTCGGTCTTCGCCGTCGCCAAGGCACTCGAGCGCGCCCGGCTCGAGCTAGCAGACATGGATCTCGTGGAGGTGCACGAGGCCTTCGCCGCCCAGCTGCTCTGCCATCTGCAGGCGATGGCCTCCAAGCGCTTCGCCACCGAGCAGCTCGGCCGAACCGAACCGCTCGGCGAGGTCGATCCCGATCGGCTCAACATTCACGGCGGGGCCATCGCCATGGGCCATCCCCCGGCAGCTACCGGAGGCCGCATGATCCTGTCCAGCCTCGGCGCGCTCCGTAGGCGGGGCGGCCATCACGCCCTGCTCAGCTTGTGCGGCGCTGGAGGCCTCGGTGCCGCAGTGGTCTTGGAGGCTGCGTCATGATGACCGCAACGGTCCGGGACCGCCGCTTCGGCGACCATGCGCCCGACCCGATGTCGACGCGCGTCACGCCCCGCGGCCTGGCCATCATCACCTACGATTTGGTGGGCGAGCGGGTCAACGCGCTGCGCCCGGGCTTTGTCGAGGCCTTTGCCCGCGTGGTGGACGAGGTGGAGAGCAACCCGGACATCCGCGCGGCCATGCTGGTCTCGGGCAAGCCGGACGGCTTCATCTCGGGCATGGACCTCGAGATGCTGCGCGCGCTGAGCGATGCCTTCGCCGGAGCCGAGCTGTGCGAGAAGGCCCACGAGGTCATCGATCAGATCGCGCAGTCGACCAAGCCCATCGTGGCCG
>CAYTYV010000494.1:0-4815 GCA_964441055.1 uncultured Polyangiaceae bacterium | reverse complement strand
CAGGACGGGCACACCGAAGATCAGCGTGAGCACGATGATGAGCGCGGTCATGCAGCCGGTGACGAGCTTGCCCGACATCACCAGCCGCCGCCGCAGCCCAGCGATCTGCCGATTGCGCGCGTCGCTGGCTCGCAGCACCGCGGCCGCTTCCAGGATGCGCTGCTCTGCTTCTGGCTCGGGGCGCCCCTGGTAGCGGCACGAGCTACAGCGAATGTAGTGGGGCGACGCCAGCGAGATCGGCGTCGGCGCCCCGCAATTGGGACATCCGGTCGCGAGCATCGCCAGCATCATCGCACGGGCGGGGCCTGGCCAGCCAGGCCGCGTTGACGGACGACCGGTCGCCTCATCGTGCGCGGGCGCGATCCGCGGCCGTCAAGCGCTGGCCCGGCTCAGGACGCCGTGCCAGGGCTCAGGTGGGAGGAGCGACCTTGGTCTCGCAGCCGAACAGGATGTCGATCTTGCCCGCCGCATCGACCGACACCAGGTCGCAGCTCGCTGGGCACAGGTGGATCGAGCTCGGGTTGGCGTTGTCGTCGTAGTACCAACCTCCGTTTTGGGGATGGCAGGCCGCGGCGCTTTCGACCTTGAGAATGTCGTGCTCGACGCCCGCGCCGTCGGTGTAGACCACGTTGACCTTGTTGGGATCGAAGGTCTCGCCTGGGGGAGGCGGGGGGATGGTGTAGTCGCAGGGCAGGCCCGCGGCCACGATGACCTCGGTGGCCACGGCATCGAAGATCGGCTGGAAGTCCTGGAGCTGCAGATCGCCATGGATGCCGCCAGTGAGGTTCACCAGGTCCTCGTACACCTGGCCCTTTTGGGCGCACGGCCCCGAGTCGTGGAAGCAGTAGATGGCGTGCACGGTCACCCCAGCCAGGCTGGCGGGGTTTAGCGCGGTGAAGATGTTCACGAACTCGGCGGCGTCTGCAATGTATGGGGACACGGCGTTGTCGTCGGTGACGATTACGACGTATTTATTGGTGTTGGCGCGCAGCACGCCTTCGTAGGCTGGATAGCTGTCGACGATGACGCTCAGCGAGTCGTTGCTGCTCACCTCGCTCAGCGGGTGGACATAGTTAGGCGGGTTGTCGTCCGAGGGGCACTGCCCCGAGCCCAGCGGCTGGTCGATACAGATCCCCGGTGGGCAGAAGGGCCCCGTGCAGTTGGGTAGCAAGGGCCGCTTGGCCAGCATCACCACGCGCACGTCCACGCCGCTTGCCACGATCTGCTGCGAGAAGCCGTTCATGTTCTCCCGCACGAACCAGCTTTCCTCGCTCATGCTCGCCGAGGTGTCGATAGCGAAGATGATGTCCGCGTCTCTCCTCTCCGGCAGGGCCTCCTGGGCGATGGCCTCACACGCGTCCATCCCTCCCTCGCCGTTGCCCGCGTCAAAGCCCGCGCTTCCAGTGGAAACCCCCGCGCCCGACGCGCCCGCGCCTGCGGCGCCCTCGCCATCGTCGTTGCGGGCGGAACAGGCGGATAGCGCTAGCGCCACGCCCACCGCGCCCAAAACGCCGTCTCGAGCCCAGCTCATGAGGGCATGCTACGCGGGGGTCACATCGGCCACAACCGAGTTGTGGCACGGCAGACCGGCCACCTTCGCGAGGCCCCTGGGTCAGTCGATGCTACTCTCGGGGGCGGCCCGTTGCTGACGGCGTTTTCCCGCGCTGTGCGGGGAAGGACAGGAGGACCGCGGAATGGCTGTGTGGATCAGGTTGGCGAGCGCAGTAGCTCTTGCGGTGGTGGCGGCGCTGGGTGCGGCCGGCTGCGATAAGATCGCCGGAGAAAAGGCGGGCAAGACGACCCCCCACCGCGACGCGCCCCACAGTAGCTCGTTCGGCACGGGCAGCACCTCCACCGAGCTGATACCCAACGAGGAGATCGCCGCGGCCACCTTCGTGCAGCTCGACTACGCGAAGTTTCCCAACCTTCCTCCCTGGAAGGTCCCGCAGCGGGGGTTCATCAGCGTTGCCAGAAGTGGAGGTGATTACACCAGCATCGCTGCGGCCTTGCGCGCGGCCAAACCGGGCGGTGTCGTGGTGGTCTCCGGGGGCGAGTACGCCGAGCAAGATCCCGACGCGGGCCACCTTGGGCTCGTCATCCGAAAACCGGTCACGCTCATGGCGCGGCCCGGTCAGAAGGTGGTCGTCCGACCCCGAGGCGAGGCGCATTCCGGGCTGATCGTCAAAGCCTCCGACGTCGTCGTCCGCGGTATCCACCTGCGAGGTTTTCGCAATCTAGGGGTGGTGTGGGATGGCGCGGTCCAGCGCACCGTGCTGGCGGATTTGCACGTGGAGGGATCCGAAGAGGGCATTGCCACCATGGACAGCCGTCTCGACGGGCTGTTGGCCTTCAACGTGCGGGTCAGCAAGGCCTCGAACATCGGATTTCACTGCGGCCAGGGACCATGCCGCAACTGGCGCCTGGAAAACGTCACGGTGGATCTGTCCGGCGGTGGCTCGGGCTCGGGCGCCGATGCTTTTGCCATCGAGTCAGGCGACAACTTCTTGCTCGTCAACGTGACCACCACGGGCGCCGCAGCCGACGGCATCGACGTCAAGGGAAAGCGCGTGGTCGTCTACAACTGCCATGTCCACCACGTAGGGCGCAATGGCATCAAATTGTGGCAGGGAGGCGATGTGATCAACACGGTGGTCCATCATACGGGCGCCGACGCTGCTCTCGTCACCGAAGAGGGGCGGATCCGCATCCTGCACAGCGTGTTCGGGTTCCACAACTATCGCGGCGATACCAGCTACTTCGGTACCCTGGGCTACGATACCCGCGGCGTGTCCAAAGCGGAGATCATCAACTCGATCTTCTTCAACGCCTCGGGCGGGCTCTGGATCGATCCCAAAGCCGAGGTCGTGGTGCGGGGATCCATCTTCTGGAACAACGAAAACGGCAACGTGCTGGAGCATGGCAACCATCGGATCACCATTGCTGGCGGCAGCCCCCAGTTCGGCAAGCTGGGCTACGGCGCGGGCCGCATCGTCGATCCCAAGCTCGACGCGTCCATGAAGCCGCAAGCGGGCAGCGCGGCCCGAAACGGCGGCGTCCGCCTCGGTCAGCAGTATCCAGCCCACGATCGGCGGGGACAGCCGCGGCTGCGAGGGCCGGCTCCCGACGTCGGCGCCTACGAGGTCGAGTAGGCCAACCGGCGATTCAACCAAGCGCTGCCCAGGAGCAGACGAGGTGGCCGCGGCGCAGGTACGAGTCGTCGCCGCCGTAGACGAGCACGCCGCCATCTGCGCCCGAGAGCTGCGTGAAGTAGTCGAGCCCGCCGAAGAAGTCGGCGGCGACGGTCTGGCCGGCCTTGATCTCGAATGGGACGAGCGCGCCGCCGCGGTCGATGACCACGTCGACCTCGCGACCTCGCGCGTCGCGCCAGAATCGCAGTGGAGGCCTCTCGCCTTGGTGGAGGAAAACCTTGCGGAGCTCGGAGACGACAAAGGTCTCGAAGATCGGACCGCGCAAGGGGTGGTGGCGAAGCTCGGCGGCGCGGGTCACGCCGAGCAGGTGGCACAAGAGCCCCGTGTCGTGGAAGTAGAGCTTGGGCGTCTTGACGATGCGCTTGCGGAAGTTTCGCTGGTGGGGCTGGAGTAGGTCGACGATGTAGCTGGCTCGCAAGATGGAAATCCAACGCTTCGCGGTGGTCTGATCCACGCCAGCGTCGGCGCCGAGCGCGGACATGTTCAGGAGCCGCCCGCTGCGTCCAGCACAGAGCTGCACGAAGCGCGCGAAGGCGTCGAGGTCGCCCACGTTGGTCAGGGTACGGACGTCGCGCTCGACGTAGGTCCGCAGGTAAGCATCTAGCCACACGCTAGGGTCGAGCTGGCGATCGTGGAGGCGCGGATAGAGGCCGCTGACGAGGATCTCGTCCAGCCCGTGCGTGGGCACGCGCGTCCCGGGCGGAGGGCGTCGCGCCACGATGTCGTGGAGCGCAGTCGGCTCGCGTCCCACGAGTTCGCCGTAGGACAGCGGGAGCAGCTCGAGGATGGCCGCCCGACCGGCGAGGGACTGGTTGATCTTGTCCGAGAGCAGGAAGTGCTGAGAGCCGGTCAGGACCACCGGGCCAGCGCGAGCGTCGTCCACGAAGCCCTGCAGGTAGGAGAAGAGGTCAGGCGCCCGCTGCGCCTCGTCGACCACGATGCCGTGCATTCCCTCGAGCCGCGCCAGAAAGCCCCGAGGATCCTCGATCGCTTCCGCGCGTGTCTGCAGATCTTCGAGCGATACGTAGGCGAAGTCCGGAAACGTCGCGCGGACCAGAGTGGTCTTGCCTGACTGTCGCGGTCCAGTGAGGAAGACGACCGGAAACGGCCCGGCCAGGCGTCGCAGATGCGCCTCAAGCGTTCGGCGAATCACGTTTGATTTCTAGCACTTGGTTGGCGGTGTGTCAATTTCGGGATCCAATCCAGAAATTGACACACTTTCAGCGCGGATTCTCACTCCACGTGCGGCCTGGCGGGTACGTGGCGCCCTTCAGCGCGCCGCCGCCCAGGGGCTTTCGCTCGGCTGGAAGAAGCTGCGATGGGGCTCGCGACTCGCTGGTTGCGATGGAAGGTACCGCAACAAGGGACCGAGGGAACGCTCCTCGGATTCGGCAAGCTCGGCTGAGGCCCATCCGAGCTGGCCGCTTGGTGGCGACTCTCCGATCGGTCCTTGGGCCACGCCGTAGCCGAAGTCGCAGAAGTCGAGGGCGTAGATCTCGGCGAGGTCTGGGCTCATCAGTGCCGTCCAGTAGCGGATCCCCGTGGCCGAGCCCCAGCCGTGATCGGTGATCCGAAGGAACACCTTATACATAAAGCGGGAGCACAA
>CAYTYV010000493.1:0-4860 GCA_964441055.1 uncultured Polyangiaceae bacterium | reverse complement strand
TCCTCGCGCCCAACAAGACCCTGGCGGCGCAGCTCTACGCCGAGATGCGCGAGCTGTTTCCCCAAAGCGCCGCCCAGTACTTCGTCAGCTACTACGACTACTACCAGCCCGAGGCCTATCTACCGACCACCGACACCTACATCGAGAAGGACGCCATCATCAACGATGCCATCGACCGCATGCGGCACGCGGCCACGCACGCGCTGCTCACGCGGGACGACGTCATCATCGTGGCCTCGGTGAGCTGCATCTACGGCATGGGCACAGCCGAGAGCTACCACGGGTTGCTGGTAGGGCTGGAGCGCGGTCAGGCGATCGGCCGCGACGAGCTTTTGCGCCGACTGGTCGATGTGCAGTACGAGCGCAACGACATCGACTTCCACCGCGGGACCTTCAGGGTGCGCGGCGACGTGGTGGAGATCTTCCCGGCCTACGAGGAAGAGAGGGCCCTTCGCGTCGAGCTGTGGGGCGACGAGATCGAGGCCATCCGGGAGATCGATCCGCTGCGCGGCCAGGTCCTCGGCGAGCTCGACCGCTGCGCCGTCTACCCGGGCTCGCACTACGTCGCCGAGCGCGAGCAGCTCGATCGGGCCGTCAAGACCATCCGCGAGGAGCTGCGCGAGCGCCTGGCGCTGTTTGCCGAGCAGCAGCGCCTACTCGAGAAGCAGCGCCTGGAAGAGCGCACCATGTACGACCTCGAGATGCTGGAGCAGATGGGCTACTGCAACGGCATCGAAAACTACTCGCGACACCTCTCGGGGCGCGCAGCGGGCGATCCGCCGCCCACCCTGGTCGACTACTTTCCCGAGGACTTCCTGCTCATCATCGACGAGTCGCACCAGACCGTGCCCCAGCTAGGAGCGATGTACCGCGGCGACCGCTCGCGCAAGCTCACCCTGGTCGAGCACGGCTTCAGGCTGCCGAGCGCGCTCGACAATAGGCCGCTCAAGTTCGAGGAGCTCCGCCAGCACTTCCACCGCGTCGTCTTCGTCAGCGCGACTCCGGGCGACTACGAGCTCGAGCAGACCCAAGGCGTGGTGGTCGAGCAGGTCATTCGGCCGACGGGTCTGGTCGATCCCGAGATGGATGTGCGCCCGGTCGAGGGCCAGGTCGACGAGCTTCTGGGCATCATCCGCGAGCGGGCCGAGCGCGGCGAGCGCGTGCTAGTCACCACCCTGACCAAGCGCATGGCCGAGGACTTGACCGAGTACTACGCCGAGCTGGGCGTCCGGGTGCGCTACCTGCACTCGGACATCGACACCCTCGAGCGGGTCGAGATCCTGCGCGAGCTGCGCCAGGGCGAGTTCGACGTGCTGGTGGGCATCAACCTGCTACGCGAGGGGCTGGACTTGCCCGAGGTCTCGCTGGTGGCCATCCTGGACGCCGACAAGGAGGGCTTTTTGCGCAGTGGCCGCAGCTTGATCCAGACGGCCGGGCGGGCGGCGCGCAACGTCCGCGGCAAGGTCGTGCTGTTCGCCGACAAGGTGACCGATGCCATGGAGCGGGCCATGGGCGAGACGGGTCGGCGCCGCGAGCTCCAGCTCGCCTACAACGCCGAGCACGGCATCACGCCGCAGACGATCCACAAGGCCATTCGCGCCATGTCGCCGACGTCGGGCAACCGCGACTACTACGCCGTGGGCAAGGCCCTGCAGCGCAAGGCCGCCGAGGCCGAGGGCGAGGCGGCCGACCCGCTCGAGCTGATGGAGAGCCTGCGGCAGGAGATGTTCCGCGCGGCCGAGGATCTGGAGTTCGAAAAGGCGGCCCGGCTGCGCGACGAGCTGCAAGCCTTGCGACAAGAGCACGGCGAGCTGCAGGATTCGACCACACCGACGGCGGACGCTCGCGGGCCGCGGCACCGACGCGGCCGGCCTAGGGGGGCATCGCGGCGGCCGCAGCAGCGCTCGGGCCGACGGCGCCGCTCGTGACGGCATGGGAATGGCGCTAGAGACCGACGCGTTTGGATACCACGTGACCCGCCTCGTCCCCTTCTTGCTCGTCCTGGCAGCGCTGCTCGTCGCTTGCCCTGGCCCGCATGAGCAGCCCGAGCGCGAGCGCGGCGCCTCAACCGCCCCGGCCCGCCCGAGAGCAGCGACGAGCGCGATCGCGACCCGCGCAGACGCCTCCTCCGAGGCGCTCAAAGATGCGCAGCCCCCCGAGCCCGAGCCGGCCTCCGCGCCCCCGCGCAGCATCGAGCAGTTCCGCCAGCTTCTGAGCGAGCTATCCGAGCCCGATCGGGATTTCTTCTCGGACAACCAGATCTCGAACGAGACGTCGTACCTGCAGGTGGCGAGCGAGCTCGAGGACAAAGCCCCCACGGGCGGCGTCTACCTCGGCGTGGGGCCCGAGCAGAACTTCACCTACATCGCGCTCAGCCGCCCTGCCGAGGCCTTCATCGTCGACATCCAGCGCGACAATCTCATCCTGCACCTGCTCTACAAGGCGGTCTTCGAGCAGGCCCGAACGCGCGCCGAGTTTCTGACGCTGCTGTTGGGGCGTCCCTACGACGAGGCCGCGCCCCTTGCGCCAGAGGCTACCGTCGCAGAGGTCATGGCCCACGCCGAGCGGCTCGAGCCCAGCGCCGAGCGCTTCGGGGCGATCCACGCCGAGCTGCGCGAGCGCATCGAGCACGGCTACGGCATCGCGCTAAGCGCTCGCGACGAGCGCACGCTGAAGCGGATCCACCGCGCCTTCTTCCGCGAGCAGCTGGGCATCCGCTTCAAGCTCAAGGAGCAGTCCTGGCGCAAGTACCCGAGCCTGGGCGAGCTGCTCGCACAAGCCGATCCGGCTGGCCTGCAACGCGGCTTTTTGGCGCGCGAACGGGACTTCCGCTTCGTCCAGCGCCTCGAGCGCGAGCACCGCATCGTGCCCGTGGTGGGCAACTTCGCAGGCGATCGGGCGCTAGCCGGAATCGCCCGCTACCTGCGCGCCGAGCGGCGCACGGTCTCGGCCTTCTACGTCTCGAACGTCGAGCAGTACCTGCTCCAGGACGGCCTGTGGTGGAAGTGGGTGCGCAACGTGGACGCCCTGCCCATCGACGACCGCAGCCTGTTCATCCGCTGCTACCTCGACCAGGGCCGATCGCATCCTCGGCAAATGCCCGGGCACCGCACCACCACGCTTCTTCAGCCCGTGGCCCACTTCAAAGCGCGCCAGGCGAAAAAGCCCTACCGATCGATGTGGGCCTTGGCGACCGACGCTTCGGCTGAGCCCTGACCCATGAACCCGTAGAACCCAACGCGAAGTGCCCAAAGGGGCTGGAGGGAGATCATGAGGCCCATCCGCCAAGACGCCCATACGCTGGTGGCTGCCGATGCCGCATCCGATGCGGGCAAAGCACGATCGGAGCGCCCGCAAAACTTGGCCCCTCGCCCGTCCCCTTGGCATCCAGATCGCATGGTGCTCCATCGGCTACTCATCGGTTTCCAAGGCAGGCTAGCGCACGCCGCCACGGCCGCCGTGCTCGCGGCCAGCGCGCTCTTGGTCGTGCCGTCTTTCGCGTGGGCCAAGGTGCGCAGCGTTCGCGTGGACGTGGCAAACTTCCGCGAAGGCCCCTCCACCAAGCACGATGTGATCTTCGTGGCGGACCGCTACTACCCGGTCGACGTGCTGGAGGAAAAGGACGGCTGGGCCAAGGTCAAGGACTTCGAAGGCGACGAAGCCTGGATCGCGGGCTGGCTGCTCGACGACACCAACACGGCCGTCGTGACGGTCAACCTGGCCAACCTGCGCGCCAAGCCCAGCCTCAAGGGAGAGGTCGTCCACCAAGCCGAGCGCGGCGCGGTCTTCAAGGTGGTCGCCCGGCGCAAGGAGTGGGTGAAGGTCGAGCACGTCGACGGCGACAGCGGCTGGATCCACGGAAAGCTGTTGTGGGGCCTCGAGAGAGCATCAAGCAAGGCACCCAAGGGCAAGGAATCGCCGAAGAAAGCCGCTCCCAAGGACAAGAAGTCCGACAAGGGCAAGGGCAAGGGCTCCAAGGGCGAGAAGAAGGCCCAGCCCGAGAAGAAAGCTGCCGAGCCGAGCAAGGCGACCAAGCCCAAGTCCAAGCCGGCCAAGTAGACTAGGCCGCGTCCAGACGGCGCTGGCTAGCCGTGGGAGCAGGGGGAAGGGGGCAGAGGTCCCCTCGCCCACCCTGCCGAACCCCGCCAGCGGAGCCCTGCCCATGTTGCCTGCTCCGAGCATGCGCGCTATTCGCTCGTAGCAATGCACTGTCCCCGAGCCTTCTCGCCCGTTGTCCTTCTGCCTGCTCTGCTCGTTGCCTGCGCCGCCGTGGCGATCGTGGGCTGCGACAAGCCCGCTCCCGAGCGGCCCACCACAACGACTCCGGCCGCCTCCACCGCGTCGCCGACGGCCACTTCCCTGCCGTCGGGCTCCGCCTCGGCAGCAGCCCCGACCGAGCCGGCCGAGCCCCCCAAGCCGCTCAACGTCATCCTGCTCACCCTGGATGCCTTCCGCGCCGACCACGCGCCGTGGCAGGGCTACGAGCGGGACAACGCCCCCCATTTGACCAAGCTCGCCGAGCAGGGCGTCATCTACAACCGCGCGTACGCGGTCGCGAGCTACACCGCCAAGGCCATCGGTGCGCTGCTCACCAGCCGCTACCCCTCGAGCCTCTACCGCTCGGGCTCGTTCTTCGAGGCCTACTCGGACGCCAACCTGTTCTTCACCGAGCTGCTGCAGCAGGCCGACATCCGCACCATGGCCGGTCACTCGCACAAGTACTACGACCGCGGCAAGAACCTGCGCCAGGGATTCGACGTCTGGCGCATCACGCCCGACATCGAGTTCAACAACACCACCGACGTAGAGGTGACCAGCCCCAAGATGAACGCGCTGGCGCTGGAGATGCTGGGCGATCCG
>CAYTYV010000492.1:0-4867 GCA_964441055.1 uncultured Polyangiaceae bacterium | reverse complement strand
CACGCCCACCGAGGCGGCCTGGGACGCGCCCGAGAGCCACATCGGCGTGGCCGCGCGGCTGCGCGAGGAGATCCCGGGCGCCGTGATCCCCGACCAGTACAGCAACCCGGATAACCCCGAGGCCCACTACCGCGGCACGGCCGAGGAGATCCTCGCCGACTTCGGCACCGATCTGGCGATGGTGGTGATCGGCGTGGGCACGGGCGGCACCGTGACCGGGGTGGCTCGTCGGCTCAAGGAGGAGATCCCCGACGTTCGGATCGTCGGGGTCGATCCCTACGGCTCGATCCTCGGCGGCGGCAACGAGATCTACCCGTACATGGTCGAGGGCATCGGCTACGACTTCTTCCCCGAGGTGCTCGACAACGAGCTCGTCGACCACTACGTCAAGACCGCCGATCGCGAGTCCTTCCTCATGGCCAGGCGCCTGATTCGCGAGGAGGGACTGCTGGTGGGCGGCTCGTCGGGCTCGGTGGTCTGGGCCGCGCTAGAGGTCGCAAAAGACCTCGAGGCCGGTCAGAACTGCCTGTGCATCCTGCCCGACTCCATTCGCAACTACATGACCAAGCACCTGCTCGATTCGTGGATGCGCGAGCAGGGCTTTTTGGATTGAGCCGTCCCGCGGACCGACAACGCCTGGAGTAGCAAGCATGAAGTTCGACACCAAAGTCGTACGGGCGGCCATCGAGCCCGACCCGACTACCGGGGCGATCGTGCCCCCCGTCTACCAGACCTCTACCTACGTTCTTCCCGAGGTCGGGGTCGACAAGGGCTTTGACTACACCCGCTCGGCCAACCCCACGCGGAAGCAGCTGGAGGAAAACCTCGCTGCGATCGAGGGCGGCAAGCACGGGGCCTGCTTCGCCTCGGGTATGGCCGCGGTGGACTCGGTGATGAGGCTCTTGAATGCGGGCGACCACGTGGTCAGCTCGGACGACGTCTACGGCGGCGTCACCCGGCTGTTCGACCAGGTCCTGCGACGCTTCGGGCTAGCGTTCACCTACGTCGATACCTCCAGCCCTGAGCTCGTGCGCAAGGCCATGCGTCCCGAGACGAAGATGCTCTGGGTAGAGACGCCCACCAACCCCCTGCTCAAGGTGACCGACATCGAGGCGATGGCCGAGATCGCCAAGGACCGCGGCGTCCCGCTCGTCGTGGACTCCACCTTTGCCACGCCCGCGCTGCTGCGGCCCCTGGAGCTCGGCGCCGACATGGTCGTGCACAGCACCACGAAGTACCTCAGCGGGCACAACCAGCTCATCGGCGGCATCGCCATCACGGACGACGACGAGATGGCCGAGCAGATGCACTACTTCCAGAAGACGGTCGGCGCGGTGCCCAGCCCCACCGACTGCTGGCTGACCCTGCTGGGCGTCAAGACCCTGGCGCTCCGCATGGCGCGTCATTCGGAAAGCGGCCTGCGCATCGCCGAGTTCTTGGAGACGCATCCCAAGGTTGCCCGGGTGACGTACCCGGGGCTGCCGAGCCACCCGCAATACGAGGTGGCGCGTCGGCAGATGTCGGGCTTTTCGGGGATGATCTCCTTCGAGCTGCAGGGCGGGATCCCCGCGGGCAAGCAGCTGCTCAACCAGGTCAAGCTCTGCCAGCTGGCCGAGAGCCTCGGGGCTGTCGAAACCATGATCACGCACCCAGCGACCATGACCCACGTCGACGTGCCGCGGGCGGAGCGAGAGGCGCGAGGGCTGACCGACGGGCTCGTGCGTCTGTCGGTCGGGATCGAGGACGCCGAAGACATCGTGGCCGACCTAAGCCAGGCCCTCGACTCGCTCGGCTAGGCCGCAAAGGAAGCCCCGCATGACCAGCAGCGCGGTCGAGTTTCACAGCACCAACGGCACGGTGGAGGGCTACAGCCTCGGCCAGGCCCTGCTCACGGGCCAGGCGCCCGACAAGGGCCTGTTCATGCCTCGGCCGATCCCCGCGCTCGCACAAGAGGAGCTGCGCGAGCTCGAGGGCCTTCCCTACCCCGAGCTGGCCTTTCGCCTGCTCCGTAAGTACGTCGGCGACG
This sequence comes from uncultured Polyangiaceae bacterium, assembly GCA_964441055.1. Lineage (GTDB taxonomy): Bacteria > Myxococcota_A > Polyangia > Polyangiales > Polyangiaceae > JACQWT01. Next base: position 2,841 of record CAYTYV010000492.1, on the reverse strand, counting down.
AGTTCGACGATCAAGAGCTCCGCGAGATCTGCGCGGACGCCTACGACTACGAGGTGCCCCTCGACCGGGTCTGCCACCGTCGCTACATCCTGCGGCTCGATCGCGGCCCCACCGCCTCCTTCAAGGACTTCGCCGCCCGCATGATGGGCCGGATGCTCGGTCGACTGGTGCGGCGCGGCAAGGGAGGCCCGCTCGTCATCCTGACCGCCACCTCGGGCGACACGGGCAGCGCCGTGGCCCAGGCCTTCCACGGGGTGGAGGGGATCTTCTGCACGGTGCTCTTCCCCACGGAGGAGGTCTCGAACCGCCAACGCAAGCAGATGACGACCATCGGCGGAAACGTCACCACCGTCGGCGTGGACGGCAAGTTCGACGACTGCCAAGCCATGGTCAAGCAGGCCTTTTCCGATCCAGAGCTAGGCCACCTGCGGCTTTCCTCGGCCAACTCGATCAACATCGGACGGCTGCTCCCGCAGTCGGTCTACTACGTCTACGCCTACCTGCGCCTGGCCGACGTCGCGGCCCGCGAGCCCATCGTCTTCTCGGTGCCGTGCGGCAACTTCGGCGATCTGTGCGGCGGGCTCTTGGCGCATCAGGCCGGGCTACCCGTGCGTCGGTGGGTAGTGGCCACCAACGCCAACGACGAGGTCCCCCGCTTTTTCGAGCGCGGCAGCTACGACAAGCTCGAGCCCTCGCGGGTCTGCATCTCCAACGCGATGAACGTGGGCCATCCGTCGAACCTGGCCCGTCTGGTGCACCTTTACGGCGGGCACATGGACGAGCTCGGCGTGCTGCATCGTCCTCCGGATCTGGATCGCATTCGCGCCGAGATGTGGGCTGTCTCCATCGACGAGGAGACGACCCGCCGCGCCATCGCCCAGGCCTGGGAGCAACACCAGACCATGCTGGAGCCACACGGCGCCGTGGGCTGGGCCGGTCTAGAGCGCTTTTTCGAGGCGGACGAGGCGCCCGAGGATGCGCTGGCGGTCTCCCTGGAGACGGCCCATCCCGCCAAGTTCCCCGAGGAGATCCGAGCCCTAGTAGGCGTAGACCCCGAGCCACCGCCCGCGCTATCCGGGCTCGACGAGCGCCCCGAGTCGTACGACACCATGGCCGTCGACTACGTCGGCTTCCGGGATCGGCTGCATGAGCTCTACGGTCGGAGCTGAGACGAGCATGGGCGCAGCAGCGGTCAAGTACATCATCGTGCTCATCGATGGCTCGGCCGATCACCCGGTCGAACGGCTGCGGGGGGCTACGCCGCTTCAAGTGGCGCGCACGCCCGAGCTCGATCGGCTGGCGGCCCAGGGACGCTGCGGCACGCTGAGCACCGTGCCCGCGGGGATGGAGCCCGACAGCGCCGTGGCCAACCAGTCCGTGCTCGGCTACGACCCGCGACAGACCTATCAGGGCCGAGGGGTGCTCGAGGCGGCCAGCCTGGGCGTCGAGCTGGGGCCCGAGGACGTGGCCATGCGCTGCAACCTCATTGGCGTGGAGCAAGATGCCATTGCCGACCACTCGGCTGGCCATATCTCGAGCGACGAGGCCGGGGAGCTCATCGCGATGCTCCAAGAGCGCCTCGGTCGTGGCGGCGTGGAGTTTCATCGCGGCGTGAGCTACCGCCATCTGCTCGTGCTGCGGGGCGAGGGGCATGGCACCGCGTTGAAATGCTACCCCCCGCACGACCACGTCGGACGGCGGCTCGGCGACGCTCGCGTCAAGGCCCGGGAAGCTGGCTCGGAGGCAACCGCCAAGCTGCTCAACGAGCTCACCGACGCCTCGCAGCCACTTCTCGCAGCTCACCCGGTCAATCGAGCACGCCGCGGTGCGAAAAAGCGCGAGGCCGCGTCGATCTGGCTCTGGGCGGCTGGTCGCAAACCGCAGATGGAGACCCTGCAGGCTCGCTTCGGGATCACTGGGGCGATCATCTCTGCCGTCGACCTCATCCACGGGCTGGGCAGGTACGCGGGCATGGACTCGATTCACGTCGAGGGGGCTACTGGACTGTACGACACCAACTACGAGGGCAAGGCCGAGGGAGCGCTTCGGGCGCTCGAGGATCACGACCTGGTCTACGTCCACGTCGAGGGGCCCGACGAAGCCGGGCATGCGCGGGATCTGGGCCTAAAAATCCACGCCATCGAGCAGGTGGACCGCCGACTGGTCGCTCGTCTCGTCCAGGGCACGGAGACCCGCGGCTGGACCGCGGTCATCGCCGCCCTGCCGGATCACCTGACGCCCGTCGAACGAGGTGACCACGTGGGCGAGCCCGTGCCCGTGCTCATCCGCGATCCCGAGCGCGCTGCCGATCGGGTTGCGCGCTTCGACGAGGAGGCAGTGCGCCACGGCGGGCTCGGCGCCATGAAGGGGGCCGAGCTCATCGAGACGCTGCTCTGGCGCCAGCTCGGCCGCTGAGCGGGCTCAGCCGTCGCCGCCCACAAGGGGAGCTTGGGCGAACGCCTTCTTAGGATCTCGACTCCAGCAGGGCCGCAGCGTACATTGCGGCTATGAAGCTCTTTGCCCGCCGCTGGGTCCACGCCCTGGGCTGCTTGGCCGTCTTCGTCTGCGGGGTCGCGGCCTGCGGCGATGAGACCGAAACGGCGGTGGCCGCGTACACCGAGATCCCGGCCGAGGACAGCTGCGAGGCGGTGGCCATGTTGAGGGTGGCCAACGAGGCGAGCTACCAAGAGCTGGACGTCGACGCGGCCCTCGACAGGCGCGCGGCTCAAAACATCATCGATGCGCGACCCATCGAGACGCTGCAGGAGCTCGACGCGGTGTCCTACGTCGGCATCAGCGCCCTCAGGAAAATCCTGGCCTACGCCAGGGAGCTGGGGCTGC
>CAYTYV010000491.1:0-4872 GCA_964441055.1 uncultured Polyangiaceae bacterium | reverse complement strand
GAGGGCTCGGCAAACCAAGGTGACGAAGCGGAAGGGGTGTCCATGAGCCCTCGCATTCAAGCCCAATTCGCCGAGCAGGGCCACTGTTCTTGCGCACCCTCTCAGCGGGTGCCTAGGGGTTTTCCAACGGCAGCCGGAGGCCGGGCGCGGCCCATGAAGCCCACCAGGGTCACGATGGTGAGCACGTACGGAAGCATCTGCAGGAACTGGGTGGGGATGCCGCTCTGCGTCCCCTGCAAGGTGATCTGCAGGGCCTCGGCCGCGCCGAAGAGCAGGCAGGCCGCGGTGGCGGGAAGCGGCTTCCACTTGCCGAAGATCATCGCCGCCAGGGCGATGTAGCCGCGACCGCCGCTCATCTGGTCGGTGAACTGGTGCTGATCGGCGGCGAGCCATACCCCGGCCAGACCGGCCAGCGCGCCCGAGAGCATGACGCCCGCCCAGCGCATTCGGGACACGGCGATCCCGACCGTGGCAGCCGCCTGGGGATGCTCGCCCGAAGCCCGCAGTCGCAGCCCGAAGCGCGTCTTGAACAGCAGCACCTGGCCAGCAACCACCAGCGCTACTGCGAGCAGCACTAGCGGGTGGGTGCAGAGCTCGAGCAGACCGCTGCCACCGGGCGGCGCCTTGAGCAGCGCTTCGACCGAGTCCACCCGCCCCGAGTTGGACGAGCTCTCCCAGACCAGCTTGAGCAGGAACTTGGTGAGTCCCACGGCAAGCAGGTTGATGGCAACGCCCGCGACGATGTGGTCGGCGTCGAAGCGGACGACCACCAGCCCGAACAGCGCGGCCATGGCCATGCCGCCCAGGATGCCGACCAGCACGCCCACGAGCGGGCTAGCCGCGAAAAAAGTGCCGAGCACGAAGGCAAAGGCGCCGCTCAGCATGATGCCCTCGAGCGCGATGTTCACGACGCCGCCGCGCTCGGAGAAGATGCCGCCCAGCGAGGCCAGCACGTAGGGCACCGAGATGCGCGCGATCTGGACGAGGAAGCCGAGCGACAGGATGGCGTCCACTACGTCCCTCCCTTCGCCCTGTTGGTGGATGAGCGCGCAGCGCGGAGCAGGGTGGCCCGCACCTCGCGGCTGGAGGCCACCACGGCCAGGATGATGACGGCCTGCAGGATCTCGACGATCTCCTTGGGCACCAGCGCGTTGATGGCCAATCCGCCTTGGGACAGGGTGCCGAACAGCAGGGCCGCCAGCACCACCCCTACCGGGTGATTGCGCCCGAGCAGGGCCACGGCAATGCCCATGAAGCCCAAGCCGCCGCTGAAGCCGTCCTCGTAGTAGTGCTTGTAGCCCTGGACGAAGTTCATCCCGACCAGCCCAGCACAGCCACCCCCCAAGGCCATGGACAGCGTGACCACGCCGAGCAGCGAGATGCCCGCGGTGCGCGCTGCCCGCGGGTTGAGCCCTGCGGCGCGGATGGCGTGCCCGGTGCCCGTGCGGAACAGCAGCCAGCCCACCGCTAGTGCCGCCAACAGGGCCCCGAACAGCGCGGTGCTCACCGCGCTGCCCTGCCAGGGCGCAAAGGCGCTGCCCAGTCGGCTAAGCCGAGCGGCCTCGACGATGGGCGAGGTGTGCAGGGTCTGGGGCACGCGCAGGTGGGCCACCACCAGGTAGTTCGCCAGGCCGAGCGCCACGAAGTTGAGCATGATGGTCGTGATGACCTCGTGCGCGCCAAAGCGAGCTTTGAGCAGGCCGGGCACCGCGCCCCAAGCCGCACCCGCCGCAAAGCTGGCCGCGATGACGCAGGCGACGGCGATGGGCCACGGCGTGGCCGCGGGCAGGGCCGCACCGAGCACGCCAGCCGCCAGCGCGCCGAGCACGAGCTGCCCCTCGGCCCCGATGTTGAACAGCCCCGCGCGAAAGGGCAGCGCCACCGCCAGCCCCGTCAGGATGAGCGGGGTCGCCTTGAACAGCACTTGTCCAATGCCGTAGTAGTTGCCCCAGGTGCCTTCGAGCAGGGCGCCGAACACGCGCATGGGCGAGGCGCCGCAGGCCAGGATGAGCAGGTGGCCCGCGGCCACGCCGATGAGCAGCGCCAGCGACGAGGACAAAAGGGCCGTGCGAAGCTCGGTCGAGCGAAGGAGCTCGCGGGTTCGTTTGCGCTCGATCTTCATGGCGCGCTCCCTGGCGGTGGCCGCGCGCCCAGCATGAGCTCGCCCAGCTCGGCTGGCTGAGCCTCGCGGGCATCCATCACGGCCGCGACTTGCCCGCCGTACAGGACGGCGATGCGGTCGGACAGCGCCAGCAGCTCGGCCAGATCGGCGGAGACCAGCAGCACGCCCAGCCCGTCGTCCCGCGCCTTGCGAAGATGCTGGTGGATAGCCTCCACCGCGCCGATGTCGACGCCGCGGGTGGGCTGTCCAGCGAGCAGGGCGCGAGGCTTTCGGCTCATCTCGCGGCCCACCACCACCTTCTGCTGGTTGCCGCCCGAAAGCGCGCCCGCGGCCACGTCGAGGCGCGGCGGGCGGATGTCGAAGCGCTCGACCAGGCCGCGACCGTGGCGCGCCAGGCGGCCTAGGTCCAGCCCGAGGCGCCCGCGGAACTCGCGCTGACGGCCGAGCATCAGGTTCTCGGCCACGTCGAGCTCCAGCACCAGGCCGCGCTGGTGGCGATCCTCGGGAATGTGCGCCAGCCCGGCCGCGAGCCGCTGGCGCGGGGAGCGATGCGTGACGTCGACGCCGCCGAGCCTCACCGCGCCCGAGGCAGCGGGGCACAGCCCGGCAATGGCTTGCATGAGCTCGCTCTGGCCGTTGCCCTGCACTCCGGCCACGCCCAGGATCTCGCCCGGCCAGACGCGGAGCGAGACCCGGTCGAGCGCTTTTAGGGCGCGACGCTCCACCACCAGATCCTCGACCTCGAGCGCAGGGGTGCGGGGACGCTGCCGCGCGGGCGAAGCAGCCTTGTCGGGCCTTCCGAGCTCGACCTCGCGGCCCACCATTAGGTGCGCGAGCTCGCGCGCGCTCGTGTCGGCCGTGCGGAGCTCGTCCACGGTCTGTCCGCGGCGCATCACGGTCACGCGGTCGGAGATGGCCATGACCTCGTCCAGCTTGTGCGTGATGATGATGATGGTCCGCCCCTGGTCGACGAAGCGGCGCAGCATGACGAACAGCCCATCGACCTCGGACGGGGTCAGCACGGCCGTGGGCTCGTCCAGCACCAGCACCCGGGCTCCTCGATAGAGCACCTTGAGGATCTCGACTCGCTGCTGCTCGCCCACCGACAGGTCCGCAATCCGCGCGCGGGGGTCCACGGCAAGGCCGTACTCGGCCCCGAGCTTGTCGACCGCTCGCTCGGCCGAGCCGAGGTTGAGCAGGCCGCCGCGGCTGGGCTCATGACCCAGCACCAGGTTCTCGGCCACCGTGAGCGGCTCGACCAGCATGAAGTGCTGGTAGACCATGCCGATCCCCCGAGCGATGGCCTCGCGGGGGTCGGCGCGCCGCAGGGGCTTTCCGAGGATGCGAACGGTGCCCGCATCGGGCGCCTCGACGCCCGCCAGAACCTTCATGAGCGTCGATTTCCCCGCGCCGTTTTCGCCGACTAGGGCGTGGACGCTGCGCGACGGCACGGTGAGCCGAGCGTCGTGGTTGGCGACCACCTGTCCGAAGCGCTTCGAGATCCCGACGAGCTCCACCGCCAGGGGCGGCTCGGGCGCAGCAGGGCTCGTGCCCGTCGGCTCAGCGCTGGTTGGGCACATCGATGGCTCCCGAGATGATCTGCTCGGCAATGGCGGACACCCGCTCGTGCACGGCGTCGGGCACGAGCTCGCGGTTGTGCTCGTCGCGCACGTAGCTAACGCCCCGCTCGGCCAGCCCGAAGCTTCGCACGCCGCCCGAAAAGCGCCCTTCGAGCACCTCGCGGACGGTGTGGAAGATGGCGTTATCGACCCGCTTGACCATGCTGGTCAGCACGAAGCCAGGCGCCTCGTGGTGCTGGTTCGAGTCCACCCCGATAGCCAGCTTGCCGGTCTGCCGCGCCGCCTCGAACACGCCGAGCCCGGTCGTTCCCGAGGCGTGGAAGATGACGTCAGCCCCGCTGCGGTACTGCGCCAGGCCGAGCTCCTTGCCCTTGCCCGGGTCCTTGAACGCGTTGGGGGTGAGCCCCGCGTAGTTGACCCGCACCTGGCAGTCGGGACAGACGTGGGCCACCCCTGCGCGGTAGCCCGCTTCGAAGCGGCGGATGAGCGGGGTGTCCATGCCTCCGATGAAGCCGACCGCGCCCGTGCTCGAGCGGAGCGCCGCCAAGGCGCCCACCAGAAACGAGCCCTCGGCCTCGCGAAACTCGATGGCCGCCACGTTGGGCGGCGGCGGCACGATGTTTCCGGACGCGTCGGTCGAAAGGGCGTAGTCGACGCAGGCGAACTGGACCTCGGGGTAGTCGCGGGCGACCACCGTCACGTCATCGGTGAAGATGAAGCCCGTGCCGATGACCAGGTCGAAGCCTCGGGAGGCGAAGATCCGCAGCGCGCTCTCGCGGTCCGCGCCTTCGGCGGGCTCGATGTATTCGACGTGCACGCCGAGCTCTTGACGGGCCCGCTCCAGCCCGGCAAAGGCCGAGTCGTTGAAGCTCTTGTCGCCGCGCCCGCCCACGTCGAAGACCAGCGCCACGCGCAGCGGCGCGCTGCTAGGGCCGCTCGCAGCCTCGCTCCGCACGAACAGCAGAGCGACGTCGAAAACTAGCAGCGCTGCCAGGACCGCGAGGATCTTCTTCAAGGTGGCCTGAAGAGCAGATGCAACAGGGGAGAGCTTGTTCTTGCCTAGTCTGGAACCCTAGCCCGAATCATCCACCGCGTCGCCCCCCCCCCCCAGGGGTGCACGAAGGTCGTGGGCGAGGGGCGCAGGGGTGGCCCGCCCCGCGCGGCAGCGAT
>CAYTYV010000490.1:0-4890 GCA_964441055.1 uncultured Polyangiaceae bacterium | reverse complement strand
CCATAGCCCCCCCCAACGCCATGGCGAACTACTCGGTTTGGAACGTCCGGCTGCGCCACGAATGGTTGGCCACGCCGCTGCCGAAAAAGCGAATCAAGCGCCGATCGGCCCGTCGGATCGGCCTGCTCGATGCCTGGGAGCGCAACGCCCCCAAGGCGACGGAACCCGAGCCGGAAGCCGAGACCGCGGTCGAGGATAGCGCTAGCGCCGAGGCGAGCTAGCCCTCGCGAGGGCCCGGGCTAGCGCCGACGCGACATGGTGGGCAGCACCAGTCGCTCGAGCCAGTTGCGCACCTCGACGCAGCGCACGTCCGCGCTCATCACGTCGTCGTCGATGCCGAGCAGCCAGGCGATGTCGGTGCGCGCGGGATCGGCGTGCAAGCTCTCCAGCAGCTCGACGTAGCTCTCGGCGGCCTGACGGCTCCGGAAAAAGCCTCCTCGGATGAGCTTGTCGATGCGGCAGTAGGTCAGCCTGGCGATCTCGTGAAGGTCGTACTCGGGGTGGTACTGCAGCCCCCAGAAGGCGCCGCCTCGATGCACCACCGAGACCGCCTGCACCCGGGTGAAGGCGTTTTCGGCCAGGCAGACCGCACCTGGTGGTAGGTGAGTGACCTCGTCGACGTGGCTGATGAAGCCGTCGAACACCGAGGGCTTGCCCGCGTACATGGGGTGACCGCGACCAGCGGGGCTCAGCGCGATCTTGCGCGCCAGCCCCATCTCGCGGCCGCGCGGATTGGCCTTTACCAGCCCGCCTGCGGCAACCACGGCGATCTGCGCCGCCCAGCAGCTTCCGAAGCTCGGGATCTCGGCCTCGAAAGCCGCGCGCGCGAGCTCGATCTGGCGGCGCACCTCGGGGATGTCGTCGAAGATCGTCAGCGAGCAGCCGGTCCAGGCGATGGCGTCGTAGTCGCCGAGCGCCGAGCCGCTGGGCATGGCGGCGCCCGGGTCGGACGGGAACAGGATGTCGAAGCGCGCGCCAGGCACGATCCGGGCGATCATGGCGCGGTATAGGTCGGCGGCTCGCGAGGCTCCGCCCGCGACCAGCTCGTCGCGGGCCTCGCGGGTGTAGCCGTCGACCACGAGGATACGAGGCTCGGCGGTCATGACGAGGTGGCTCCTTGGTTGCGGCGCTCGTTGGCGGTCGTTCGGCCCGCCAGCTCGTCGACGAGCGCGGGCAGCTCGGAAAAGCGCTCGCACACGGCATCGGCGCGGGTTTGGTCGCGGTCGGCAGCGCGCGCTTCGACGAACAGCACCGCTTTCATGCCCACGGCGTGCGGACCCTTGACGTCGTTGTGATCGCGATCGCCGACGTGGACGATCTCGCCGAGCGCCACGCCGAGCTCGGCCGCAGCGGCCTCGAACATCCGACGGTGCGGCTTGGAGCGGCCGACCTCGTCGGAGAAGGCAAAGGCGTCGAAGTGCTGCGCCAGCTCGTGCTTGGCGAGCAGCTCGCGCAGCCCGCGGCCGGGCGTCACGATGGCGTCGGAGACGATGGCCAGCCGGTAGCCGCGATCGCGTAGCGCCTGCAGGGATGCAGCCGCGCCAGGAATCGGCTGGGGCGGGATGTCCACCTCCATGCGCCCGAGCCGCTCGGCCAGCTCGGCGCGCTCATCGGCTCCAAGCGAGCAGCCCAGCCCCGCGCACAAGACGTCGATCCGCTCGGCCAGCGTCCACGTGATGTGGTGGTGACGCCAGACCCGCTCGAAGGCCGCATCACATATGTCGTAGCCCAAGCTCACCTCGGCGGGCGAGATGTCCCGACAGCGCGACAGCGCCTGCCAGGCCTGGGCTCGCCGCTCGGCTCGCTTGCTCCTCAGACCGCGGCGCTCGCGCTCGGGCTCGTCCGAGTCGTCGAACACCAGGGTGTCCCATAGATCGAAGGTCACCGCGCGGATCATGGCGCCCTTGTCAACCACAGCCGGCCGCCGGATTCAACGGATCGGGCTGTGACGCGCGCGCTGCGAGCCCCTACGGCCCGAACTCGTCGACGGCGGTGCTGATCCCTTTGGGAACGGCTGGCGCGGACTGCGAGGCGCCCGAGGAATCCTTGGACGGCTGCGAGCCGCCGCCGCGCGGCACCCGGATCTTCTTTCCGGCCTTGACCTCGATCTTGGGCGGCAGCGCCCCAGCCTCGGTCACAACCACGTCGGCAATGGTCTCGTCCTTCCCCTTGAAGGCGCGGACTCGAAAGACGCTGCCGGGCTTGCCCTCGATCTCGAGAATGCCGTCGCGCAGCTTGGCCGGCTCGCCCTCGACCTCCACCTTGGCGTCGGAGGGCAGAATGACCACGCGCACGCGCTTGGGCGTGGCGTCGGTCGGCGTGGCCGCGGGCGTGGCTGTGGGCGCGGCCGTCGCAGCCGGCTGGGGCGCGGACGCAGCCGTTGCGGGAGGCCCGCTGGCCGCGGCGACGGGGTCGGGGGGCGGGCGCGTCCACAGGTAGACCGCAACCGCGCCCCCCACGGCGGCCACCGCCACCGCCGCGACAATGCCCTTTTTGGAGGAAGGCGCGGGCGGTGCCGTCGCCTCCGACTGCGATCGGGCCAGCGCGGCGCTGGTGACCGAGCCCGCCCCCACCTCGGCCGAGGCCACGCGCTCGGACACGGGCTCCGGCTGCTCGGAGGAGACGGGCAGCTCCATGGGCAGCCGCGGCGCCTTTTCCTGCCGCACGCTCTCCGAGAGCGAGACCAGCATGTCCTCGTGGATGCCGTAGCCATGGGGCAAGAGCTCGCGCAGGGCCTCGAACATCTCCTGCCCGCTCTGGAAGCGGGCATCCGGATCCAGCGTGAGGCAACGATGCACCACGGCCGCCACCTCGGGCTTGACCCACTGGGCCTGCTCCTGCAGCGGCGGCGGTGGCTCCGAGCACAGCGCGTAGATGAGGTCGCCCAGCGTCTCGGCGTGGCCGTAGGGGGTGCGTCCCGTCAGGGCCTGGTAGAGCACCGCCCCCAGCGACCAGATGTCGGTGCGATGATCGATCTCGCGCCGCCCGCGGGCCTGCTCGGGCGACATGTACAGGGGCGAGCCCAAGAGGTTCCCGGTCTTGGTCAGGTCGGCCCCCTCGGTGGAGCTCGCCTCATCCATCTTGACCTTGGCGATGCCGAAATCGAGCAGCTTGACGATCACCTCGCCAGCGTCGCGCTTGGCCAAGAACAGGTTGTGCGGCTTGATGTCGCGATGGACGATCTTGAGGTCGTGCGCCTTCTGCAACCCTAGACAGGCCTGCGCCCCGATGCGCAGGGCCAGCTCGGGCGACACGGGCCCCGTCTGCTTGAGCAGCCGCTGAAAGTCCTCGCCCTCGAGGAACTCGATGACCTGGAAGGGGAGCTCGGTCTCCTCGTCCACGCCCGCATCCAGCACCTGGGCGATGTACTGCGACTCGATGACCCCCGCGGCGCGCGCCTCGCGCTCGAAGCGGGCCGTCAGCTTGCGATCCCGCGTGAGCGCCTCGGCCTTGATCACCTTGACGGCGCAGCGCCTTCCGGTCGCGGCGTGCTCTCCCTCGTAGACCGAGCCCATGGCCCCCTCGCCGATGAGCTCGTGGATGGCGTACTTGCCAGCTATGGTCGTACCGATCACGGGACTTGCTGCAATGTACGTGATCGCGCCCGAGGCGGCAATGACGCAGCAACACCGCCGCGAGATGCTCGTCCTAGCGCCACCCCGCTAGCCATCTTCCCCGCGCTGACCCTCGCCGCGACTGAGCTCGAAAACGCCGATCACGGGCAGGTGGTCGGAGCGACCGTAGGGCAGCACCTTGACCTCCAGAGGCTCGAGCCGCTCGTCGTAGACGATGTGGTCGAGCTGGCTGCGCACCGTGCCCACGCTGGTCTGCCAGCGCCAGGTGTCCTGCGGGCCCTCGAACTCGGGCAGCGCGCTCCGAAAGCCGCGCTCGGCCAGATAGACGATGGCCCGACCGCCGCTGCCCTCGTTGAAGTCGCCCACCACCAGCGTGGGCAGCCCCGGCTCGAGCGAGGCGTGGAACTGGGCCATCTCGCTCTCGCGGATGGGCGGGGTGGAGAAGTAACCGCTGAGCACGCTGCCGCCGTCGCTGACGGGCGGCCGCAGGTGGAGGTTGAGCACCTGCAGCTTGCCGAGCGGGCTGTCGAAGACCAGGCGCCAGGCCGGAAACCAGCCGGCCTCGGGCGGCAGGTAGTCCCGCTCCTCGAAGGGGTGCTTGGACAGCACCCCGAGCCCGCCCGCGCCCGCGCTGTGGCGAAAGGCCACGTGGGAATAGCTCGAGCCCAGCTCGCGCCGCAGCTCCGCCTCCCACGCTGCGGTGGTCTCCTGCAAGAGGACGATGTCCGCTCCGCCGCGCCGAATGGCGGCGAGCGTCTCGTCATCCCCGGCCAAGCCGTAGTTGACGTTGTAGGTCATCACCGTCAGGTGCGGCCGCTCCGGGCTCGGCTGGCGAACCGGGCGGATCGGCCGCGCACAGCCGATGAGCAGCAGCGCGATAGCCAAAAACCCGGCCACCGCGCTGGCACGTCTCGAGGGCAGACACAGGCAGGACATGGCCGATTGGACGGGCGGCGTCTGGCGCTATTCAGCGGCGCGCGCGCGAGAGGTGGCCCTGGGAGCGCGCATCGCGCGCTTGGGGGGCGCGCTCGCACTCGCTTGCTGACGTAGCGGCCGATCGGCCTTAGAGTGGATGGATCATGAGCCGGAGTTGGCAGTCGTGGGCACTGGGGGCTCTGGGGGTCACCGCTTTGTGGTCGGGCTGCGCACAGGGCTTGCGCGACTCGGACGACGACGGCTCGAACGGCGGCTACGGCGCTGACGCGGCCGCTGGAGGTACCGCTGCCTCTGGCGGGGCGGCCGGCTCTGGCGGCGTGGGCGGCGAGGCAGGGACCGCAGGCACGAGCGGGGGTGGCGGCGGGGCGGCCACGGGGGG
>CAYTYV010000489.1:0-4893 GCA_964441055.1 uncultured Polyangiaceae bacterium | reverse complement strand
GAGAGTGCGGGCGGCTGGGACATCTTCCTCGCCAAGCTAGACGGCGACGGCGAGCTTGTGTGGGCACATGCCTTTGGCGATGACCAGGACCAGAAGGATCTGACCGGGCTGCCCATCGACGTGGCGGTCGACGGCGACGGCAACATCGTGATCGCGGGCACCTTCCGCAACGACGTCAACTTCGACCCCAGCGGCTCCGGCCAGGAGCTAAGCGCCAACGGCCACGACATCTTCCTGGCGAAGTTCGCTGCCGACGGCTCGCATCTTTGGAGCCGCAGCTTCGGCGCGGCAAACTCGCAGCAGGCTCTGGCCGTGGCGGTGGACGGCGAGGGCAACATCGTCATCACGGGTCAGTTCGAGAGCAGCGTGGACTTCGGCGGCGCCTTTGGCACGGGCGGCGCGGGCGGCAGTGCGGGCGCGCCGCCGGACGGCGAGCTCGACAGCGAGGGCGGGTACGATCTTTTCGTGGCCGCGTTCAGCCCTGCGGGCCAGCTCGTGTGGACCGAGCGCTATGGCGACGCCTCCAACCAGTACGGCCGGGGGGTGGCTTTCGACAGCATCGGCCACGTGTTCGCCACGGGCGATTTCGACGGCGATCTCGGCTTCGGCGGCTTCGGCGGCGCGGGTGGCGCTGGCGGCGCTGGCGGCGCGGGCGGCATGGGCGGAGCGGCTGGCGCTGGCGGGAGCCCACCTCCTCCCCCCGACCCGGGCAACTACCTGGTCAGGCTCGACGGCGATGGCGATGTCGAGTGGGCCAAGCTCTTCGGCAGCTCGGCCATGTACGAGCTGAGCATGGCCGTGGCCGTGGACGCCGAGGACAACGTGCTGCTCACGGGCAGCGGCGCCGACGGCTTGGACCTCGGCTGCGGCCCGACGAGCTGTGCGACGGCTGGCGTGTGCGCCTTCGTCGCCAAGCTGGCGCTGGACGGCACCTGTCAGTGGAGCCAGGCCTATGGCCAGTCCGGCATGGGGCAGGGGCTTTCGGTGGCTGCCGACGCCTTTGGCAACGTCGTCGCGTCCGGTTTTTTCACGGGCAGCGTGAGCTTCGGCGGCGAGACCCTGGAGAGCACGGACGGTCGCGACATCTACGTGGCCAAGCTGGACCCGGAAGGCGTCCACCTGTGGAGCCAGGCCTTTGGCGGCGACGCGGGCGGCAAGGACGAGGGCTGCGGCGTGGCCGTCGGCCCCGAGGCCCAGGTCCTGCTGACCGGCTTCGCGGCAGGCGACGTCGATTTCGGCGGCGGGCTGCTGCCCGGCGGCGGCTCGTGGGATGTCGCGGTGGTGCAGCTCGCTCCCTAGCGGTCCTCGATGAGGAGCCGGACAACCGGATCCTCGAAGCCGCGCGTGCCAGCCTCGCCGCCTACATCGTCACGGGCGATGGGGAACTGATTGATATTACGGATGTTCCCACTACGTGAGCTCAAGTGACGTTGACGAGTGGGAGCTGCACCCCGAGATAGGTGGTCATCAAATTCGTTTGCGAAGACTAGCGAGTTTCGCTAACTAACGAGAACGGATTTGAGCATGGCCGAGCCGATGACCATAGCCGACTGGGTAGAAGGACGGCAGGCTTTTGGCCGGTATACCTTCACTCGCGCTGACGCCGAATCGGGCCTCGAGGCGTCCTCCGTTGCGGTTCAGACGGCCCTCCGGCGCCTCAAGCAGAAAGGGCGAATCGCATCACCGCGCCGCGGGTTCTACGTCATCGTCCCGCCGGAGTACCGAGCGGCTGGCTGTCCGCCAGCATCGTGGTTTGTCGACGAGCTCATGGAGCACCTCGGACGGGACTACTACGTAGGCATCCTGACGGCGGCGGCGCTCCACGGAGCCGGGCACCAGCAACCGATGGCGTTCCAGGTGATCGCCGATCGCCCGACCAGACCGATGCAGGTCGGCAGGGTCCAGATCGAGGCACATACCAGCAAGGCCGTCGCGGAAATGCCGGTTGACCGGATTGATACCGAGACGGGGACCATGTCGGTGGCGACGCCCGAGACCACCGCGTTCGATCTGGTGCGCTTCTTCTCGGCGGCGGGCCACTGGAACAACGTCGCGACCGTGCTTTCCGAGTTGGCCGAGACGATGGACGGTGACCGGCTCGCGGAGGTCGCCCCGCATGTTCGCCAGCCGGATGCTCAACGGCTGGGATATCTCTTGGCTGCCGTTGGAGAGGGTGACCTCGCTGAACCGCTGTCTCGCTGGTTGGCAGGACGGCGCACGACCGTCGTGCGCCTGCGAACGGACCGGCCGAGGGGTAGTGCTGAAGTCGATCCACGCTGGCGACTCGTCCCGAACGAGGACGTGGACATCGACCTATGATTCCGCGCGCGAGCATCACCGCTTGGCGCACGGCCGCCCCGTGGCCCGACAACACCCAGGTCGAGCAGGATCTCCTGCTCAGTCGTGCGCTGGTTGCGATGTACAGGCAGCCCGCGGTCGCCGAGCAGGCGGTCTTTCGCGGCGGATCGGCTCTGCACAAGCTGTTCTTCGACCCACCCGGGCGCTACTCCGAGGACATCGATCTCGTGCAGCGTGACGCGGGGCCGATCGGAGAGCTGGTCGATGCTATTCGCGAAGCCCTGGACCCTTGGCTCGGCAAGCCGAAGTGGAAGCAGGGCAAGGGTCGCTTCACCCTCTACTACCGCTTCGACACCACCTTCGTTCCCGTCGTGCGAATGCGCCTCAAGGTCGAGATCAACACCCGGGAGCACTTCAGCGTGCTTGGGCTACAGCGGCGCAAGCACACGGTGGCGAACCCGTGGTTCTCCGGGGAGGCCGACGTCGCGACGTACAGCCTCTCCGAGCTGCTGGGCACGAAGATGCGTGCGCTCTACCAGCGCAAGAAGGGGCGCGACCTCTTCGACCTGTGGCTCGCCCTCACGGAGCGGGATGTCGATCCGGATGAGATCGTCCGCTGCTTCACGCAGTACGTGACCGTCGAGGACATTGCCGTCACGCGGGCTCAGTTCGAGGGGAACATGGCGGCGAAGCTCGACGACGCGCTATTCGTCGATGACATCGCCCCGCTGCTTCGACCAGGCGTGAGGTACGACATCGACAGCGCGTGGGATCTCGTGCACGAGTCGCTGGTCCGTCGACTGCCAGGGGAGCCGTGGAAGGGGGCCGCCACATGACCGCGCGCGGCTTTCGGCGAGCAGCACAACGCGTCGTGCCCCAAGCGCCGTAGCGAACGGGACCGACCCTATCGCCACTCGGGTGGCGGGCCATGGCGACGGGCTTGGCGGCGTCTCGCCAGAGCGAGGCCGAGCAGGAGCAGGGGGGCCAGGCTACCGAGCGCGGGTCCGCCGCGGCGGCCTGTCAGGCGGCAGTTGCAGCTGGCTTCGTCGGCGGGGGGCAGCGGTGATTCCTTGGGCACGCACTCACCGGTCGGCCCGCAGTGGTAGGCCGAGGCGCAATCGGCATCGGTGGTGCAGCTCTTCAGGCAGGCGTCGTCGGTGAGCGAGCAGACGTAGGGGTCGCAGAACAGCTGTTGCCGCACGCACTGGCCGCTGCCGTCGCAAAGCAAGCTGTTCAGGAAGCGGCCGCTGCAGGTCATCGGCCCGCAGGGCTCGCCCGGCGGGTCGTTGGCCGTGCAGCTATCTGCGCTTTCGTCGCAGGACTCCGCGCAGTTTTCAGCGCCGTCGGGCCCTGGGCAGGGGTCGCCCGAGCCGCCGCAGTCGCCGTTCAGGCACGAGTCGCGGTCGGTGCAGAACAAGCCGTCGTCGCAGCTCGATCCGTTGGGGTCATGGGCCGTGCATTCGTCTTCGGTTTCGTCACAGGACTCGACGCAGTCGTCATCGCCGTCAGGGCCCGGGCACGGGTCGCCAGCATGGCTACAGCTGCCAGCTTGGCACGTGTCCGTGCCGTTGCAGTACAGGCCATCGTCGCAGCTCGTGCCCGTCAGAGCTTCGTCGCACACGCCGTCGCTCGACGCTCCGGCTGCCTCGCTGCATGCCTGGCAGTCGTCCGGGTCCCCGTCGCCGCAGGCGGTGTTGCAACAGACGTCGTCGACGCAGTGGCCGGAGACGCACTGCTCGCCGTTGGTGCAGGGGTCGCCGTCGGTCGGCGCAAATACGAAGATGTAGGCCGAGCCGGAGTTGGGGCCGTTGTCGTCGTCGCCGTAGGCGCCCATCGACGCGGTGTCGGCGTTCAGTGACACCGACAAGCCGAAGTAGTGGCACGCGCTCGGCGCACAGGCAGATGACCGCCCCTGGGCCGAGCGGTCGCCATAGGCGCCTGAAAGGACATCGGGCAGCGGCAGGGGTGCCGGGAGGTCAGCTCGGCGGGCGCGCTCGTCGTGGTTCCGGCTCAGGTCAGGGTCCGAACATGCTCGTAGCTTCGGATCTTTTCGTCGATGCTGAGCAGTGTCGCGCTGAGTGTGCGGGCGGTCGCCACGATGAGCTGGTCGGCCGGATCTTTGTGGAAGCCCGGCGGAAGGCTGGTGGCGTCCACTATGATCGGCAAAGTGAGCGGCACGATTTGGACCGTGCCGGGATGCGTCGCACGCTCCAACCACGGGCCCACGCTCATGGGCAACGAGAGGCGGTGCAGCTCGGCCAGCTTGCCGACCTCCCAGCACGAGATGACGCTGACCAGGCGCTCGGTTGGCGGGGTCGCACGGATGAGCTCATCCATCGGAGCGGAAAGGTGAGCATCAGCGTGAAGCCACCAGATCCAAACATGGGTGTCCAGTACGATCAACGGGCCGCCTTCCAGTCCTGCGCGGCCACAGGCTCCGTCGGGTCGCGGTAGTTAACCGGCAAACCACGAAACGGTTGCTCATCCCGGAGGGCGCCGGCCTCGACGCGCGCTCGCAGGAACTCCACGAAATCCAAGACTTATTGCTGCTTGTCGGCATGCAGGTTGAGCAGGCGAAGCGCAATCTGGTGGGCC
>CAYTYV010000488.1:0-4921 GCA_964441055.1 uncultured Polyangiaceae bacterium | reverse complement strand
TCTTGAACGCCGAGCGCGCCGAAGAGGAGCGGCGCCTGGGCCTCGGGGGCGGCAAAAAGGGCAAGCAGGCGCGGCGCGGCAAGAAGGGCCGCCGCGGCGGCGACGACGGGCAGCAAGGGACGCTCGGGCTCGGCTGAGTCGCTCGTTCCGCGGCCGTGCCGAGGGTGGCGAGCGGCAGGTGCTGGTTCTCTCGAGGAAATCCGCGGAACAGAGCCGTCGTCTCGCGAGGTGGGGCGTCGGGGCGGGCGGGACTTTGTCGTCCCGCTTTTCCGCCCCTCCGCTCGCGTGGTGGCGTAGGGGCACGGCGGTGGAGCTCCAGCTCAGCCCGTGGGGCCGCTTCGCGACGGGCGGGGATTCCGTGGTCCGTTGCAGCACGGGCGGGGCCGCTCGGAATGACCTTGCGGGCCGCTGTCGCGCTTTCCCAGCAGTCGAAGCCCGGACGCTCGGCAAAAATGACCCGCTTGTGCTCGCCAAAAGTGGACCACCCTCTGATCGTAATCCAATGGCCGTCGTCGCGGGTGTGGTCTTGTGGTGAACTCCTATGAGTTCTCCACAAATCCACACCCTGCTGGCGAAAGAGCAAAAAGGGGCCAGCCGATGGTCCCCAAGGGGCTGGCGAACGCCGCCAACGTCTGAGGTCGAGAGGCTGCAAGCTGGCGCCCGAGAGCTGACAAGCAAAAACCATAAAAAACGACATCGGCTGTACGATTTTCCTGGACAGCTTTGAAATGGCGGTTCGTTACCGACCGAGACTCGGGATTCCAATGGCGATCGCTGCGGCGAGAAGCAGCCGTGAGAGGCGCGACGCGGCCCTGGGATCTCCAAAGCCATCTCGACCGCCAAACGGCGCTTCAAGGGGCATTGGAAGAGAACAAAAACCCGCATGCTATACTGAGGTATGCATAGCGACCCCATCTCCTCCTGCGTAACCGACGGCTATGACCCCGACCTCTCTGCTGTCGAGCTCGACGCTGCGCTCGGGCGGCTGCTCGGCTGCCGTCGGCGTTGCGAGTGGCTGCTCTGCCGATATCTGGCCGACCTCGGCGACGAGCAGCGCTTCCGACAGCTCGGCGGCTACAGCGATGTGCTGCACTACGCGCGGGCGCGCTTCGGCCTCGGGGTCAAGGCTACCCGCGAGCGGGTGCGCATCGGCCGGGCTCTGCGCGAGCTGCCCCGCATCGAAGAGGCCTTCGTGCGGGGACAGCTCAACTACTCGCGGGTGCGGGAGCTGACGCGGGTGGCCACGGGCGAGGACGAAACCCTCTGGCTCGAGCTCGGCTTGCGCCTCCCCATGCGGGAGCTCGAACGAAAGGTGGCGGGCGAGGTGGGCGGCAAGGTCGCGACCGAGGACGAGGGCGCCGAAGTCCACTGGCGAACGCCCAAGACCGTGGAGCTGCGCATGCACTTGCCCGCCGAGGTCTGGGGTCTGCTCGAGCGCGCCATGCAGGGCGCCCGACAGGCGGCCGACCGGTCGCTGAGCGATGCCGAGGCGCTGGAAGCGGTGGCCCGGGAGGCTTTGGCAAGCCTGTGCCAGCCCGACAGCACCGACATTGCCGACCCGCGCAAGGCCGTGGTGCTCTACCGCTGTCGCGACTGCGGCAGTACCGAGCTCGAGACGGGCGCTGGAGCCGTGGCCCTGCCGCCCGAAAAGGCCGCGAGCCTCGGCTGTGGCGCCAAGGTCGTGGATCTCGAAACCGAAGGCGTGGCCGAGGCCTGCGTGGGCGGTCCCATACCCGCGGCCGTGCGGCGCGCTGTCTTGGCGCGAGACCGCGGAAGGTGTCGGGTGTGTGGGCGTCGGCGGTATGTCGACATCCATCACCTCGTGCCTCGGAGCCAGGGCGGGGCGCACAGCAGGGCGAATTGCGTCTGTGCCTGCAGTCACTGTCACGCGGCGCTGCACGAAGGCACGCTCCGCGCCGAGGGCGATGCGGAGAGCGGTCTGCGGTTCTTCGACGACCATGGCAACGAGGTTGCCACCGAGGCCCCACGTGGGACGGCGGTTGCCGAAGAGGCCCCACGTGGGGCGGCGACCGGGGCCCTTGCACCATCGGCCGAGGCAGCCCGCGTGCTTCGCGCCATGGGAGGGCGCGGCGGGTGGATTGCCGACGATCTGGTTAACGCTGCGGGTTTGCCGATTCAGGCGGTCATGGTGGCGCTCACCGAGCTCGAGCTCGGCGCGTTGGTTCAACAGGGCTTCGGGGGGTATGCCCCAGCCCGTGCCGCGCTGTAGCGCTGTACGGGCTTCCGCTCGGGCGGGGAGCGGATGCGCGCTTCACGCATGGCCTCGAAGTGCCTCACCTACCGTAAGCGATGGCCGCGGCAGCGTGCAGGCACAGGGTTGCGTTGTGCCCTGTGGCGCGGCGAGGTATTCTCTAGATATGAAAAACGCGAGCGTCCCCGTCGTGCTGAGCCCAGGCGAAGATGGCTTCATCGTGGCCACCTGTCCCGTGATTCCGGGGTGCACCACGCAAGGGCGCACGCGCGAAGAAGCCCTGGACAACCTGCGCGAGGCGGTGGAGCTGGCGCTCGAGTGCGCCGAAGAAGAGGGCTGGACCCTGCCCGAGAGCTACGAGCTGGCCGACATTACCATTGCGGCCTAATGCCTTCGCTGCCCGTCATCTCAGGCGCACGGTGCATGGAGGCGCTGTCTCGGCTGGGCTACCGAGTGGCGCGCCAGCGGGGCAGCCACGTGCGCCTCGTGTGCGATGGCCGCACGCCGGTCACGGTGCCCCTGCACAAAGAGCTGGACCGCGGCACCTTGCGCAGCATCATTCGCACGGCGGGGATCTCCGTGCAGGAGTTCTGCGAGCTGCTGTGATTCCTACGAAGTCATGACTGAAGGGAAAGACGTACGCGCGCGCATTCTCGAGGCGCTCGAGGCCGATCTCGTGGGGCCGTTCTACCCGCGGGGCCACGAGGGCGCGGCCGACGAGGTGCTGCCGCTTCCGCCTTCGCGCTGGTACCTGACTGGCTTTCTGGCGCCGCAGGGCGATCGGGACCCGCACGACCCGACCGCCGAGGACGAGGGCGGCGCGGGCTCCGACGAGGACCACGAGGAGGCAGGCCCTCAGGAGCCCGAGCCCAAGCAGCGCAAGCACTTCCCAGCCTCGCTCGGGCTCTCGGTGCTGCTACCAGCGAGCCGTGGCTCGGCCGACGCCATCGCGGCCACGGTGCGCTTCGCCGAGTACGTCCCTGAGTCACGGCAGTTTGAAGAGGGAAAGCGCCCGCGCACGGTGTGGCGCCGAGTCGCGCACCAGCCCAAGAGGGTCGAGGTACCGCTCGATGCGCGGGCTCTCGATAGCGGCATCAGCGTGCCCGACACGGTGGGCATCAAGCTCATCGGCAAGCTCGAGCCCGCCGACGCGCCCGGGCTGGAGAAGGGCACCCGCGCGCTGTCGCTGTTTCTCGTGAACGACCGCACGCCCGCGGAAAAGGGCCGCCGCGACGAGCAGTACATCTTCGAGGTCGAGCTCGAGATCGAATACGCCCCAGGCTTTGTGCCGCGGCCGAACCGCCGCGACGAGCGGGCGACCGACTGGGACGACCAGGTCCGCGACCTTCAGTTCCGCGATCACTTCGAATGGGCGGTCGGGCACGGCGTGTCCGTGTCCATCCCCGAGGGACAGGGCAAGCGCGTCAGCCGCATTTGCACCTCGTGGCTGCCGCACTGCAAGGTGCGCAAGGTTCGCGCTCACAATGAGCCGTCCGTCACGATTGAGATGGACGAGCTTGCCGCGCTCAAAAACGGCGCCCAGGCCAAGGCCGCGCTGATGCCCATGGTCGAGGCCTATGGCGTTTGGCTGGCCGAGCAGCAGGCCATCAAGGTCGATAGCGATGCGCGCTGCCAGTGCCGCGATCAGTTGGTCAAGCGCGCTCGACGGGCCCAGGAGCGCATTCGCAGCGGCATCGAGCGCCTGGCCGCCGACCCCGAATTACTGAACGCCTTCCGCTTGGCCAACGAGGCTATGGCCGCGTCGGCGCTGCGCCGAAGCCCCGAGCGCTACCAAAAGGGCAATCGGCCGAGCTGGTACCTGTTCCAGCTCGCCTTCGTGCTGCTCAACATCGACGGGGTCGCCGAGCCGACGCATCAGGACCGCGATAACGTCGAGCTCATCTTCTTCCCAACGGGCGGCGGCAAGACCGAGGCCTACCTCGGCGTGATCGCCTTTGCGCTGCTGCTGCGCCGCATCCGAGGGCAGGCGCGGGCCGATAAGGGGCTCGGAGTGACGGTGCTGCTGCGTTACACCCTGCGCCTTTTGACCCTCGATCAGCTAGAGCGGGCAGCCACGCTCGTCTGCGCCCTCGAGGTGATGCGTCAGAAGCAGCCCGCGCTGCTCGGCGAGGAGCGGTTCTGCGTGGGCTTGTGGGTGGGGCGCACGGCCACGGCCAATACCATGGAGCAGGTCCGTCGGCTCATCATCGAGTACAAGAACAGCCCGTCGAAAACCGCGCCTTCGCCCTTTCCGATCACCGACTGCCCCTGGTGCGGCACGGCGCTCGGCAGGGACAGCCTGACGCTCAAGCCGGGCCCGACCAAGCCTGAGCGCGTGGTGGTCGGCTGCACCAACTTCCGCTGCGACTTCTCCGCCCGTCGCAACGCCGAGGGCCTTCCCGTGCTGTTCGTGGACGAGCAGATCTATCGGGAGCTTCCCGCCTTCCTCGTGGCCACAGTTGACAAATTCGCCATGTTGCCGTGGCGGGGCGAGACCGGGATGCTCTTCGGCCGCGCTTTGGCTCGACGGGACGGTCGCTTGTTCGGACCGATGGACAGCATCCCCAAGGGAGCTACGCCCCTGTCGGAGGGGCTGTTCCCCCCTGAGCTCATCGTCCAGGACGAGCTGCATCTCATCTCGGGCCCGCTCGGCACCATGGTGGGGCTATACGAGACCGCCATCGAGCACCTGTCGACTCGGACCGATGC
>CAYTYV010000487.1:0-4926 GCA_964441055.1 uncultured Polyangiaceae bacterium | reverse complement strand
CGTTGGACCGCACGGTCGACGGCAAAGCAGCCGAGCAGCACCGCCGCCAGCGCCAGCGCCACCAGCCACGGCCAGCGCCGACGCCGCGGACGGCGCGCGTCTGCCGAGGAGGAAGGCGGCTGGGCACCATCGCCCGCGCGCCGCGCGTCGCTGTCGAGTTTGCCCATGGCCCCAAGGTGCCTCGGAAACGGCCAGTGTAGTGGACCCGTGCAGCGACAGCCAGCCGCGGTCGCCAGGTTATTCTTGGGCAGACCCTTGCCGCCTCGGCTGGTGGGGCGCAAAATACCCTGCTGCGGCCCTTGGCGCGCGCTCTGTGCCACCGCGGCTGCCCCTCGCCTTTGCGCCATGCTGAGCTTCGTCGACCATCGCCGCGACCCGGCCGGCTGGGCCCGCCAGCTCGGCATCAGCCAAGAGGCCGTGGAGCTGTACCTCGGCAGCGACGTCATCGATCTGCACATCGACTCGTATATCTGGACGCGGCTTTTCGGCTACGACCTGCACAAGCGCCACGGCCAGGGGCTGCTGGGTGGCCGCGTCTACAGTCAGGTCGACTTCCCCCGTGTGCTCGAGGCCAGCCTCAGCGGCGCCGCTTGGGTCATCACCACCAACCCCGCGCGCACCACTCAGGGCCGCGCCCGCGCCTTTTCGCGCAACCTTCGTCGGCTGCAGCAGATCGTCGAGGGCGCCGACGATCAGCTCCAGTGCGTGCGCAACGCGGCCGAGTACCGCGCGGCGCGCGCGAGCGGCAAGCACGCGGTGTTCGTGGCCGTGCAAGGAGGCAGCGCCCTGGACCAGAACCTCGAGGCCCTCGACCTCGACCCCGACGGCCTGGTGCTGCTCATCACGCTGCTCCACCTGTACTCGTCGAGCATCGGCACCACCAGCGCGCCGCTCGGCGGAGGCTCGGCTCGGGGCCTGAGCGACTTCGGGCGCCGCTTCGTCGAGGAGCTCAATCGGCGACGCATCTTCGTGGACCTGGCGCACGTCAGCCGCCGCGGCTTCTACGACGCGCTCGAGGTGCACGACAAATCGCAGCCCGTGCTGGTGTCGCACACGGGCATCGCGGGCGTGTACGACCACTGGCGCAACCTCGACGACGCCCAGCTGCGCGCCGTGGCGGACACGGGCGGGACGGTCGGCGTCATGTACCACGCCAGCTTTCTGGGCGACTCGTGGTGGCGAGGTCGTGCCAGCTGCATCGTCGACCACCTCGAGCACATCGTGAAGGTGGTCGGCGACCAGCATGCCTCTTTGGGCAGCGATTGGGACGGGGCCATCGCCACCCCGCGGGATATGCCCACCTGCCTGGAGCTGCCGCGGCTGGTCCAGCGGATGCTGGACCGAGGATGGTCGGCCGATCGCATCCAGCGCATCCTCGGCCAGAACTTCCTGCGCACGCTGGAGGCCCTGCGGGGCTAGCGCTGCTGCCGGAAAAATCTTCGACGGTGGTGCTGGGGCTGCAGGCTCGTCGGCGCCGCGGGAGCAACGGCGGACGGCCGTGTCACTTTCTGCGGCGTCGGCGTCTGGTCGGAGCGCGGCGCTGTGGGGCGCTATGCGGGGCGCCCTCCTGAACCCCGGCCAGCTCGGCCAGGGTGATGCCCTCGAGCACATCGTTGATGCCGTCGTTGATCCGGCAGTACACCTTCCGACACGCGCACGTCTGGGCCTTGGTGCAGCTGCGGCGATCGAGCACGCAGTGGACGATGTTGATGGGTCCGATCGCCGCTTCGACGATCTCGCCGACCGAGATGCGCTCGGGCGGCCGCGTCAGCATGTAGCCGCCGTTGCGGCCTGTGACTCCGCGAACGAGCGAGTAGGTCCGCAGGCTGATGGCGAGCTGCTCCAAGTAGCGCCTGGAGACTTCGGTGATGCGGGAGATCGTGGCGAGGTTCACCGCTTGATCCGGGTCGGACTGTTTGGCGAGAACCACCATCATCCGCAAGGCGTAGCGAGCTCGGGTAGATAGCTTCACAGCGCCTGCAGCCTAGCGCGAATTGTTCACCGCGTCGCCCCAAGCACCCGATCGCTCGCGCCCGCTCAGCCCGGGCTCGCAGACGAGCGAGCACCCGCACGCTCCTGCGCTCCCCGCGCGTGCCCACCGTTGACCCAGCGGCGGCCCGATGCTCTCATGCGCGCCGGGCCGGGGTGCCCGTCCGCCCGGCCCGCAAAGGAGGCACGGTCATGGTAGGTCAGCGAAGCACGCTCTGCGCGTGGGCGCTCGCTCTGGCGAGCGTGGGCTTGTCGTCGTGTGTGGTCCATCATCACGAAGGACCCGTCTCGCCACCGCCGCCCACCAATCCGCCAGCCCAGGTGCCCCCTGGTGCGGCCAACGGGCAGCCGCCAGGCATCCAACCCGGTGGCGCTATCGGCTGCTACGTGTGGCGATCGCAGGATGGCTTGTGGCACCTGCGGACGACCAGCCGCGGCCGCATGCACGTGTATCGGGGCCGCATCACTGGCGCGACCAGCGCGGTCGACTGGCACCGCCCCGACCGCGTGGAGTTCGGCGACCGGATCGTTCGCGACCCGAACGGCGTGGCGTTCAAGTTCGACACGGGCGGGCACATCGACGGGCTGGACTTCCGTCCTGCCGACGGCGGCTGCGTCCAGCTCCACATCCTGGTGGGCAACCAGCCGCGGCACCAGCGGATCTACGTGGGCGCCACCGGGCTGAACCCGCCGAGCGCCTACTTCACCGCCTGTCCGTAGTCGGGCTGATTGAGAATAGCCGTCAGCTCCGTGTAGCTGTAGCGCTCCTCATCCTGGTAGCTCGGCGAGCTCGGCAGGGTGTAGCTGCAGCCGTCGCAGGGGTCCGGCCGTCATCGTCGGTAGCGGTACTCGCAGCATGGGTGGCCCTGCGACATGGTTTGCACGATCTCGAAGGTCGAGCCCGGGACCAGGCGCTCGCACGCAGCCTTGCCTGCCACAAAGCCTAGCGAGGTGCAGAACCCCGCGCTGTGACGCAGCTCTGAGGCAAAGGGGCAGTGGGAAACGACACGCGTGGCCTGGTTCTCTCGCGGGAACTCGTTAGTTCCACGGATCCCCAAGCCGCCTTCGATCAGATCGGTGAAGCGCACGAGCGGGGCCAAGGGGTGCTCGCCAGGGCGGGCTTCGAGCCAGCGCCGCGCGCCCAGGGCCGCGACGGCTCCCAGGGCGGCAGCGGGACGCTCCAGCGCGGGCCACAACCGCTCGCCGAGAGCGCCGTTTGCCAGGCGAATGGGTCGCACCACCAAGGCCAGGAACAGCCGCGAGAGCAGGGCCGAGCTACGGCGGAGGGGCGGGGGAGCAGAGGAGCGCTCGGACATGGCCTTTGCCATCGGGATGGTGGGCTCGGACAGGGGTGAGGCTTGGCAGGTGAGATAGTAGCACAGCGGGCTAGACGGTCGCGCTGCCCGGGCCCGACCGCGACGCCGCGGCGCCCGGGCGCGGCCGCGACGCGCGAACGGCCAGCGCAGCGGAAGCACTGGCCGCAGGCTCGCCACCACGCGGATTGACCGAGAACGCCGAGTCCAACTGTGGGCTTGGTCGCCGAACGGGAACGGGCTGGTCTTCAGCTCCGTCCCCCGCGAGCCTCTACCGAGCTGGGGGCCATGGCGCTCGCGGAGATGCGTTCGAGCCATTGAAAGGGGAAAGCGCCCTTGAAGCGACCGAAAATGGGATAGGAGTGACGACTTCGCCAGATGGCTTTGCGAGGACGGTTGGATACGGACGGAGGCTCGTGGGCTGGTGTCGCCCGCGGCCGACGGGCAGGAGCGGTGGTCCAGCGAGGCTCGGCGATGAGCGGGTGCCTTGGCTCGCGAGGTGTAGCGATGAGCAGGAGCCCGTGTCCCGCGAGGTGGGGCGATGGGCAGTCGCCGTCGCCTCGCGAGGTAGGGCGTCGGGACGGGCGGGACTTTGTTGTCCCGCTTTTCCGTCCCTCCGCTCGCATGGTGGCGTAGGGGCGTGGCGGAAGCGCCCCAGCGCAGTTCGCAGGGCCGCTTCGCGCGGCGCGAGGAGTGCAGTCGCTAGTTGCCCATTGAGTACAACTGGAGCCTATCCCCCAAGCCCTCCTTCTGCCCGCGGGCGAGGCGGGCGCGTCTGCTGCGTTGCGGCCCCCCGAAATAGTCCTGCTGTTCCTTCGTCGCGGCGCCTTGCATCCGCGCCCGCCGCGCCCCAACCGCAGCCGCCGCGCGCCCATCCGCAGCCGCCGCACCCCGCGAGTCCCGGTCCGAATTCTCAAAATGGGCTTTATTGACCTTCTCATTGGGCAACGGAACGCAGCCCACGGATAGCGCGACTCCTAAGGGTGAAACGGAGCGGTATTGCATTTCGCAAGAGAAGTTCGATAACCCACAAAACCCATCATCGTCATCGCCGAGGCCTGGACCAGCGGGGAGAGCTCACAGGAGGTGATTCTGGCGCTGATCCTGGCCCACCTCGCTGGCCCGGAGGCGCTCCCGCGCACCGCCATTACGTTCTCCAAGCCGACGCCCTCCCCGAGCGCCAACCGAACCGCAGCCATGGCACTCGCGGCGGCATAACCGCGCTGTCGTTCATGCTGCCGCTCTGTGCCCGTTAATAAAAAAACAACCGAAAACGGGGCAACATGACGATTTTCCTTGACGGATTTTGGTGGCGCTTCGTCTGCGGCCGAGTCTTGCGATTGGAATAAACATTACCGCTGCGAGAAGCGCCGTGGGCGAACGTTTTCTGGGCTGGGGTCTCGAAATGTCATCTTGACAGGCGAGCGGCGGTCCCATGGGCATTAGAAGAGGACGAATATCCCCGTGCTATGCTGGAGCATGCATAGCGACGACGTTCCTCTTCATGTGACCGACGGTTATGAGCCCGAGCTCGGCGCTGTCGAGCTCGACGCGGCCCTCGGGCAGCTTGTCGGCTGTAGGCGCCGATGCGAGTGGCTGCTCTGTCGGTACCTGGCCGACCTCG
>CAYTYV010000486.1:0-4962 GCA_964441055.1 uncultured Polyangiaceae bacterium | reverse complement strand
CGGGGAGGCGGACTATGGCACGACCACGGAAGGGATCCCTCATCTGGGCCAAGTCGGGCTGGCGCGCTCGAGTCACGGTGGACGTGGACGGCGAGGCGATCCAGCAGACCGTTGACCTCGGCACGACGAACAAGGCAGCGGCCCGGCGGAAGCTGGCCCGGCTCGTGGCGGACCTGGTCAAGGGCTCGCCAGCGGACCAAGCGCAGGAGCGCGCCAAGGTGGAGACCGTGGCGACCTACGCCGAGGCTTGGTTCGCTGGCCGCGAAGCCCGGGGGGTGGCCACAGCCAAGGGCGAGCGCGCATGGTTTGCCAACTATTGGGCCGACGCGATCGGCGGGCTGCCCCTGGGGGAGATTCGCTCGCACCACATCCGGGGGGTTCTGGAGCCCCTGGGCAACGGGCAGACGGTGGGACCGAAGGGGCGCAGGCTCTCGCGCAACAGCTTGGCCAACCTTCGGGCCGTAGCGCTGCGCATCTTCGATACCGCCTGGCAAGAGGAGTTGATCGGCTAGAACCCCGTATCCCGCGTCAAGCTCGCCAACATCTGCCCGCGGGATGACACCAAGCAACGGGTCGCGCTCACCGATGCCGAGTTGGGGCAACTGCTCGGCTGCCGCAAGGTCGGGCCGGAGTTGAAGATGCTACTCCTCCTCTCCCGCACGGTCGGGGGGATGCGCACGGGAGACCTACACGCCATCACCTGGGAAGCCTTCGGGCCGGACTTCGCCACCCTGCGGGTGCCACGGCGCAAGACCCGCAAGCGGGGCAAGCCGTGGCAAGAGCTCGACGTGCCCGAAGCCGTGCGGCCCTTCGTGCACGCATGGTGGGAAGCCTCGGGCAGCCCGGTCACGGGCCCGGTGTTCCCGGCGCGGCAAGGCAAGCGGGCAGGGCAGACCAAGGGGAAGGGGAGTAGCTACGCGAGGCAACTGCGCGAGGCCATGCTTGATGCTGGCATGCGGCGCCATGAATGCACGCGGCCGGCCGATGCACCGCCACGAAAGCGAGGCGAGCCATGCTGTCCGGCGATGGCCAGCGATCCGCTGTACGTCGAAACGGCAGACACTCTGCCCGCCGGGTTTCACAGCACGACCCGGGGGGGCTACTGCACAGCCTTGGCCCGGGCGAACGTCAACGTCCAGATGGCCAACGTGCTGGCCGGTCACTCGGACCCCAAGGTGCACCAGCGGTATGTGGCCAGCGAGACGATCCGGGCTCTACCGGAGGCTGCATTGCCGCCTTTGCCTGGAATTCTTGCGTCGTCCGCGCAGAAACGCGAGCGGCGGGCGCGGGAGAAACCGGCTAACCATTCGGTATCCCTGGCGCCCCCGGGAGGAGTCGAACCTCCGACCAACGGTTTAGGAAACCGCTGCTCTATCCTCTGAGCTACGAGGGCCAATCTTCTGGGGTTACTACGAGAGCCTTGCGTTGGCGAGGGGCTTCGGCGGCAGGCTTGCCGGGGTTTGCGGGGCGAAGAGCGGCGAATCAAGCCAGCACTGTGCCCTTGCGACAGGGATGCAGCCCCTCTGCTGGCACCTGAAGAGTTCGCGGGCGCCTTCTTGCCCGCGGCTAGCCAGTCAGCCCGCTCGGCTGCACTCATGCCAGCGGCTAGCCGGTCAGCCCCGCTTGGCGCCTTCCCGGCCGCAGTATATGTGTCGCCGTTCGTTTACGCTTCCTCTTGTCATCGTTCGTTAACATTTCTAACATGTCATCGATCGACGACATCTGGGCCCCCCATGCGCATCCGAACCCCCCTAGATCTTGGACTGGTCATCCGCGAGAGACGCCGCGAACTCGGGCTCGACCAGCAAACGCTCGCCAAGCGCGTTGGCGCGAGCCGTCAGTGGATCATCGGCGTGGAAAAGGGCAAGTCGCGGGCCGAGCTGGGGCTCGTTCTCCGAGCCCTCGACGCGCTGGGGCTGCGAGTCGTGTTGGATGACGGTGCGGCCCGTCCGTCGGAGCCACAGGCGGGCATCCCGTTGGTCGACAACGACGCCGTCATCGACCGCGCCCGCGGGGGCAAGCGGTGAGCAGCAAGGTCCTCGTCGCGTTGCTCGCGGGCCTCGCCACACTGATGCGCGAGCGAGCGCAGCAATGCCTGCGACTTTTGGCACGGTAGTTGCAATACTTTCGAGGCGCTTCGGTGGACAATGCGTCGGTCAACTCGCGCTGGAGAGAGCGGAGCAGGCTCCGCCCAGGCCCCTCGCTTCCGCGCTTCCCGCCCATGCCACCTCCATCACGGTTCCGTCACCATCTCGCCAGAACCGCTTGGGCCCCTCCTCCCCTTCGTCTATCACGGTACCGCACCTGGGCCGCGCTCGCTTCCGCACGCGGCACCCCGCCCGCTCCGACTGGAGGCCTTCACCATGATGCACCCCCGCCCGCTCATGCGCACCCGCACCCTCCCTCGCACCCGCACGCGCCTGCTCCCGCTCGCGTGCGCCCGCACGGCCCTCCCGCTGCTGCTCACCGCGTTCGCGGCTGCTTGCAACACCAGCTCCCCCACGCCGCCTCCGGTTCACGGCACGAGCGCCACGCCCACTCCTGTTACCACGGCGCCGCCCCCGGCCACGCAGACGCCCGCGCCCCCGCCGCCCAAGGCAGGCGGCCCGAGCAAGGACGCCGTGCAAGCCAGCAACTGCTTCGGCTTCGACCTCTATCAGAAGCTGCGAGTGAGCGAGGGCAACCTGGCCTTTTCGCCCGCCAGCATCTCGCTCGCGCTGTCGATGACCTACGGCGGCGCCAAGGGTGAGACCGCAACTGAGATGGCCAACGTCATGCATCTGCCCGCCGACGCCGAGGCGGTGCACGGCGGCTGGGCCACGGTGCTCAGCGCCTGGGCCAAGGCGCCGTCGTCGCCCGATGGCGGCGCGCCGCAGTACGAGATCGCCGTGGCCAACCGGCTCTTCGGCGAAAAGGGGTACACCTTTGAGAAGCCCTTTTTGACGCTCAACCAGGAGCGCTACGGCGCGCCGCTCGAGCTGCTGGACTTCGCCACCGCGCACGAAAAGCAGCGGCTGCACATCAACTCCTGGGTCAAGGAGCAGACCCGCGAGCGCATTGTCGATCTCATCCCGCCTCGCGGCATCACCGCGGATACGCGCCTCGTGCTCACCAACGCGCTGTACTTCAAAGCGGCCTGGCGCTCGCCCTTCACCAAGGACGCCACGGCCGAGGACACCTTCACCACGGCCAAGGGCCAGAAGGTCAAGGTGCCGATGATGCACCAGACCGAGTATGCGAGCTACGGCGAGACCGACGAGGTCCAGCTGCTCGAGCTCGGCTACGTGGGCGGTCGCTTCGCCACGCTCTTCGTGCTGCCCAAAGAGGGCAAGAAGCTGGGCGACATCGAGGCCAAGCTGGGCGACGAGCAGCTGAAGAGCTGGCTGGGCGCGGTCAAAGGCGAGCGGGTGAGCATCGCGCTGCCGCGCTTCAAGCTCGAGCCGGAAACGTCCATGTCCCTCGGGGACACGCTGCAGAGCATGGGCATGAAGCTCGCCTTCCAGCGGGGCGCGGCGGACTTCACGGGCATGACCAACCCGCCCAACCCCGCAGACCGGCTGTACATCTCCAAGGTGTTCCACAAGGCCTTCGTGGCCATGGACGAGGCGGGCACCGAGGCGGCGGCGGCCACGGCGGTCGTCATGGCGCGGGTCGGCGCGGCCTATCAGGAGCCCAAGAAGTTCAAGGCCGACCGTCCCTTCCTGTTCTTGCTGCGCGACAAGCAAGCCGGCTTGGTGATGTTCGTCGGGCGCGTGGACGACCCGAGCGCCAGCTAGGTAGGCCGTCCCCCGCGCCGTGCCATCCGCCGTAGCGCGTCTGCTTGAGCGCGCTAGCCTGAACCCCATGATGCGGATCGGCGCGCACCCGGGCTCACTCAGGCTCGCCGCTGCCGTTTTCGGGATCGGGCTGGCCCTGCTCGGCTGCGTTGCCCCGGGCTGTGACCGCAGCGAGACGGCCGCGGCCGCGCCTGCGGAAAGCCGCGCCGAGGCCACGCGGCCGACAGGGCAGGGGAGCTCCTCGCCCAGGCCGCGCGGCCCGCTCGACGTCACCTTTTTCGTCACCGCCGACACCCACCTAGGCCACTCTGCCAAGCTGCCCGCGCGCACGCGCCTCAATCCGGGCGCTCGGCCCAAGACCGTGGACCTCGGCGAGGTGCACCAGCACATCGTCGGCGAGATGGCCGCCATGTCCGGCCGCGCCTACCCGAGCGCCATCGGCGGCAGCGTCGGCCGCCCGCGCGCGCTGCTCGTCGCGGGCGATCTGACCGAGAGCGGCCAGCCGCACGAGTGGCAGCAGTTCCTGCGCTACTACGGCGGCTCGAGCGCGGACAGCGGCGTCCCCCTGCCCGTGTTCGAGGTGATTGGCAACCACGACCGCGTGGGTCCGGCGGCGCAGTCCGCGTGCCAGCGCCACGGCGGGTGCGCCTATGCCGTCTGGCTCGACGGGCTACGGGTCATTGCGCTGTCCGACGGTCCCGACGCGCAAGGCCTGGCCCTGTTGCGCAGCGAGCTCGCACGGCTCGGCCCGAGGACGCCCGTGGTGCTGTTCTTCCACTACCCGCTGCTCGGGCCCTTCTCAGGGAGGCGGTGGTTCAGCGACGGCGACCACCGCGACGAGCTGCGCCGCGTTATCAGCGGCCATCGCATCGTGGCCATCTTCCACGGCCACTTCCACGGCTCGGGGCACTACCGCTGGCACGGCTACGACGTCTACAACGTGGGCTCGGCCAAGCACCGCTACCGTAGCTTTGCCGTGGCGCACCTCAGCGACGAGCGGCTGAGCGTGTGCTCGTACAACTACGAGGCCGGCCGCTGGTGGTGGTGGCACGCCAAGCCCGTTGCCGCGACCAAGGCGGGCGCGACAACGGGCGGCGCGGCTGGGGCCGAGGTGTGGGGCGTCGACCCGGGGCCGGGCGGGCGCAACCGACCGTCTCACCCATATCCGCGTTAACGCGCCCGCCCC
>CAYTYV010000485.1:0-4978 GCA_964441055.1 uncultured Polyangiaceae bacterium | reverse complement strand
CCCCAGATCCACGCCGAGACCAGGCCGTAGTAGCCCACGCCTTCCATCAGGCCGAAGCGCTCGGTGTTGCTCAGCTCGAAGCCGTCGATGGCCTCGCGCGTGCCGTTGTGGACGTAGTAGGCCTCGCCGCGGATATCGATGGCCCTGCCGCCTGGCAGTGCAAAGGGCAGCCGCAGCTCGCCGCCGAGCGAGCTCTGCGCTCCTGAAGGCAGCACCCGGGTGAGCCGGCCCAGGCTGTCCGTGTAGCTCGGCAGCCACAGCACGTAGCCGTGGCCCGTGGCGATGGCCGGGTAGTCGTAGTCCACGTAGCCCTGATCGCGCTCGCCGTAGCGCGCGCTCAGGCCGATCTGCGCCAGTCGGCAGAAGGTGCCGTCGCCTGCTGGGCGGAGCGGGCGGCTGAACACGCGGCCCATGGCGTCGAACCGAGCGTCGATGGCAGGACGGGTCGGGCCGTCGCCCGAGAACACGCCCAGCTCGTAGCCGAGCAGCCGCTCGCCGAGCTCGCCCCACAAGGCGAAGCCCAGCTCCTTGTCGTAGGGCACGGCAAAGCCACGGATGGGCAAGGGGCGCTCCATCAGTGGAGTCGCGGACTCGCGGGTGCGGTTCGACATGGAGAACGGCGCGTTGAACTGGCCCACGGTGAGGTTCAGCCAGGGTCGGTAGCCGTAGCTCAGCGAGACCTCGGCGGGCTGGATCGAGCCCGGCTCCGCGGTGACCCCTGCCCAGCGCGCCGTCGGGTCGTCGGGATCGGTCTCGCCGATGCGCTGCCCGCCGAGCTCCAGGCCAACGGTGAAGCGCAGCCGCTGGAGCATCTCGCCCGACAGCGAAAGCCGCACCCGCCTGAGCACGAGCTGCGGCTTGAGGCCGCTGCCGCCCTGGCGCGCCGACAGATCGCGGACGCCCGGGCCGAAGGCGCCGCGGAAATCGGTGCGCAGCCTGGCGCCCGGGTAGAAGCGGAAGGCGTCGTCGCGGTCGCGGAGGTACAGCCTGCCGCCGTGGACGCCCACCAGGTCGCGGTTCTCGCCGTCCAAGCTCCCATCGGCAGCGAACAGCTCGGGCGGAGCCAGCGGCACGGGCGGCAATCCCTCGTAGGGCGGAGGCGGGGGTGCCGCGTCCACGTCGGCAGCGGCCTCGGCAGGCGGGGCATTCACGTCGGCAGCGGCCGCGGCAGGCTCTTGTGCCTTGGCGGGCTGTACCGCCTCGGCAGGCCCTTCCGTCTCAGCAGGCCCTTCCGTCTCAGCAGGCCCTTCCGTCTCGGCGGGCTGCTGGGCCCGAGCAGGGGCTGCCGCCAAGGAGGCGAAAAGCACATATCCGGCCAATACGTGGGCTCTCATGGCATATATTGTTTCGTGTGGCGTGCTGCCTCGGGGCTGGGGCAGCGAAACGGTGGCACCCGAGCTGATCGCGGTCAAGCTCTCCGTTTTCAGGCCCCACCAAGGTCGTTTTTCCCTCTGCCGCCGCTCGGAACAACATGGCAAAAAACAGCGCAACGACGGCCGAGGTCCTGCTGGACAAGCAAGCCCTGCTGTCGCTGGCCGGGCCGAACAATGCCCGGCTAGGGGCCATCGCCGAGCAGCTCGGCATCCAGGTGGGCTCGCGCGGCAACGTGCTGCACCTGGCGGGCGATCCCGACGGCGTCTTCCTGGCCGAGCGCTACTTCAACCAGCTCGGCGATCTGGCTGCCGAAGGCGTGGAGCTGGACGACGGCGATCACCGCAGAGGCCTCGATGCCCTGCGGCAGGACGAGACCCTGCACCTGCGCGACATCTTCGCCGAGGCGGTGATCCTCCACGCGCGCCATCGCCCGATCAAGGCGCGCGGGCTGGCGCAGAAGGCCTACCTGCACGCCATGCGCAACCACGATCTCACCCTGGCCATCGGCCCGGCGGGCACGGGCAAGACCTACCTGGCCATGGCCGTGGCCGTGCACGCCCTGGTGGAGCGGCGGGTCAAGCGCATCATCCTGACCCGTCCCGCGGTGGAGGCGGGCGAGAAGCTGGGCTTTTTACCGGGCGATCTGGCCGAGAAGGTCAACCCCTACCTGCGACCGCTTTACGACGCCCTGCACGACATGCTCGACGCCGACAAGGTCGAGGGAATGCTCCAGCGTGGGCAGATCGAGGTCGCGCCGCTGGCCTTCATGCGCGGCCGCACCTTGAACAACTGCTTCGTCATTCTGGACGAGGCCCAGAACTCCACCTCCGAGCAGATGCGCATGTTTCTGACCCGGCTCGGCTACGGCTCGCGCGCGGTGGTGACGGGCGACGTCACGCAGGTCGATCTGCCCGCTGGAGCGCGCTCTGGCCTCAAGGAGGCGCGCCACATCCTGCGGGGCATCGAGGGCATCGCCTTTTGCGAGTTCACCGACAAGGACGTGGTGCGCCATCCGCTGGTGCAGCGCATCGTGGTGGCCTATGAGCAGCGCGACGCCGAGCTTGCGCGCGCACGGCAGGCGGCCAAGGCGTCGGGCGACGAGCCGCTGGCCAGGGACGATGCGCGCGAGGCGCGCTAGTGACGCACGACGACATCCCCGAGACCACGGTGGGCGCGCTGGCCGAACGCTACGCCGCGCTCTTGCTGGACGCTTACGGCGTGCTCGTCCACCAGCACGGTCCGCTCGACGGCGGCCCCGAGCTCATCGAGCGCTTGAACGCGGCCGGAAAGCCCTACTGGATCGTCTCGAACGACGCCTCGCGGCTCATCGCCACCACGGCGGCGCGCTACCGTGCCATGGGGCTTCGCATTCCCGAGGGGCGCATCCTGAACAGCGGCGCGCTGCTCGGCCCATACTTCCGGAAGGCAGGGCTCGAGGGCGCTCGCTGCGCCGTGCTCGGCCCCGACGACTCGGTCGCGCTCGTGCGCGAGGCGGGCGGAGAAGTGGTGCCGCCTTCGGCCGAGGGCGCCTTTGATGTGCTGGTGGTCTGCGACGAGGAGGGCTTTCCGCTGCGCGAGACCCTGGATGCCGTGCTCACCGCGCTGGTGGCCAAGGCCGCTCGCGGCGAGCCCGCGCACTTGGTGCTGCCCAATCCCGACCTGATCTATCCGAGCGGACCGGCCGCCTACGGCTTCACCGCAGGGGCCATCGCGCTGCTCCTCGAGCAGGCGCTCGAAAGGGTGTTCGGTCCGCGCGAGGCGCTGCGCTTCTCCCGGCTCGGCAAGCCCCATCCCCCGCTGCTCGAGGAGGCCATCGCGCGGGCGGGCTCGCGCGATGTCGTGATGATCGGCGACCAGCTCGAGACCGACATCGCCGCGGCCGAGCGGGTGGGCATCGCCTCGGCCCTGGTGCAGACGGGGCTGTCGGTCGCGCGCGATCGGGATGGTTTGCTACGCGAGATCCGGCCCACCTACCGGCTGCGATCGCTCAGGTGGTGAGCCTACGCGGGTGCGGGCGTGCGAGCTAGGGCAGCGCTCGGGCCCGCGAATCGCTTGGGATCGCCGCGGACGCGCGTTATGAGGCGCTCATGAGCGATCCGCAAAGCCAAGCACTGTTCGAGCGGGCCTGCCGCGTCATCCCTGGCGGCGTCAACAGCCCAGCCCGCGCCTTTGGCGCCGTGGGCACAAAGCCCGTGTTCATCGCGCGCGCCGAGGGCTCGCGCGTGGTGGGCGCCGACGGCACCGCCTACCTCGACTACATAAGCTCCTGGGGGCCGACCATCCTGGGCCACGCCCATCCCGAGGTGGTGCGCGCAGTGCAGCAGAGCGCCGAGCGCGGGCTGAGCTTTGGCGCGCCCACCGAGCTCGAGGTCGAGTTCGCCGAGGCCCTGGCCCAGGCCTTTCCCTCGCTGGAGCTGAGCCGCTGCACCTCGAGCGGCACCGAGGCCACCATGAGCGCGCTTCGGGTGGCGCGCGGCTTCACGGGCCGCGAGCTCATCGTCAAGTTCGAGGGCTGCTACCACGGCCACGCCGATCACCTCTTGGTCAAGGCGGGCAGCGGGCTCGCCACCTTTGGCTCGCCCGACTCGGGCGGCGTGCCCGAGGGGATCGCGCGGAGCACGCTCACCCTGCCGTACAACGACGCTGGCGCGCTGGAGAAGTGCTTTGCCGAGCTGGGAAGTCGGATCGCGGCCGTCATCGTCGAGCCCGTGGTGGGCAACATGGGCTGCGTGCCGCCCGTCGAGGGCTTCCTCGAGGCCATCATCGCGCTATGCAAGCAGCACGGGGCAATGTCGATCTTCGACGAGGTGATGACCGGCTTTCGCGTGGCGCGCGGCGGCGCTCAGCAGCGCTTTGGGCTGCGGCCGGATCTGACCGCGCTCGGCAAGATCGCTGGAGGGGGCATGCCTCTGGCGGTCTACGGCGGTCGCCGCGACGTCATGGCCGTGGTGGCGCCGCTCGGCCCGGTCTACCAGGCGGGCACGCTGAGCGGAAACCCGGTGGCGGTGAGCGCGGGCCTTACCACGCTGCGGCTGTTGAACGACGCCGTCTACGACAAGCTCGAGTCGCTGGGCGCAGCGCTCGAGGCTGGGCTGCGCGCGGCCTTGCGCCAGACCGAGGTGGTCGGTTGCGTGCAGCGGGTGGGCTCGATGATCACGCTCTTTTTCACCGCGGGACCCGTGCGCAACTGGGCCGACTCGGCCGCCTCGGACGGCGACCGCTTCGCCCGCTTCCACGCGGGGCTGCTGTCTCGCGGGGTGTACTGGCCGCCATCGCGCTTCGAGGCGGCCTTTGTCAGTGCCGCGCACTCGAGCGAGGACATCGAGCGCACGATCGATGCCGCCCGGGAGTCGCTGCGCGAGCTCTGAGCGAGGGCTGCGGCGCTGCGTTCTACTCGGCGACCGGCTCGATGAAGATTGGAGTCTGCACCGCGTCTCCGGAGTAGACTCCGCCAGGGGTGTCGACGATCTCCGAGACCGGAGTTGTCT
Organism: uncultured Polyangiaceae bacterium; assembly: GCA_964441055.1. Classification (GTDB taxonomy): domain Bacteria; phylum Myxococcota_A; class Polyangia; order Polyangiales; family Polyangiaceae; genus JACQWT01. The sequence continues at coordinate 116 of CAYTYV010000485.1, read as the reverse complement.
CCCCCACCTCGGTGACCGGGTAGGTCACGCGAGCGGTGGGCGTGCCCACCTGCAGCTCGAAGGCTTTGGACAACTCCGCCTCGCCGGGCATGGGCACGTGGTCGTCGAGGTACCAC
>CAYTYV010000484.1:0-4980 GCA_964441055.1 uncultured Polyangiaceae bacterium | reverse complement strand
AGTCCTTAGCCCAGAACAGCGGCCGCTGCCGTGCTAGAATCGGGCCATGTCCGACCGGGAAGACGAAGGCACGAGCCGTCCCTTCGACGAGGCGATCGGCGTGCTGGGTGCGCTCGGCTCCCTGTTCAAGACAGCGGCCGGAAAGCTCGCCGTGGAGGTGCGGGCCGGGCTGGCCTCGGGCCTGCGGCAGATGCGCGAGGACATCGAGGCGCAGCAGGCCGCCATGGCCGAGGAGGACGGCACGATGGCCGATGACGTCGGGCCGGATGTCGGGTCGGACGAGCGGGCGGACGAAGAGGCGGTCGACGAAAGCGACGGACAACAACCGGAGGACGACGGGGCAGGGCCGTGAACGAGGGGTAAGCGCCTCGGGCGAGCCCGCACCGCTATCGGCGGCAAGCCGCGGCCCGCGCGAGACATTCGGAGAAGCTCATGCGTTTGGTAATGGTTGTGTTGGCGGCCGCGCTGTGGGTCGCTGGATCCGTGGCCGTCGGTTGCGCTGCAGGGGGCGACAGCCAGGACGACGGCGCCTGCCCCATCGGCACAGAGCGATGCCCGTGCACGCCAGGGGGCGCCTGTGACCCAGGCCTGTTGTGCATGAGCAACATCTGCGTGAACGCGAATGCGGGCGGCTCAGGCGGCACGGGCGGCACGGGCGCGACGGGAGGCACGGCGGGCACCGCGGGCACGGCGGGCTCTGGCGGCAGCTGCAACCCGGACGGCTGCCAGGCCATCGACGTGCTGTTCGCCATCGACGGCTCGGGCTCGATGAACGAGGAGATCGCCGCGCTGACGCAGACGGCCGCGTTCCAGGAGGTCATCGCCGCATTGGCGGCGGTCAACTGCGGCAACATCGACTACCGCGTGGGCGTGACCGGCGACAACGACAACGGCTTCCTGGTTCCTTCCGGCTGGGGCAGCCCCAATCCCTGGTTCGACTCCCTCGAGATGACCGACATGGAGATGGTCGCCGCCTTCAGCTCCACGGCGAGCGCCGTGATCGGCACGACCGGAACGGACGAGGGCTGCGAGCACGTGCTCTCTAGCGCGGTGGATCTGCTCTACACCGATGCGACCGGCTTCGTGCGCGATGGTGCTCTGCTGGTGCTCGTCTTGATCACCGACGTGGACGACTACGGCGCCTACGACCAGGTCGGCGGCCATAGCTGCGGCGCCATCGGCTGCACCACGCCTCCGACCGATTTGCAGCTAATGGTCGACCACCTGCTCGAGCTCAAGGACGATGACGCCGCCGCCGTCGCGGCCATCGTCGTGGCGGGCGATCCGGCTGCCGATGGCGGAGTGAACCTGTGCAACCAGCCGGGAAGCTGCAACTGCATTCCCAACGACGTGCTGCTGCGCTGCGATGCCTTTCACGCGACCCGGCTCTGGCAGTTCGCGGGCATGCTGCAAGGCACCAACGGCTTCACCGCCAACATCTGTGGCGGCCCCACGAGCGTGCCGACTGCCGTGCAGGACGCCTTCAACGGCGCCATCGGGCTAGCCTGCGAGACCTACGAGCCGCCGAAGTAGCCTGCGGACCCTACGGCGCCGCCACCACCCGCACGTCGCCGTGACCGACCGGTGAGCCCGCGCGCCAGAAGTTGACGATTTGCCGTGCGCCTTTGTAGTCGACCTGGTGTGAGAAGAAGCCGGCCAAGCCCTCTTGGCCTATGACCTGGCGGCTCCAGCTGTGCGCGGCGCCCTCGGGCGTGCCCACTGCCAACCGAAGCGTTCCAGCCGTGGCGTCCTGATAGCTGATGCGCACCTCGCCCGTGTCGCTGACCGCAATGTGGGTGTCGTCGCCCACCACGTGAAGGCCGTCGGCAAAGTCCTCGCCATCGATGCCGTAGCCGTCGTCCACGGTCTCGGGCGTCCCAGGGCTCTCGCCTCCTGCCACCACCAGGTAGCGCACGCTCTCGCTCAGCCCGTCCACGTAGGACAGGTGGTAGCCCCCGTCGGGGCTGATGGCGAGCGAGGCGCCGATGCCGACGTCGCCCGTGTCGGTTCCCCCGCTTTCGCCATCGGCGATGATCGCGGTCCACGCCTCCTCCGTCTTGGCGGCCACCCACAGGTTACCGGCCGTCCGATCGTAGAAGGCCAGTCCAATGCCGCCCGCTGGATGCGGCGCCGCGGCGATGTACAGGCCCAGGGCATCGGGGTAGCTATCGATCTTGGTGGCGCTGAGGATCTCCTCGCATTGCGCCGTGCCCTCTACGTCCACGCATTTTTCGCCGCTCGCGCAGCTGCCGCAGCCGCTGGCGCTCGTCGAGCAAAGGCCCGTCGAGGCGACGCAGCTCGTGCCCGACGGGCAGAAGGCCGCCCGACAAGGCGTGTTCGGCTCGGCCAGCACCTCCTCGATGCTCCAGCCCGTCGTGGCTGCGCTCGAGCCTCCGGTGGCGACCCGCACGCCAGAGCGGACGGTGCCGCCGTCGGCGGGCTCGATGAACTGGTAGGCGATGACGGGCTTGCCGCCGACGAACAGCAGCTTGCCGTAGCGACCCACATCCGCGCCGTCCTGCTGGTCCACCACGCCGACCGACCAGCGGCCGCCCTGGCGATGGGCATAGCGGAGCGCGCGGTGCGTGACGTCGTAGTAGGCCACGGCCGGGTTGCCGCCGTCGTCGATGGCGAGCGAGGTCCACAGCCCGACGTCATCGCCCGGGGCGGTCTGGCCACCGCGGAAGCCGGTCGGGTCGTAGAGCTCGATGTCGACCGCGGGCTCGGAGGGCACGCCGTCGACCACTTGCCAGGCCACCTCGGCGCCGTCGTAGGGCCCCACCACCAGATCGCCCCAGAGGTAGTCATCCTCCCAGTTGGCCTCGAGGTAGCCGGCCACCCACAGGGTGCCGTTCGGCGCCACGGCCGCCGAGGTGTAGGCCCCGACCAGGCCGGGCTCGAGCGTCGTGCAGTCGCCGCGGCCGCGACAGCCGGGCAGCACCTCGGCCTCCTCGTCGCAGGCGCAGCCCGGCCATGCGCTGGCGATGGCGAGCAGCCCCAGCGCGCCCAGCACCCCGCGAAGCGAGCGGCGACCGCGGCTGCTCGGCCCGCTCGGCCCCTTTGGGCGCTGCTTTGCCGAGCGACCGAGGCGGCGGTACAACCCGAGCGCGCCCAAAAGGCCCAGGCCCAGCCACGGCGCCACGCGGCGATCGTGGGCCCAACGGGGCAGGCGGCACTCGCACCCGCCGCCATCGCTCGAGCCGCGGCCGCGGATGAGCGCCTGCTGAACCGTGCCGAGTTCGCCCTCCTCGTCCAGAGCCTCGTCGTCCCAACCGGCCTGCCCGGGCGGGGCTACGACCACCGCGACCTCGGCGGGCGTTGGGTCCAGGCTCATGGGATCGCCCACTACGCGCGAGCGCACGCGCACCACGTGTCGGCCTGGAATGTGCAGCCAGCCGCCGCGCAGGTCGATCGTCCGTTCGCGCGTAAAGGGCCGCCAGAGCTGCTCGTCGATGCGCACCTGCCACTCGATCTGGCGCCCGCCGCTCTCGAGCGAGCTTCCCACCGCCAGCATTGCGAAGGCCTCGTCATCCGTCCAAGCGCCCGTTGCCGGGTCAATGCCGCTGCGCATCTCGACGAGCTCGGCGGTGGTCTCGGCTTGCTCGGAGGCCGCGGTCTCGACCAGCTCGAGCGATGCGAACACGCCTAGATAGTGGTCGCTGCCCTTTTCGAGCTTGCGCAGCCCTGGAGATCCCTGGTTTTCGACCGTGGGCGGAATGACCAGCGACATGCCGAAGTCGGCCAGCGACTCATTCAAGTCAACCGTCGGCAGCGCGTCGCCCAGCATCGGGCCCACCATGCTGCCGATCAGCCCCTCCAGCCTGAGGGCGATCTGCTCGGGGTCCTCGCGCAGGATGGCGGAGTTGGTGACCTGGGTGTTGCTCAGGCCGATGCTCTCCACGACCGGCTGTAGCCCCTCCGGGGTCACCACCAGGTTGGCGGGCACCTCGATGTCCACAGTTACGGTCATGAATCGGATGAAGCGGTCCAGCGACCAGGCATAGAAGTCCAGCGCCATCTGGGGGACCGTCAGCCGGATGAGCGGATCGGTCTCGATATCCGTGCCGTTTCCAAAGGTGATCTGGGGCGGCTGCTGCGGTCGGGTCGTGATGGCCACCTGCTGGGGCTTTTTCTGCATGCCCAGCTCTTGGATGGAGGGCGCGTCCAGGCCCAGGCCCAGCACCGAGGTGTTGAGCTCGGAGATGCCCTCGGAGGTGATGCCCAGGCACAGCGCGCCGCTGTTGTACATCTGGCCGAGGGCGTAGTTGGCAAAGCGCTCGGCCACGGCCAGGCCCACGTGCGGGCCGGGCGTTTGGGCGGGCCAGCCCGCCACCGTGTTGGCGGTCAGCTCGTCGGGCATGGGGATGTTGCTGGGCCGTTCGACCTCGACCTGTGGCACGCAGCGGCTCAGGGGTGTGGGCTCCGTCCCGCCGTACATGCCGATGCTGGCGCCCCCGCCCGTGGGGTTCAGATCGCCCCAGGAAAGCCCGGAGCCGTCGTTGCGCGGGCTGTGCCCGCCTGCGGCCAGCAGCAGATCGAATGCGCCAGAGCCTCCTGCGAAGGAGGCCAGTAGGGCGCCCATGTCGACGTTGCCCTCCAGGCCGAGGATGGCACCCGCGCAGTCGTCGTCTGAGCTCGGGCCGTAGCGACAGATGCCGTCGACGTCCTGAGTGCCGTCGGGGCAGGGTGGATCGAGCTCGGGGTTGGCGTGCTGGCAGAACTGCTCCTCGAGCGGTCCGGTGACCTGGCCGATGATCAGGTCGCCCAGCAGCAGGATCATGACGTTCTTGAGCCCGTTCAGGATGGGGGTGGTGAGCCCTCCGCCGCTGTCGCAGAAGTGGATGGCGTCGGCGAGCTGGCCGTTGTCGGCGCTGGCCTCGACGATGCGCACGCGGCTGTAGCCCCAGCGCGAATGGGCCGGGTCGCGGTCGATCTCCACCGAGACGTCCACCATGAGAACGATGCAGGCGAAGTCCTGCT
>CAYTYV010000483.1:0-4980 GCA_964441055.1 uncultured Polyangiaceae bacterium | reverse complement strand
GCGCCACGCCGAGATCAGCGGGGCGGACTCAGGTGGCGTGGCCGTCGGGCTGTATCTGAGCGGCTCGTCGGACAACCTGATCCACGGTCTCGTTGCTGCCAATAGCGGCGGCCCGGGCGTGCTGCTCGGCAGCGAGTCCGACCGAAACACGGTGTTGAGGCTTGCCGCGACCAATGGCGGCAACGCGGGTGTGGTCGTCGGCGAGTCGCACAACAACGTCCTCGCCAACGCGATGGCCGCGGCCAACTCCTCGGGGGGCATCGTCGTGCTCGGCGGCGGGCAGGGCAACGCTGTGCTCGGAGCCAGCGTCGCCAACAGCAGCGCGGTTGCCGTGCACGTCGATGCGGGTGGCTCGCGCACCACCGTGGCCATGACGGCGGCGGCGAACAACGGCGGCCCCGGCCTTCGGCTCACGGGCACGAGCAGCACCTTGGCGGACATCGCCGTGGCCATGTGCGTCCCAGGGGTGCAGGTGGAAGGCGGAGGCAACTACTTCACGGGCTTCGTCAAGCTCGGCAACCCGCTGCTGGATTGCCAGGTGGACGGCTCGCCGGTCGATCCGGGCATGGACGGAAGCTGCGCCCCGCAAGGCGCGTCCGACTTCACCTTGCGAACACAGATCTCGCTGAGCAGCACCTTCGTGGCCAAGGTCGCGGTCGACGATGCCGAAAACGCGAGCGACACGGACGGCGCCGCGGAGCTGGTCGACATCACCGATTGGACCTCCTTCGACAACGGTTTTCGCGGTTGGGGGATCGACGGGGGGGCCTTCCCGAGCTCCGATCATCACGGTCCGTGCGCCGGCCTCAACGTGAACTGTCGCATCTGGGACTGGAGCCTGGCGGAGGCCGACGCCGACGGCGATCCGAACGGCGGTGGCGAGGGAGTGCCCGGCCCAGCCCTGCTCGAGGTGCTGGAGCTGCCCACGGGCGACGATACCCTGGTGCACATCTGGGCGGGCTCGGCCACCAGCCAGGCCCAATGCGATGCCCTGGTCCTGGGCTCGGTGTACCACCAGCCCGACGAGACCTGCCGCACGACCCATCTGCGCAGGGCCGTGGAGATCGTGGGCGACGGCGTGGGCAACGAGAACCTGCTGTGCGAGTCGGCCGAGCGCTGTCGGTTCTGGCCCAACATCGGCGCCTATCCCGGGCACGGCGCCCTGGTCTCGGCAGGGGCCTTCGTCGACGGCGCCATCACGGGAGTGACGCTGCTCCGCCACCAGACCAACGGGTACTAGCGGCGTTCGCCAGGCGCGCTCTGCTTGTCGCTTGGATGGATTTGACGATGGGGGCTCCGGTCGTCGCTGCGCTCCTCTGCCCCCAAACCCCCGCAAGGGTCTGTGCAACGACGGCTAGGTGTTGCGCGACGAGCCTCGCCTGCCCGGTAGCGGCAAGGCGCGCGGGCCCGCGGCGCTCGGCCCGGACGAGCCGTCCTCGAGGCCGCGTCGCAGCACGATACGCCGCCCGGCCTCGCGGCCCTGGGAGCGAGCCTGGGCCCCGCGCGAGCCCTGCAGCCGGACGTGGCGCACGTAGGGGTGCCGCTGGCGGTGGTAGCGCCGCAGGTCGGCGTCGCCCACCCAGACCAGCCCTTGCTGTCGACAGCTCGCCTTCTCCGCGGCCAAGCGCTCGCGAAAGCCCTCCATCACGCCCGAGCAGTAGCCGCGCCTGTCGCGGTTGGAGCGCACCTGGTGGGCGCGCTTGTGCTCGGCCCACAGTCGCTCGGCCGTCTCGCGCAGAAAGGCGTGCACGTGCTCGGCCATGGCCACGTTTTCCCGGGTGCCGCAGATCTCCAGCACGCTGCCGCGCTTGCCGTCCTCGGGACGGAAAGCGGGCACCCAGATGGCCTCCACGAAGAAGTGCTCGGCCAGGATGGCGGCCAGGATGTGCTCGTGCTCGGGCACCCGACCCGTGGGGCGGCCCAGGTGCGCGTAGCGGTAGTGCCTCGCTCCCGACCGCTCGGCCACCTCGATGTTGTGCTTGAGCATCAGCCGGTGGGCCATGGCCGCGGCGGTCTGCGCCTCGTGGCGGTTTGAGCTGCCCGCCAGCGCCAGCAGGTCGTGGATGCGTTTGAGCAGGCGGCTGCGCTGCCCATCCTCCCCAGTCGGAGCCGCGATTTCACCCGAGGCGGCCGCGTCGATCCCCATTCGAGCGCACACCTGCCGAAACGCAGGACCGTGGGCCGTCTCCTCGGTGGCCCCCAATACCTCGTCGACGTACTGGTGGGCCATCTCGTGCTTGAGCACCTCGAGCACCGAGCCCCAGCTCGCGGTCAGCACCATGCGCTCGGATAGCTCGATGGTGCGGTGCGGTGCATACCAGCGACCGAGCAGCCGAGCGCTGTCGGACAGGCGGATGACGGGTGGGGCAAGCGCTGCTTTGAAGAAGGTGGCGTTGAGCTGACGCCACGTGCGCGCGATCTCGCGCAGTAGAGCGGCTCGCAGAGCCTGGTCCAGGGCGGGGGCGGCCGGGGCGGAGGCCCCTCCGGGTTGTCGCGCCCTCGCAGCGGCTCTGCCTGCCTCGGCCATGCCAGGGGCCATTAGCGCACTGCCTCGGGGACCGACAGTCCCCATTTGTCGGCGCCCGAGCACAGCCGTCCGCCCCGCGCGCGACCGCGTGCTTCGCGTGCGGCGAGCGGCGCAGCGGTTGACGTGCTGCGGAGCGTCCAGCACCCTTGTTCGCCGTGTCTGACGCCGCGCCGATGGACCGGGAGATCGCCGAGCTCCGCGAGCTGGCCGAGCGCGTCATGGGCCGCGCGCGGCAGCGGGGCGTGGACGTGGCCGAAGCCATCGCGCGCGCGGGCTCCCAGCTTTCCGTTACGGTGCGCTTGGGCGAGCCCGAGCTGATCGAGGAGGCCGGGCATCGCGCCATCGGCCTGCGCGTCATGCGCCGCCAGCGGGTTGCGCGCACCTCGAGCTCGGACCTTTCGCCGCGTGGGCTCGAGCGGCTGGTGGACGACGCCATGGATCTGTTGGAGGTCAGCCAGGAGGATCCCTTTGCAGGCCCCGCCGATCCAGCGCTGGTGGCGCAGCGACTCGAGCCGCCCGAGGGCCTGTACGATCCCGCGGTGGGCGCGGTGCGCGCCGAGCAGGCGCTCGACTGGGCCCGACGGGGCGAAGAGGCGGCGCGCGGGGCCGACGAGCGCATCACCAACAGCAACGGAGCGACCTTCAGCCGCGCGGCGGGCGCCTTTGCCCTGGCGCTTTCCGAAGGGTTCACGGGCGGCTATGCCGCGAGCTACGCCTCGTTGGCGGTCACCCCCGTGGCCGACGATGCCGACGGAAAAAAGCGCCGCGGCGTATTCTGGACGGCCCGCCGTCACCTGGCCGAGCTCGACTCGGCCGAAGAGGTCGGCCGCGAGGCCGCGCGGCGGACCGTGCGCAAGCTCGGGGCCCGCAAGGTGCCGAGCTGCGAGGCGGCGGTGGTCTTCGAGCCCGACGCGGCCCGCGCCATCCTCGGGCTGATGGCCGGCTCGGTGCTGGGCAGCTCCATCTGGCGTCAGCAGAGCTACCTCAGGGGCCGCGAGGGCACGCGGGTCGCTAGCGACCGGGTGACCATCGTCGACGACCCGCTGCTCGCCCGGGCGCCGGGCTCTCGCCCCTTCGATGGCGAAGGGCTGCCGTCGCGTCGCAACGTGGTGGTGGAGCGGGGCGTGCTCCAGAGCTACCTGTGCGACAGCTACAGCGCCCGCAAGCTCGGTCGGGCGACCACCGCCAGCGCGGCGCGGGGCCCGAGCGCGGGCGTGAGCTGCACCACCACCAACTTCGCGCTCCAGCCGGGCTCTAGCTCGCCCGAACAGATCCTGCGGGACACCCAGCGGGGGTTGTTGGTCACCGAGATGATGGGCTTCGGCTTCAACCCGCTCACGGGGGACTTCTCGCGTGGTGCTTCCGGGTTCTGGATCGAAGAGGGCGAGATCATTCACCCCGTAAGCGAGGTCACCATCTCGCTCAACATCGATGAGCTGTGGCAGCGGATCGACGCCGTGGGCGATGACCCAGACCTGAGAACGGCCACGTCCTCGCCCACCATTCGCGTTGCCGCCATGACCATCGGGGGAGGCTGAGCGGCGCATCAGTCCAGGTTCTCCCAGCCCGGGCTGGGCCCATTCGGAGCTCGCATGAAGGATGACTCGAGCCCGTCTGGGGCTCGCGGCGTGACGCGGATCACGCTGACCCCGCTCTTGGGCTTGGGCGTGGCCGGAAAGCGCGAGACGAGCTCGCCGCTCGCGTCGAGGAGCTTGAGCGGCTCGCCCTCGTTGCTCAGGCCGTTGTTGCCGAGCTCGCCTACCCGCAAGACCAGGGTGCCGTCTGCGGGCAGCGGGTCGAAATCGCACTGCTCGTCGTAGTCGTCGTTGACCAACAGAGCGCGGCCTCCCGGGTCGAGCCGACCGGGCGGCAGCGCGGTCTGTCCTCCTGGGTCGACCAGTAAATAGCCTTCGAGGTCGGCAGGTTCCAGTCCATCGTTGAACAGCTCGATCCACTCCTGGGAGGGCTCGGGGCCGATCGGATTGGCCAGCACCTCGCTCAGTATCACGTGGGGCATAGGCGGCAGGGTGGTGGCCTCGAAGCTCGCGCTGGCGAGCTGGCCCGCGGTGTCCCGCACCCAAAGCTCGAGCGAGATGGGCTGGTCGGGCGGCAACGGCCATAGGATCCATGGCTCCTCGGGTGTGCTCGGCTGGGCCAGCTCCAGACCGTGTCCCGCAATGCTCCACAGAAGCGGCACCGCGGGTGACTGCACCCACAGACGGTCGTCCCAGACCCGCGCGCAACCCGGTCCGAATGGCAGTGAGCCCTCGTCGCAAGGTAGGGCGCTGGTCTCGAGCAACGGGCCGTCCTCGCCTAGGGCGCGCGGGTCGAGCCGCGCCACAGGCTCGCCCACGGCATCGAGCAAGACGGGCGGGGGAACGAAGAGCCCGCCGCCCTGGGAAACGCAGGGCGGGCCTGAGGGTTGGAAGCGCACGCATTGCTTGGGCCAGCTC
>CAYTYV010000482.1:0-4983 GCA_964441055.1 uncultured Polyangiaceae bacterium | reverse complement strand
GTGCTGGTGGTCTCGCCGACCTCCGTGGTGCTCAACTGGCAGCGGGAGATCGAGCGATTTGCACCCACGCTGACGGTGGCCCTGTGGCACGGTGCGGACCGCAAGGAGCAGGAGGAAGAGATCACCAAGGCCGAGGTGATCATCACCAGCTACGCGCTGCTGCGGCGAGACATCGAGTTCCTCGAGACGCTGGATCTGAGCTACGCCGTGCTCGATGAGGCCCAGCAGATCAAGAACCCGAGCAGCGCCACCGCCCGGGCGGCCAAGCGCCTGCGCGCCGCTCGCCGCCTCGCGCTGACCGGCACGCCCATCGAGAACCGACTGAGCGAGATCTGGTCGATCTTCGACTACGTCTCGCCGGGTTTGCTCGGACCGCTGGATTCCTTCGAGCAACGCTTCGCGCGGCAGATCGAGGCGGGCGACGACAAAAAGGCCCAGCGGCTGCGGGCCGTCATCCATCCGTTCATCCTGCGGCGTACCAAGATGGAGGTCGCCAAGGATCTGCCCGAGAAATTCGAGATGGACCGGCTGTGCGAGCTGGCGGGCGAGCAGCGCTCGGTCTACCTGCAGGTGGCCCACGAGGTGCGCCGCCAGGTCATGGGCGAGGTGGAGCGTTTGGGCATGGCGCGCAGCCACCTCCACGTCCTGGCCGGCCTGACCAAGCTGCGGCAGGCGGCCTGCGATCCGCGCCTGTTGGGGCTGCCGAAGGAGTTTTCCGACGAGGACTCGGGCAAGCTCGTGGCGCTGCGCGAGCTGCTCGCCAACGCCGTCGATGCAGGCCACAAGGTGCTGGTGTTCAGCCAGTTCGTCCAGATGCTCAAGCGCATCGTGGCGGCGGTGGAGCAGGACGGCATCCCCTACAGCTATCTCGACGGCTCCACCAAGGACCGCTCCGAGCCCATCCAGCGCTTCCAGGAAGACCCGGACATCAAGCTGTTCTTGATCAGCCTCAAGGCGGGCGGCTTGGGCTTGAACCTGACGGCTGCAGACACGGTGATCCACTTCGACCCGTGGTGGAACCCGGCGGTCGAGCAGCAGGCCACCGATCGCGCGCACCGCATCGGCCAGACCAAGGTGGTGACCGTCTACCGCCTGGTGGCCGCGGGCACCATCGAGGAGAAGATCCTCCAGCTCAAGGCCAAGAAGCGGCAGCTCGTCTCCGCGGTGCTGTCCGAGGACGCTGGCGGCGCCAAGAAGCTCACCAAGGCGGATCTAGAGGAGCTGTTCTCGCTCGACTAGCCGCCGCCCCTGCCTCTGCGCATCACCATCAGGTGGTACTTGCCGAACTCGCTCTGTCCGAGCGTGTAGAGCACCTCGACGAAGAGTCGGTACGGCGTGGTGGCGTCCGCCACGATGATGGCCTCGGAGACGCTGCAATCCGGCCGGCCCTTGGCTCGGCAAGCGGCTCGATCCATCTCGCGAGCGTGCTGTAGCCGATGGGCCAGCGGGACGATGTACAGGTCGTTGGGGCCGCTGCGCTTGTGCCTGGCGTCCAAGCCCGACTGGGCGAGGGACTCGCGGCTGGGGAGCTGGACCACCGGCTTGCCCTCTTCGCCCAGCAGAATGGCCGTCTTCGAGATGATGAGGATGATGCCTTCCTCGGACGGCTCGGACACCATCACCGAGCGCGGCATCGTCAGGTCATCCGACTCTTTGATGGAGGCCGTGGACGAGGCCATGCTCTGCAGCAGGAAGACCAGCACGATGGTCATGAGATCGAGCATGGCGACGATGTTCAGAAAGTCGATCTCGGGGTCGCGCCGGTTGCGGCGAATGGCCTTGCGCAGCGCCGCCTTGAACTTGACCGTGGTCGCCTTGGGCGGCGGGGGGACGGTCGAAAGGGCGGGCGAGCGGGGCGGGGGGGTGGTCATCGGGCCACTCCGAAGTGGACGTCGGGGAAGAGCACGCCGTCCTTGTCTTTGCGCAAGGCGTCGATCACGTTCACCACCACCTGGTACTCCACGTCCGGGTTGGCCGTGAGGGTGACCTGGGTCTCCTCGGCGAAGCGCTCGTTCTGCCGCTTGAGCTCGCGCGCGCAGCGGGTCAGCTCGGCGTAGTCCTGGCGGCCGTTTTCCTGCGGGATGGTCACGCCGCGGCCGATGTGCGTGCAGCCGGTGGCGATGTTCCCCCCGGAGGTCTTCAGCGAGATCCCCTCGCGGGTGATGAGGGCGGCCAGGTTGAGCGCCTTGCTCGGGGCCACCCGCGTCTTGCCGCTGCCGATGGAGGGGGGCGTCGTGGCGATGGTGCTGTAGAACACCACCGACAGCGACGCGATGAGGAACACGATGATGTTCATGATGATGTCGAGGTAGGGAACGATGTTCAGCTCCCCGGCCTCTTCGCCGGGGGCGGGCGGCTCCCACCGCGACAGCCTGCGGATCCTGGACCGCTGGGCAGGGCTCAGCGGGATGTCCTGAGCGGCGTCGGTGTTGGTGTCGGTCACGTTGCGGGCTCGCTAGTGGTGTCGGGCCCCGCTCACATCGCCGGCTTGGCCGTGATGGTCAACAGGTTGAACACCCGCTCGCTGGTGGCATCCAGGTCGTGGGCGATGTTCTTGGAGCGGCTGTGGAGGATCACGTGAGTGATCATGCACACGACCGCGATGAATAGCCCGAAGAAGGTGTTGTACATGGCCTCGGCGATGCCCGCCGTCAGCAGCCGCTGCTTGTCGGCCTGGGACAGCTGCGCGGCGCCGATGGCCGCGAAGGCCTTGATGAGCCCGAACACCGTGCCCACCAGGCCGATGAGCGTGGCGATGTTCGCCAGCGACCACAGCGCGGGGATGCGGGCCTCCACCTTGGGCTTGAGCTCCCCCAGCTTCTCGCTGAGCGCCGCGTCGATATCGTCGGCGCCCTTGTTGGCGTGGGTCAGACCCGACTTGACGAGCTGCAGGATCGGGTAGTCGCTGGCGTCGCACAGCTTGATCGCCCGGTCGATGTTGCCGTTCACCACCAACTTCTTGATCTGGGCGAAGAACTCCTTGGAGTTGACTCGGTACTGGCTCATCTGGAACGCGAAACGCTCGATGACGATGGTGACCACGATCACCGAGACGAAGGCGTTGCAGATGATGAATGTGGGGTTGTGCTTGATCGCGGCCAGCATGCCGGTATCACCGCCGGTACCCTCGGCTGCGGCCATCAACAAATGATGCATGTTCTAAAGCCTCTCTTGCCAGCCCACCTGTGGAAAGGCGCACTCCGTCCACCAAACCGGCGGAGCGGTAGCGCTGGTTCGTCGACCATCTGGTGCCCGACTATACCCGTGGCGAGATTGGAGAGGCAAGCGGCCAGCGTGCCGTTGCCCGCGATTCACGGTCGAGCCAGGGGCGGAGCCGGGCCTGAGGCAGCCTCGGCGGGGTTCCGACCAGCCGCTCGCGCGGGCCCTAGGCTGCCGTGGCGGGGTGCCGACCAGCCGCTCGCGCGGGCCCGAGGCCGCCTGGCGCGGAGCTGGTCTTGTCCACGATTGTTGGAATTTTATCGTGCGCTTGCGCCTTTGGGTGCTCGCGGGGCCATCGCGGCCACAAAAGCGCGGAATCGCTCTTGACGAGACCCACCGCCCCTCGACAAGATTCCACATTGAGCCATGCGGCTCACCCTATCGCGCCAACGACTGACCCGAGGTGGATCGACGCAGGGACCGACCCGAGGATGCGGGCGGCTCGACCCATGGCTGAGCAAGCCCGCATCGCAGCGAACGAGTCCCGACCAGACGGTCGCGACAGGGGCCCTTCCAGCTGGGAGGGCATGAGGCCGCCGAACAAGAAGACAGGTGACAGACGAGTCTAGCGCTCGAGATGCCAGCGTCGAAACTCGGTCTTGGTTCCGAGGGCCGAGCGGCGAACGCTGAGCGCCAACTGGAGGAGCGAATCAATGGAGTGGATCAAGGAGGTATTCCGCGAAGGGGGCTGGGGCATGTACCCCATTGCCATTTGGCTGGTCCTGACGCTGATCGTCATCGTGGAGCGCGCCCTGTATTTGTTCGGCTCCGGCGTCAACAAGGACGTGTTCCTGGCGACCATGCAGAAGTGCATTCTGGCTGGGGACATCGCCAAGGCGGTGAAGGTGTGCTCGGCCCAGAACGCACCCATGGCTCGCATCGTGCAAGCCGGGCTGGTGAAGGTCAATCGCCCTGACGAGGAGGTGCAGGCCGCGATGGACGAGGCCGCCTTACGAGAGCTGCCGCGGATCTCGCAGCGCACGGGCTACCTGGCGCTGCTGGCCAACCTGGCGATGCTCTCCGGCTTGCTGGGCACGGTCACCGGTCTGATTCGCGCGTTCGGCGCCGTCGGTCACAAGTCGGTCGATCCGAGCCAGAAGGCCACCATTTTGGCCCAGGGCATCTCCGAGGCCATGAACTGCACGGCCTTCGGGCTGGCCGTGGCCATTCTGGGTCTGCTCGGGTTCGCCGTGCTCAACGGTCGGACGCAGCGGCTTGAGGACGACATCAACGCCGCGTCGGTCCAGGTGCTCAACCTGGTCGTGTCCAACCGCGAGAAGGTCGCCGTGGGCGGCGTGGCCCAGGCCCCCGGTCAGCAGCAGATGCCCGTTCCGGGCGGCATGTGATCGCCGCGGATGCCCATCCCCCGACCGTCGCCCCGGCTCGTCGCCGGGCAGCAGGCCGGGGGTGGGCGCGGGTAGGTGCCGAGCATTCGGCGAGGCGGCTTCGATTGAGGTAAGCGATGCACAAGCTGTGGGAAGCATTCCAAGAGGGCGGATGGGGCATGTGGCTCATCCTGGTCTGGTCGATCATCGCGATCGGCGTGATCGTCGAGCGTGCCCTGTTCCTGTACGGCCAAGCCACCAACCGAGAGGCGTTCATGGCCAACATACAGAAGTTCGTCACGGCGGGTGATATCGCCAAGGCGGTCAAGTGGTGCTCGGCGCAGAACGCCTCGCTGGCCCGCGTCGCCCAGGCGGGCCTGGTCAAGGTCAACCGGCCTGACAAGGAGGTGGCGGCGGCCATGACCGAGGCCTCGCTGCG
>CAYTYV010000481.1:0-4995 GCA_964441055.1 uncultured Polyangiaceae bacterium | reverse complement strand
GGCCTTCAAGCCGCGCATCGACGTTGCGCTCGCGGTCGTGGCGGTCGTCGTTGCGCGGCTTGAAGGCCTGCACCGACTGGCGCGCGAACAGCGCCCGCTTGACGCGGCGGATGAGCTCCTCGGTCTTGCCGCTGAACATCGAGCCGGTAACGACCTCGATGCGGCCAGCATCCACCAGCGGCAGGCAGCCTTGCAGGGCGGCCGGCTGCGGCTCGGCGGCCTCGGCACCATCCGGGCTCGCCTGCTCGGACGGGTCGGCGGCAGTCGCGCTCATGGCCTTGATCGTTAGGGCAACCCTGGGCTCCCGCAAACCCCAAAGCCGCCTGCAACCAGGGCCTCGGACAAAGTCCTCGGGCGCCATCGCCAAGCGGCATCGCCGCCACAAACGTGCTCACGACGGCCATTTTGCAGGACCACGAATGGCGGCTAGCGCCCCGTCCAGGCGCGTCTGGCCAGCCGTTTATGCTCGCAAGAATTTTTTATAATTTCAGTAAACTAGCGCACCTCCGCGACCAGGCTACGCAGAGCCGATCCCCGCTTTGTTTCCATGGGGCAACTCGGCGATTTGCCCCAGCAAAGTCGATGCTGTGCCCATCTGTGGCGAGCGTGCTAGTATGGAGGCGTGCAGGTCGTGCTTCGCAAGATCGGGCGAGGTGGTCGCACCATCACGGGGCGGCTGGTGCGCGCGCCACGCAAGGGATCGGTGGTCGTCATCGAGTTCTCGGATGGGATGCACGAGTACGTCACCACGCCTGTGCGACGGGTGCTCAAGCTCGCCAGCGGAGACGTGTTCTACGTCGAGACGATGAACTCCCGCTATCGGCTCGAGGTACGCACCCGCGAGCTCGCCCTCGACGACGCCATGGGCAGCAGCGTCACCTGAGAGGGCGTTTGCCAGCCGTCACGAGCGGTTCGTGGCCTGCCACGGCGACGCCGAGGCACTGCAACGCGCGCGCCTGGTGCCGCGGCGGGCGGCCAGGGGTGGCCAAACGCACTCGACGCTGCTAGAGATGCTTCCCTGCTGGAGGAGACAGAGTTGGCAAACGGTGATCGACGCAAGTCGCGGAAGATGAGAAGGCGCAAGTCGCACGCCAAGCACAAGGCGCGCGCGTTGCGAAAGAAGGCGGACGCGGCGGCCAAGCGCCAGGAGCAAGCCGGCTAAAAGGCGCTGGAGGCGACGAAGTACCACTGCCCCCCTGGCAGGGCGTCGGCACTGAAGCCATAGGCAAAGCCGAGCCGGAACTGGACGTCGAGCAGGTAGGCCAAGGTGGTGCCCAGCCACAGCTCCGCGCCCGCCGCCGTGTGCAGGTCGTCGGCGTGGATGAGCGCCCCCTCGTGCAATAGCTCGATGGACTCGTAGTCCATCGTGCCCCAGGCCCCGCCGTAGTCGAGAAACAGGTTGCCGTCGACGCGGCGCAGGTAGACTGGCAAGGTCGACGGGCCGAAGTCGGGCTCGGTCATGGGGAAGCGGTACTCGAGGTTCTGCAGCATGTAGGTCGCGCCCCGGTAGGCGCCCGGAGGATAGCCCCGCAGGGCGAAGGCGCCGTTGAAGACGCCGTCCATCACGCTGGCGAGCAGGTCGTGGCGCTCGAGGTCGTAGCCGCCGACGTAGTAGGTCCCTCGGCGCGAGTAGGTGCCCGCCGACATGGCCCCGGAGGAGCGAAAGGCCAGCGTGTGGGCGCCTGGCCAGGGCATGGGCACGTAGCCCTGCAGGCGGTACGAGGCCGCGTAGACGCTCTCCGAGCTTCCGGTCACCTGGTCGCCCGCATCGAGCCCCAGCGTCAGGTAGAAGCCGCGAGCAGGACCGGCCGAGACAAAGCTGTGCTCGACCAGCGACACCGTGTAGCCCAGATGCACCGTGGCGATGAGGCCCATGTCGCGGGGGTCGGAGCTCGGCTCCGCGTAGGGATCGAGCGGCCCTGCGCTCGCGACGGGCAAATCGGCATCGAGGATGGTGGCGCGATAGGACAGCCCCACGGTCTGCGAGGCGAACTCGCCCCGATGGGTGTACGAGATGCCGCTGCGCAGGCCGTAGCTGCGCTCGACGTACTCCGGCTCGGTGTTGTTGATCCGGAAGCCCGCTCGGGGCGTGACCCGGTTGGACAGCTGCACGTTCAGGTCGAAGGGCAGTCGACCGTAGCGGTAGTCCAGGGTGAACTCGGGCAAGGGAGCGCCCGAGTCGACCCGGATCGAGCCGCTGAGGGCATGGTGCCCCACCACGTCTCGCCCCTGAGCGGTGATGGTGAGCGCGTTGCCGCCGAAGCTGCCTGGGGCATAGTCGAACATGTAGTTGTAGGGCCGTAGGGTGGGCAGCGGCTGGTAGCGGTAGCGCTTGAACGGAACCGCGGGGGGCTCGGCCGGAGGATCGGGACGATCGCCAGGCGGCGGCAGCGCCCTCAGATAGCGCTCGGGCTCGAGCGCCATGGCGTACAGGTCGTAGCCGCGCGAGGTGTAGCCCACGTACACCAGCAGCCGGCCGTCGCCCGAGACCGCGGGCATGAAGGCGCCCGTGCGGACGTTGGTCACCTGCTTGAGCGAGCCGTCGGCCAGGCTGTAGCGGTAGATGTTGGCGATCCCCGTGCGGTCCGAGCTGAAGTAGAGGTGGCGGCCGTCGGGCGACCAGCAGGGACCGCGGTCCATCGCTCGGTCGCGCGTGACCGAGTGGACCTTGCCGCCCTCAAGCTCGACGATGCGCACGTCGCGATAGCCTCCCCGGTCCCAGGCGCTGTAGGCCAGCCGCCGACCGTCGGGCGAGAACACGGGCGTGTAGGCCTGGTCAAAGGGGGTGCTGGGCACCAGCACTCGGCGGTTGTGCAGCCGTCCGTCGGCGCTGAGATCGGCGATGTACAGGGTGGTCGTGCCGCGATCGTTGACCGTGAAGGCCAGCCGCCGACCGTCCGCGCTTATGCTGGGCGCGGCCGCTCGTAGGCCGACCGTCAACCGCTTCCGATGGGCCTCCTCCCCACTGGGCGCGTCGGTCCCCGGGGGCAGCAAGAACAGGTCGGGCCGATTGTAGACGTTCTTGTAGGGGACCACGGAGGAGAACACCACGGTGCCATCCGGGCCGATGCCCGCTGGCCCATCGCCGTTGGCGCGGGCCACGACGCGTTGCTCTACGGGGCTGTCCGAATCGGGCGCGCCCAGCGACAGGTGCACCAGCCCGGGGCGGTGGTAGTAGTCGTTGCGGTAGTACAGAAGCTCGTGCTGGGCCGCGCCGCGCCGCGCGGCCTGGGGCAAAAAGCGGGGGTAGATCGACCAGCGCCCATCAAAGGTGAGCCGCCGTCCCTCGCGCAGTCCGCGGCGATGCACCTCGCGAAGCTGCGTGCGATAACGGCGGCGCAGGTGGTCCTTGAACCCCTCGTAGAGCTGGACGTAGGTCCGGCCCGTCACCCGGCGGATGGCCCGGTTGATGCCCCAGGGTATCAGCGAGGCGCCGTAGTCTGTGGAGACGGCCTTCCAGGTATCGAAGCCGTAGACATCGGCGATCCACCCCGTGAAGGCAGCGCCGTACAAGTACCAGAGCGTTCCCTGGGGCCAGCGGCGGGCGTTCGACGAGATCTGGTCCAGGCCCGCGATGTTGTCGTCGATCACGTCGGCCCGCAGCATCATGTCGAACTGGCTGCCCCGCAGCCGACCCCCGCTGGTGAAGCGGCTCTCGGCTTGCACGGCCCAGCCCTCGAGGATCCAGCGGGGCTGGATCTGGTTGGGCACCAGGGTCCGGCCGAGGATGGCGTTGACGACGGAGGGCACGCCCGAGATGTTGTCGACGTGCAGGATGTGGGTGTACTCGTGGGTGAGCAGGCTCAGGTACCAGTCGTCGTAGTCGGCTAGGGGCGACAGATCGCCTGGCGCCGTCACGAACAGCCGCACGGTGTTGTACGGGTAGGCTGACGCCGACCCGTTGGCCGAGTCGGTGGTGTCGGTGATGACGAGCTCGGTGATGCTCTCGGGCGTACGGCCCATCGGCCCGATGAGCCGGTTGTGGATGCTCTCGGCCAGCCGGGCGACCCGCTCGGCAACGGGCTCGAGCTCGCTCTCGTAGTGGATCCGGAAGTGGGCCGTCTCGATGGTCCACCAGTCGAGGTCTGGATCGCCAGCCGCTCGCGCGGTGCTGGAGACTGCCAGCAGCCCGAGTAGCAGCAGCGCGGTCCGCCAGGCGCGCGCCCAGGGCGCAGCGCAGCAACGGCACAGGTGCCCACCCGCAGGCTTGGGCCCTCCCGCCTGGCGAGAAGCGATCACAGGTCGTCGTAGAACATGGGCTCGCGGTTGCGCGCGTAGCGATAAACGAGCTGCCGCCCCTCCGAACTGATGCGCGTGAGCTTGGCGCCGAAACCGGGCTCGGAATCCCCCGTGCGGGTAACTCGGGTCCACTGGACCACGGCGTCGGCCTCGAACTCGAGGTCGCCTGGCAGCAGCACCCGTAGGGCGACGGCCGTTCCGATCTTGGGCAGCTTGCGGTGGGTCGCCACGAAGATGCCGCCGTGCTCCACCACGTCGTTGCCGCTCAGCCCCTTGTAGAAGTTGGATGCGCTGTGCGCGCCCAGCTCGACATCCACGCGCACGGCCTGCGCGAGATCGGCGGAAGCACCCTCGGCCTTGCGCGTTTCCTCGGCTTTGCGCGCTTCCTCAGCCTTGCGCGCTTCCTCCTCGGCGAGCCGCGCCTCCTCAGCCTTGCGCGCCTCCTCAGCCTTGCGCGCCTCCTCAGCCTTGCGCGCTTCCTCTTCAGCCAGCCGCACCTCTTCGGCCTTGCGCGCTTCCTCCTCAGCCTAGCGCGCGTCCTCCTCGGCCAGCCGCGCCTCTTCAGCCTAGCGCGCGTCCTCCTCAGCCAGCCGCGCCTCTTCGGCCTTGCGCGCTTCCTCCTCAGCCTGCCGCGCCTCTTCGGCCTTGCGCGCCTCCTCCTCAGCCAGCCGCGCCTCTTCGGCCTTGCGCGCTTCCTCTTCAGCCTTGCGCGCTTCCTCCTCAGCTAGCCGCGCCTCTTCGGCCTTGCGCGCCTCC
>CAYTYV010000480.1:0-5013 GCA_964441055.1 uncultured Polyangiaceae bacterium | reverse complement strand
GCTGCTCGGAGCTCGGCGACCGGCTGGACTACCGCGGCAACAACGCGCTCGATCTTCTCGCCAGGCTCTACGAGGGCGCGCCGCTGGCGCTGCCGCGCAACCTGCGTCGCTACGAAGCGTGG
Source organism: uncultured Polyangiaceae bacterium (assembly GCA_964441055.1). Lineage (GTDB taxonomy): Bacteria > Myxococcota_A > Polyangia > Polyangiales > Polyangiaceae > JACQWT01. The sequence continues at coordinate 4,891 of CAYTYV010000480.1, read as the reverse complement.
TGCTGCTGGGTTCCCTCGCTGAGCGGCAGCGCCAGCCGCCGCGGTCGGCGACCGCTTTTTCGCTGGCGCATGACCGATCCGCGCGCCCAGGCGCCGTACAAGGAGCGCGCCTCGGACTCGGGCTACGACCTCACGCTCATCCGCAAAGAGCGGCAGCACGGGCAGGTCACGCTGTACGGCACGGGCATCCAGATCGAGCCTGACTACGGCTGGTACTTCGATCTGGTGGCGCGGAGCTCGATCATCCGAACGGGGCACATCCTGGCCAACAGCGTGGGCGTCATCGATCGCGCCTACCGCGGCGAGGTTCTGGTGCCCGTCTTCAAGGTCGATCCCGACGCCCCGCCGCTCGAGCTTCCCTGCCGACTGGTGCAGATCGTGCCGCGACCCGTCGTGCACTTCGCCGTGGAGCAGGTCGACGAGCTCGACCAGAGCGAACGCGGCGCAGGCGGCTTCGGATCGACGGGACGTTGAGCCACGGCGCTACGCCGCCCCTACGCCGCCCCGTTTTCCGCGCCGCTCGGCCGCGGCAGCAGGGTGTCGAGCTCGCCACCTGCTCGCAGCGGCTCGAGCGCGGCATCGGACCAGGCCCGCGCGGCATCGGAAAAGCCCGCTGCCACCGCCCGCCGCAAGAGCGCCACCGCTGCCGTCTCGTCGCCGCCCATCGCCCGCGCCCGCGCCGCGTCGTAGGCGTCCTCAGGCCTACCCGAGCGCTCGAATACCGACTCGCTAAGTCGCGAGGAGCCGTCGTAGATGCCCGCCTCCAGCGCGATTGCGGCCATCTGGCGGGCGTCGTCCTCCGAGAGCGAGTCGACGATGTCGAGCGCGATGGAGGTCGCCCGCGCCACCTCGCCCTGGGCGATGAGGATCTGGATGAGCGGCCCCAGCACCTCCTTGCGCTCGTCGCCCTGGGTCCGCGCCGACTCGAGCGCCTCGCGGGCTCGGCTCAGATCGCCGCGGGCATGCAAGATGGCACCCGTCAGCGCCAGGTCGACCGTGCCGTGGCGCTCGATGACGGCAGCCACCCGCGCCGCCTCGTCGTGGCGGTCGAGCAGCAGGTGGGCCCAGGCGATGATGTGCAGCGCGTCGAGCCGCGCGTTGGCCGGAACCTGGTCCGAGAGCACCGACTCGGCGATGGTGCCCGCTCGGTCGTAGTCGTCATCGGCCAGGGCCGCGCGCGCCATCGCGAGCTGGGCGGTGACCTCGGGCGGGATCGGCTCGTCCGGGGCTGACGGGGCCGGGCGACGACGAGCCGGGCCTCTAGAGCGAGCGCCCGACGACTCGGCCTGGTAGCGCTGGTAGCTCTGCAGCGCGCCCATGCCCACGATGAAGGTCACCCACCAGAGCCCCGCCAGCAGAAACAGCAGGGCCAGGGCCACGCCCACCACCAGCGAGATGAGCGCGGTCTGGCGCTGGCGCGTCGGGCCCATGGCCTGCTCGAGGATGTGGCCGCCGTCAAATGGCAAGACCGGGATCAGGTTGAAGATCCCCCAGGCGATGTTCACCCACAGAAGCTGCGCGACGGTGAAGGCGACCATGCCTGGCGGCCCCTCGGTCAAGGCGGGCACGGCCAGGGTGAGCAGGTAGATGCAGCCGGCCAGGATGAAGCCGGCCAGCGGTCCTGCAAAGCTGATGACGATGCGCTCGAGGCGCTGCAGCCGCACGGGCATCTGCCAGGTCGTCGCTCCGCCGAGCATGTGCAGGGTGATGGCGGGCGCGCCGTTGTAGCGGATGATGGCCACGGCGTGGCCGAGCTCGTGGACCAGGATCGAGACGAAGACCACGGCGACCCAGATGAGGATCCGAGCCCGCGGCTCCGTGACCAGGTAGGGGAAGCCGAGCATGCTGGCGATGAGCCAGAACCCGGGCTGGACGTGCACGGGTATGCCGAACAAGCGAAAGCGCATGCGAGTATCTCTATCGTATCAGACGACGCCGGGCCGCCCGGGCCGGTCTCGCCTGGCCAGCCACCCAGCCCGTGGCCGCCTGCGCGTGGGCGGGCGGCGGCGAGCCGAGAGGCAGCGCGCTGGTCATATAGCGCATCGCCTGCCCGCTGGACACCGCTTGAGGTGGACGCGAAGCTGCTCAGCGGTGCATCTGGCAGGGGCAGGGCTGCGGCTCGGCGGGCGGACGGGGCTGGTTGCAGCTCGCCAACAGCGATAGCAGGGTGAGGCAGGAAAGCAGCGCGATGGCACGCATGGTGAGATCCAGTCGAGCAGGACGCGGGCGAGCGGTCAACTTCGGTGCGGCCGTGCTGGTCGCGGGGCTGGGCGGCCTCGGGACCTGGGGCTGCCAGGACTGCGGCGCCCCACCGAGCGGGACGCCCGAGGCAGGCGCCGAGACAGGCGTGGACGCGGGCGCAGCCGATGCGGGCTCAGCGCTCGTGGTGCCGCCGACGGCTGTGCCTCGCCGCCCCAAGCCCGTGCCCCCTGCCGATCCACGCTGCCCGCCCGAGATGGTTCGCGTGCAGAAGCGCTTCTGCATCGATCGCTACGAGGCCATGCTGGTCGACGAACCGAGCGGCGAGCGCCTCTCGCCCTACTACTCGCCCACGCGCAAGCGCGCGCTCGCGGCCGTCAAGCACTGGCAAAAGGAGCGCAAGAGCATCGGCAGCCCGGAGGCTCGGGCGATAGGGCTGCCCCAGCTTCCGCTCTGGCAGCGCGAGCGCGACGCCGTGCCCATGGCGGTCTCGCGACAGGGCGTGCTGCCCAACGGTCACGTAAGCGGCGCCGAGGCCGAGACGGCGTGCCAGAACGCGGGAAAGCGCCTGTGCACGCTAGAGGAGTGGCGCCTGGCCTGCGGCGGCGAGCAGGGCTGGGACTTTCCCTGGGGCGAGAGCTTCGAGCACCGCAAGTGCAACGTGTTCCGCGAGGCCCACCCCGCTGGGATACTCCACGACAACCCCTCGGTCGGCCACACCGACCCCCGGCTCAACGCCGTCAAGCACAAGGGAAAGCCGCTGCTGCGCAAGACCGGAGCCACCCCGAGCTGTCGCAGCGTGTGGGAGGACGACGCCGTCTACGACATGGTCGGCAACCTGGACGAGTGGATCGACGATCCCGAGGGCACCTTCGCGGGCGGCTTCTACGCGCGTGCTACGAAGAAGGGCTGCGACGCGGCCGTCACGGGCCACGTCTACTCCTACGCCGACTACTCGACTGGCGTGCGCTGCTGCGCCGATCTGCCGCGCTAACCGTCCTTGAACGAAGTCTTCCGCGACCTCTGAATCAAGGTTGTCACGCAGAAACCCCTGCGGGGGTTTGGGGGCAGAGGAAGGAGCGGAGCGACGCCCGGAGTCCCCATCGTCAACTACGCCTTCTTGCGGTAGGCCTCCATGAACGAGACCAGCGCCTCGACCGCCTCGAGCGCCACCGCGTTGTAGATCGAGGCGCGGCAGCCGCCCACGCTTCGGTGGCCCTTGAGCCCGACCAGCCCCTTTTGGGCGGCCTCGGCGATGAAGGCCTTCTCCATCTGCTCGGTTGGCAAGCGCCAGACCACGTTCATGAGCGAGCGGCTGTCCGGCTCCACCGGGCAGCGGTAGAAGTCGCTGGCGCCGTCGATGGCGCCGTACAGAAGGTCCGCCTTTTGGCGATTGCGCTTTTCCAGCTCGCCGAGGCCTCCCTGCTCCTTGAGATGCGCCAGCACGTTGCGCAGCAGGTAAATGCCCCAGGTGTTGGGCGTGTTGTAGAGCGAGTTCTTGTCGGCTTGCACGCCGTAGCTCAGGATGTTGGGCACCGCGGAAGCCCGCTCGAGCCAGGACTTGCGCACCACCACCACGGCCAGCCCCGACGGACCGATGTTCTTCTGAGCGCCCGCGTAGATGAGCCCGAAGCGGCTCACGTCAAAGGGGCGCCAGATGAAGTCCGAGGACATGTCGGCCACCAGCGGCACCTCGCCCGTCTCGGGGTAGTCCTGGTACTGGGTGCCGAAGATGGTGTTGTTGCTGGTGATGTGGACGTAGGCCGCGTTCGGATCCAGCTCGAGATCGGCCTGCTTGGGGATATAGCTGCAGCGGCCGTCGGCGTCGTAGGCGCTGGCAGCGGTGCGGGCGGCGCGGCGTCCGAGCCGGTCGACCTCCTGCTGGGCCTTCTTGGACCAGCTTCCCGTGAGGACGTAATCCGCGCTGCCGCCTTCGGGCAGGAAGTTCATCGGCACCATCACGAACTGCAAGCTGGCCCCGCCTTGCAGAAAGAGCACGTGGTAGTCGTCGCCGATGTCGGCGAGCTCGCGTAAGAGCGCGATGGCCTCGTTGTGCACCGCGTCATAGGCCGGGCCGCGGTGGCTGTGCTCCATGATGCTCATGCCCGTATCGCCGTACTCGACGAGCTCGCGCTGAGCGCGCTCGAGGGCGGCGAGGGGAAGGGCTGCGGGACCGGGATTGAAGTTGAACACGCGCGTCATGGGGCGACGCTATACCATGCTCCGCGCCGCGTCGTCGACCGCGAAGCGCCGCGCTCGGCGCCAGCATCGCGGATGCAGCCAGGATCGAGGGAGCCCTCGCAGGAGCGCGTGGGAGTCGAGGTGCGTGCCGCCCGAGCTCGGCCCCGACGGTAGGGTCGCGGCCGTCAGCGAGGACGGGGCCGCCGCGGCGCGGCCGGGTGCCGCAGGAGGACAGGTGCCGCTCCGAAATCATAAATGGTGACGCGCTCCGATTCGTAGATCTTCGCTGCCCCTCGCGCGTCCGCGAACGACGCCAAGGCCTGGTATTCGCCGTCCAGCGAATAGGACCGCGCCAGCTTGCGCCCATAGATCCGCCTCACCACCTTTCGGAGTGCGGGATGATCTTGGATGCGAAAGTCGATCCGCTCTCCTCGAAATACCACAACAAACCTGGCGCGCTCCTTTCTCAAGATACTCACCAGGCCCCTGCCTTTGGTGTCCACCAGGTAGG
>CAYTYV010000479.1:0-5045 GCA_964441055.1 uncultured Polyangiaceae bacterium | reverse complement strand
GCTCGGACGAGCCAGCCGCGCAGTAGCGCCCACGTCTAGGCCGCCGCGTCAGAGCCGCGGCCGCGTCAGACGCGCTGCCCGGGGGGCTCATCCGGGCTTGGTCACGTGTTGCTCGATGGCGCGGATGAGCTCCAGCCGGTCGAAGAGCCGCTCGACGTAGTCGAGCCGATCGGTCTCCACCACCAGCGTGGGCGAGGCGTCGTAGGCCGCGTACCAGGATTCGTAGAGCCGCTCGAGCGAGGCCAGGTAGGAGCGCGGCACGTTGCGCTCGAAGGCGCGCCCGCGGCGCTTGATGCGCTTGACCAAGGTCTTGAGCGGACAGCGCAGATAGATCATCAAGTCCGGCGGCCGCAGGTCCTCGCAAAGCGTCTGGTAGAACTCCTGGTAGCTCTGCCAGTCGCGCTCGTCGATGTGCCCGCGGGCGTGCAGATGGGCGGCGAAGACCTCGGCGTCCTCGTAGATCGTCCGGTCTTGCACCAGCGGTCGGCGGTTGCGCGCCGCCCGCTTGGCGATGGCGCGATGGATCTGAAAGCGCCGAATGAGAAACCACAGCTGCGAGCTCATCGCCCAGCGCGACATGTCGGCGTAGAAGTCGGCCAGGTACGGGTTTTCCTCGTTGGGCTCGAAGTAGGGGATCATGTCGAACTGCTGGCGTAGCCACTCGACCAGGCTCGACTTGCCCGCCCCCATGTTGCCCGCCACCGCCACGACCCGAATCCTGCGCGAGCGGCACCCGCTCGGCTGGCGCGTCATGGCGCATCGCCTCCCCGCCAACGGCGTTTCGCGTCGAGCTCCGCCATCCGCGCCTTCACCTGTCGGCTCGCCTCCTCCCAGCCCCGACCGACAGCCGGGTCGAGCTGCTCTACCAAGGCCGGCCCGCGGACGCCACCCGCCGATCGGCCTGGCCGGTCCGCGGACGAAATCCCGTGCACGCATTCCCTCACCAAATGCGAAAAAACGTGTAGTCTCGTCAGAGCACCATGCAAACCCTCGAGCGTCTGCTGGCCGGCCGCGTTCTCGAGGCCCTCGAGGCCCAGGAGCACATCATCGTCACGCCCGGCGGCACCGATGCGCTGCTCGATGAGGTCGCGGGCATCATCGCGCCCACCGCGGCCGCGCTGAAGCCGCGGCGCCAATCGCCGCCCCGCACGGCGACGGCCGCCGTGGCCCACGCCGCTACGGACGAGGCCGATCCCACGCTGGCCGCGATGGTGGACGAGATCGCCGAACGGCTGATGGACTCCGACCACGTCGATGACATCTTCGCCGACGACCGGGTCATCCGACGCGACGCCTTCCGGGCCGCGCACGATGCGCTGCGACGCTACGCCGAGCAGCGCGTCGAGCTGGACGACGGAAACGGCAGCTCCAGCACCTGGACCGCCCGGCTCGGCGACATGGGCTACCTGGTATCCACGGTGGTCCAGCGCGCCGAGCCGAGCTTGCTGGTCGAGGCCCTGCAAAGCTCGGCTGCCACGGTCGGCGCCCGTTTCCTGGGGCTGGACGTGGCCGATTGCAGCGCGGACTTCGATCTCAACGGCGCCTCGGCCAACACCAAGCTCGCGCTCGAGGAGGCCATCACCGAGCGAATGGATGCGCTTGTCGCCGCTGGCTTGGTCGAGCTGCCGTGTGTGGATCAGCTGCTCAAGCTGCCTCGCGGCGTGCGCACCCGGCCGGGCTTTCAGGACGCGCTCGCCGAGGTCGCCGCGCAGGTGCGCGAGCATACGGGCTGCGAGGTGGCCTGGGCGCTCATCGAATCGCAGACGCTGCTGGCGACGCTCACCCCGTTTACCGACGAGCAGGCCGACAGCGCAGACGAGCACCTGGACTATCTGCTCGCCGAGCTCAGCCGAGCGCTGTCCGCGCTGGAGCCGAACAAGACGGGCAAACGCGCTCGGCGAGCCAAGCGCGCCGAGCTCTCGCCGCAGCCCGCGCGGCGGCGCCGCAACGCCAAGAGCGTCAAGCGGAGCGTCCGCAAAGCGGCGCCTTGCCCCGAAGCCTCGAGCAGCTCGAAGCGGCCAGCGGCCCGCCACCGAAGCGGCCGCGCCTCCACGCCGCAATCCAACGTGCGCGGACGATGCGACAAGGCCGACGGGATGCGCGCAGCCCCGGCCAAGAAGCGCCGCAAAGGCTAGCGGCGTTCGCGCGGGATCGGGGGCGGCGGGGGCAGGCCAGGACGGCGGTAGACCCAGATGACTGGCACCCCGTCCAGCCCGGCGATGTGGGCCGGTCGAGCAGTGCCGAACGCCACCCAGTTCTGATACTCCTGACCGCTCATGTGCTTTTCGTGGTGGTACAGGCCGAAGTCCGCGCCCGCGATGGTCCAGACCCCGCGTAGATCGCGGCGAAGGCGCCCATCGCGCACCAGCATGTCCCACGCTGGACCCGCGGTGTCGTGCACGTACACGGTGCCGCGGCGCGGCGCGGTCTCGTTGAGGTAGCCCGTCACGGCACCCGTCGTGTAGCCCCAGAACCCCCGATTCAGCCCCAGCGTTGCCGCGCCCGCTGCACCGCCCACCAGCGGGGTGTAGCTCGATAGCCCCCAGGGATGCCCGCCCGCCGTCTCGGCCACGGGCGCTGCCAGCGCGCTCGCGAAAAAGGCCGCCTCTAGCCCTACCCCTGCAGCGCCGCGCTCGAGCCAGCCCGCCGAGGCTCGGCCGGGACGAGACGCCAGCCGTCGCGCCGCTCGCACCGCCACGGAAAGGCCCAGCCCGGCGAACAGCGCCAAGAAGGGATAGGCGGTCATCCAATGCTTGGTGCCGCCGAAGATGGGGGTCTGCGACGACAGCCAGGCGCCGTACTGGACCGCCATGGCGAGCGCCCAGAAAAGGGCCGTGGCCGGCTCCAGCATCGGTCGGTGGGCGGCGCCGCGCTCGTGGCGCGAATCGACCCGAGCCACGTCCGCCGGGCTGCCGAACGACGAGCGCGCTTGCTGCGCCGCGGCTCCGCTCGCTCTGTGCGCATCGCGCAGCGCCCGCCAGCGCGCTCGCAGCCCAGCCCGAAAGGCGTAGAGCGCGCCCAGGCCGAACAGCGCCAGGGTGACAGCGGGAACGGTGGCCGCCGTCATCGCGAAGGCGTAGCTCCGCGGCATGGGCGGCGTCCAGTAGTTCACGCCCAGAAACTCCATGTTGTAGTAGACGTGGTCCAGATGGAATCGGGCATAGGCCCCAAACCGCGCGATGGGATCGCGCCATAGCCATGGCCAAGAGGCGTAGAGCAGCGTCGGCCCCAGCACGCCCATGGCCAAAAGCGCCGCGGCCGCGCGTCCGAGCAGCACTCGGCGCAGCGCCTTCAGGCCGCCACCGAGGCGATGAGCGTTCGCCCAGATGGGCGGCAAGGTCACGACCAACAACGCGTGCAGCCCGCAGACGATCGGCAGAAACCACGAGTTGTGTTTGGTGTTGAGCGCCAGACCGAAGCTCAGCCCTGCCACCAGTGGCCACAGCCATCCACCGCGTGCGAGACTGCGCCAGTAGGCGTAGGCGCACAGCGTCCACATCGTCACGATCGGCGCGTCGAAGCAGGCCAGATGGGCGTGGAAGAAAAAGCGGGGCATGGCCGCCAGCGACGCGGCGGCCACCATCCCCACTAGTCTTCCGCAGGCGCGTGCGCCCCATAGATAGACCAGGCCGACCCCCAGCGACGACAGCACCATGGCGGGGAAGCGAAAGCTCGTCCCCTCCATGTCGAACAGCCGCCACCGCTCGAAGCCGAACAGGTGGGAGAGGGCGAACAGCGATTTCAGCAGCGCAGGATGCTCGCGGTTGACGTGCCAGGCGGCGTCCGCTTGCTCGACGGCCCGCCCGGGCTCCTGCCACAGTAGCTCGAACCAACGCTGATAGGAGCGCGCCGCGTGGAAGTAGAACCCCTCGTCGCGCGCGTATCCGAGGCCGTCCACCGTGGCGAGCAGCAGCGCGGTGTAGCCGACGGTGAGAGCCAGCGCCACGGCCACGTCGCACCAGCCCGATGCTCGGGGCCGATCGAGGGCGCAGGCCCAGCTCCGCAGCTGCGCCGAAGGCTCGAGCGAGCCGCGCGCGCTCGAGCCCATAGACCGGCCATCTGTCGCGGAACGGCTCATCGGGTATGGGCCTCGAAGCAGAAGTGGCGGCCACGGTGGTTGCGCGAGCTCAGGGCGAACTCCACCGTGGCCGCGCGAGCCCCTGCCTGGCTGCCCAAGTCGAACTCGAAGGGCGCCCAGCCGTCGCCGTCGCGGTGCACGGTCCTGCCGACGGGCACGCCGTTGACGCGCGCCTCGAGCGCGATCGGCGCGCCCCGACGATCGCGCTCGGTGATCCAGTACAGCCCGCCGTGACCCGCGATGACCTGGCCGAGGTCGATTTGCCGATAGCGCACGAGCAGCTCGCCGCGCCGAGGTGGATGGGCGTACACACAGCGACGGGCGCGGTAGTCTTGGTCGGCGATCACCGTGACGCTCACGTTGAACAGCTTGCCGTCGGGGCACTGAAAGCGCTGGGGCGGGAAGGTCGGATGTCCGGCCAAGCCCCCAGCGCGCACCGAGGCGGCGCGCTGGAAGGGACAGGGCGAGCGGTCGGGGCCGAACAACACCTCGACGCGCTCGGGCCCCAGAGCATCGACGAAGTCGAAGAGCGCCGTCCGGGGCTCGGGGTTTTGGAGGCGCCGCAGCTCGAACTTGCCGTGGCGCCTGTGCCCGAGCAGCCGCCAACCGCGCAGCTCGGCGGAGCGCTGGCCGAGAATCGACACCTCCAGGGCCGTTCGATAGCGGCGGCTGTCGGCGCGGGCGATGTCGCCCAGCGGCATGGTCTCGTCGCCCAGGGCATGGCGAGCCATGGGCTCAGCCCAACGGGGTGCCACTACGACCAGGTCGCCCCGCTGGCGGAACGCGCCCACGGGCGCGGCGATGGAGGCCCACTGCTCGAAGGCAGGCGCCCGAGCCGCAAATGCAAAGTGCGCTGCCAGCTCCAGCAAGCCGAGCAGCGGCACCAGCGCGACCGCGAGCAGCGCCGCGCTGCGCCACGCGTTCGTGATGGATTTGACGATGGGGGCTCCGGTCGTGGCTCCGCTCC
>CAYTYV010000478.1:0-5080 GCA_964441055.1 uncultured Polyangiaceae bacterium | reverse complement strand
CGGCGTGACCGATTGGGCCTTCATCGACGCGGATATTCCCTTCGGCTTCGGCTTTGGCGAAGGGCTCGATCCAGCCGCCATATTCGGGAACATCTCGGCTGGCGCCCACTTCGCCTTCGGCTCGGAGAGCGTCGTGGGCAGCGCGGGCCTGCGGCTTACGGCGCCCATCAACGACGGCGAGTTCGAGGAGATCGAGCCGGCGCTCGCCACCGTGGTGCTGGGCAGCGGCGATGCCGGCTACGACATCCACCGCTACGCGGGCGCGTTTTTCCCCATGGGCTTGCCCCTCGGCTTCGAGCTGCTGGGCGAGCACGTCGCGTGGCGAGTGGAGGCGGCGCCCGAGCTGCTCATCCCCATCGGCGTTCGCACGGGCGATCCCACGCTGGTGCTGCAGACCGCCACCGAGATCGCTGGCTGGGGAGGAGAGGACCTCGGCATCCTCGGAGGCGTGCGCTTCCAGGCCGTGTTCTTCCCAACGGACGTCGCGGGCGGGGAGGTTCAATTCAAGTCGGACAAGAGCGACCGAGCGCAGATGGCCGCCGAGCCCTTTTTCGGCTGGGACAACTTGCGCACTTTCATGCGCCTGGGCGTCCTCATCCCGATCGACGAGCCCATGGGGTTCGACCGAGGCGGACTGCTCAACATCCGCACCGTCGCGGGCGTGCGGCTGTAGGCAAAAGGCCCCTTGCTCCCGCCCGAGCTGTGCTACCCTATGCGTCCTCGTGTCCAGGGAAAGGTCGAAGCCACGGAAAGGGTAGAACCATGGGATGGATCGATGACCTCAAGAAGGAGATCTCCGCAGAAATCCAGGCGAAGGTAGGCGAGCTGATCAAGACCACCTATGGCGGCGACTATCGCAAGGCCTTCGATCACTACGACAAGCTGACCACGCAGAACTCCAAGGTCGACAAGAAGGCCATCATCCAGATGCTCGAGGACGCGGGCGTCAAGGAGCGCTTTGCGGCCAGCCATGGCAAGATGGCCTCGGGCATCATCGAGGAGTACGACGAGAACGAGGACTCGCAGATCAGCTGGGAGGAGTTCTCCAAGGTCTTCGAGGCGGACACCCGATAGCGGCGGCGCCAGGCCGAGGCCGGCCGCGCGTCGAGATCGCTCGCGGCCTCGCCGATGGCGTCGCATACCATCGCGCAAAGCGGCACAGGGCGGCAGCGAGCGCCGCGTGGTTCGTCGGGCCGATTGTGCGCCTTAGTACCTGCCATCGCTCGCTCTGCCCGCTGCCACGCTGCTATCGGCTGCTCGCGCGGGCAGCGGGGCTGAGCTGTAGCGGAGGGGCGCTGCAGCTCGGGCCGATCGAGCCGCGAGCCCGCGCCGAGCCCTGATGGCCAGGCTGCTCCACAACCGAAGCTTTCGCGGGCACGTGGGCGCCCAGTTCTTCGGCGCCTTCAACGACAATCTGTTCAAGCAGCTCATCCTCTTTCTCGCCGCCCGCGAGCTGTTCCCTGGACAGGACCGCCAAGGCCTGGCCTTTGCCGTTTTCGCGCTGCCGTTCATCCTGCTGAGCGGTCCGGCTGGCGATCTGAGCGAGCGGCTGAGCAAGAGAAGCGTGATCGTCGGCATGAAGCTCGGCGAGATCGCCATCATGGCCGCGGGCGCGGCAGCGCTCCAGCTCCGCTCTTGGCCGCTGATGCTGGCGGTGCTGTTCGTCATGGGGAGCCAGTCGGCCTTCTTCGGGCCCGCCAAGTACGGCGTCATTCCCGAGATCGTGCCCAAGCGCGGGCTGCTCGGGGCCAACGGGGTCATCACCATGACCACCTTCTTGGCGATCCTGCTCGGCCAGGCCGTTGCTGGACCGCTGCTCGATCGCTACGGCGGCCGGCTGTGGGTTTCCGGCGCCTGGTGCCTGGGCTTTGCCGTGGTGGGCACGGTCTCGGCGCTCGCCATTCGGCGTTTGCCGCCGCGGCGGCCGGGCCTGCGCGTCAACCTCAATCCCTTCGGCAGCGTGCTTGCGAGCTTGCGCGAGCTTCGCGCCACCGACCCGCGGATCGTCGCCGCCCTGCTGCTCAACTCGCTGTTCTGGTTCAACGGCGGGGTCCTGCAGCAGGCCGTCACGGGGCTGGGCGCACCGTCCTATCTCGCCATCCCCACCCGTCAGAGCTGGCGCCTGTCGGTCCTTTTGGTCGTGCTGGCCGCCGCCATCATGGCGGGCAGCATCGCCGTGCCCCGCATCGCCCGCCGCATCCGACCGGGCAAGCTCATCGCCGCTGGGGCGCTCGGCGTGCTCGGATGCCAGGCCCTGCTCACCGCGGCCACCTCAGCGCTGGCCGGCCGCGCCGAGGGCTACGCGGCCGCCATCGGCCTGCTCGCGGGCTTGGGCGTGGCAGGCTCCTTCGTGGTGGTGCCCCTGCAGACCTTTCTGCAGGACGCACCCCGGGAAGGCGCGCGCGGCAAGGCCTTCGCGGTGAACAACTTCCTGAACTTCATCTTCATCTTCCTCGCTGGCGCCTACTACCTAGGCACCTCTGCGCTCGAGGTGCATCCCGCGGGCGCGGCCACGGGGGCGGCGCTGTTCATGTGCGCCTTTCTGTGGCTGCAGCGCCGCAAGCTACTCGGCATCGAACGGCCATGAAACAGCGAGCGTAGCTCTGGGCCCCCTGGCCTCGCCCCGTTGCGCGCGGCTGTCAGTTGTTCGAGTAGACCACATAGTTCTGGCCGAAGTTGTTGTCCCAGTAGGTCTGGCCGTCCACCGTGTAGGCGATGGCGAACTCGACCGAGCCTGCGTAGTAGTCGAGCTCCCGCTCGAAGGACCACCGCTCCGTGCCGAAGGCGTTGGGCGCCGCGATGGGCGAGGCGTAGGCGGGATGGTAGCCACCCGCGTAGCCGGCCCCCAGCTGCTGCACCGTGTTCCACCCGTCGGTGCTGAAGACGACCTCGACCTGCTTTTCGTAGGCCAGGTTGCGGACGTCGAGGTTGCCGTAGAACACGCTCTTGCCGCTGAAGGTGTTCATGTACAGCGTGGCTTGCTCGAGCAACACGTGGATGCCCGGACCCAGCATGGGACCCGTGTGCTGCGCCATCCGGTAGTCGTGGCCGTCGCCATTGTCCCAGTAGGTCTGGCCCTCGACCCCGTACTTGATCGCGAAGGCCTCCTGCCAGGGGTAGTCGCCGCCCCACATGGCGTTCCAGCCCAGCTGCGCCCGCCACAGCTCCCAGCCGTTGCCAGCGGGGCGCAGATACTCCGCGGGCATGTCGAGCCAGGCCCCGCCGCCCGCCGAGCTGTGGTGCACCGCCACCACTTTGTCGTAGGCGATGTTGCGCACGCGGATCAGGAACTCTCGCTCCACGGCGGGGATGCCGTAGTGGCCCGTGCGGTAGGAGCTCGCCTTGACGAGCCGTACCTCGGCTGCGGCGGCCTCGCTGGCGGCCAGGCCGAAGGAGCCGGGCTCGGCGTCCTCGGTCTCGAGCGCACATCCCGCTAGTAGCGCCGCCGTGGCGGCGAGCCCGAACCATCGCGCGATCGCATTCATCTCGATCTCCTGCGTTTCGTCGTCCGAGCGAGTGGTAACGCAGATCTGAGTTACGGGCAAGGCGAGCCGGCTCTACACCAAACTCTGCAGACGGCGCGACTCGCGGAGCCGCGCGACGACGAGCTATGGTTGTGCTGGCTCCGGGGCGGAGGCGTCGATCGGTGAAGCCGCCTCGTTCGACCGAGCAGCCCCAGGGGGCAACACGGGCGCGGAGATGGGCGGCTCGCCCTCGTCCGCGCGCGTTCCACCAACGGCTAGGCAGACCACGCCGCTCAGAGCCAGCACGACGACGAAGAAGAGCACCAGCCCGAGCAGCAGCACGCTCGGACGCCGATGTTGCAGCGCTGCGGGCAGGTAGGCATCGCGCACAGCCGCGACCGCCCGCAGCAGGCGCTGCACCCAGCGCTCCGCGAAGAGGACGGCCCGTTCCGCTGGCGGGTAGAGGCGGCTCGAAAGCTTCGAAAGGGCGCGCTGCAGCCCCTGGAACGCGCCCGAGCTGACCTGACCGACGGACGAAGGCGGGCCCAGCTCGGCTGGCCCGACCGCGTCGGGACCTGCCGCGCTCGACTCGATCGGGTGGGAGCCTGCCGCGCTCGACTCGATCGGGTGAGAGCCTGCCCAGCTCGACTCAATTGGGTGAGAGCCTGCCGCGCTCGACTCGACCGGGTGAGAGCCTGCCGCGCTCGACTCGATAGGGTGAGAGCCTGCCGCGCTCGACTCGACCGGGTCGGGGCCTGCCCCGCCTGGCTCGATGGCAGCCAGACCCGCTCCGCTTTGCTCGACCGGATCCAGAGCAGCGCCGTTCGGCTCGAGGTCGCCGCGTTCGACGGAAACCAAATCCGCTCCGCTCGGCTCGACGGCGGCGGGACTAGCCCCGCTTCCGTCGGACGAATCGCCGCCCTCCCCGACGGACCGGGGCATGGAGAGCGTGCGCTCGGGATTGTCCCAAGGGTTTGGCACAGCAGGCGGCGGCTCGGTCGCGCGCGAATCGTCCGTCTCCCAGGGAACGGGAGACGAATGCGCAGCCTCTTGCACTGCGTCCGGGCCGAGCAGCACGGTGTCGACGTCCTCTTCTGAACCGAGCTGCTGGTCGAGCGCATCCTCGAGCGTCTCGCCATCCGACAGGGCGGCGGCGACGGCGGCCGGGTGGCCCGGACGAAGGCGGGTGATCGCGCTATCGGGCTCGGATCCGGGGTGTCCCGCGGCGCTCGACGCCGATCCCGAAGAGCGGAAGGGCAGAGCCGGCCCTGCGCTCGGCTCTTGGGGGGACAGCTCGGTCACCTCGGTCACGTCGTGCAGCGCCGATGGCCGCCAGTCCGATGACCGCGCCGAGCCAGGCGGGCCCGACCCGCTCGGACGGGCTCCGCGCGGCCGTGGCGCGGCCGCGCGCCGGGACGACGGTGAAGTGGCCGCTGGCGACGCCGACCCTGGCTCCGCAAAGGGAAGCGCAGGCAGCTCACTCGCATCGGGGCCGTTGGCGGTATCGTCAGCCGCCTTCTTGGGCGGTGGTGCAGACGGGACCGGAAGTACGACCGACGGCGGTGGGGTCGGTTCCGCCCGGGGCGGAAGCCCGAGCGAGGACGGGGGCGGATCGT
>CAYTYV010000477.1:0-5127 GCA_964441055.1 uncultured Polyangiaceae bacterium | reverse complement strand
ATCGATTCGGGCGCGATGGCCGAGGTGTGGCAGGCCGAGCACGTGACGCTGCGCTCGGCAGTGGCCGTCAAGCTGATCACGGTCTCCGAGCAAACGCAGCCCGAGGACCAGCTGCCGCGCTTTTTGCGCGAAGGGCAGGCCGCCGCCCAGCTGCGCAGCCCCCACGTGGTTCAGGTCTTCGATCTCGGCGTGGAGCGCGGCTGCGCCTACCTGGCGATGGAGCTGCTCCAGGGCGAAAGCCTGTTGGAGCGCCTCAAGCGGGTGGGCAAGCTGACGCCCGCCGAGACGGCGAGCATCGTCCGCCAGATCGCCCGCGGCTTGGAGGTGGCCCACCAGGCCGGGGTCATCCATCGCGATCTCAAGCCCGGCAACATCTTCCTGGCCGAGGAGCAGGGGCGCGAGGTGGTCAAGCTGGTCGACTTCGGCATTGCCAAGCGCACCCATTTCGAAGGCGTCGACCAGCTCGCCACGCAGCACGGCGTGCTCGTGGGCACGCCGTCCTACGCCAGCCCGGAGCAGATCATGGGCACGGGTTTGGACCCGCGATCCGACCTGTGGCAGCTCGCCGTCGTCACCTTCGAGTGCCTTTGCGGCGGGCTGCCCTTTGAAGCGCCCACCAAGGGCCAGCTCATGATCTCCATCTGCTGCAAACCGCCTCGGGTGCCGTCCAAGGTGGCTGCCGTGCCGCCCGGCTTCGACGAGTGGTTCGCCCAAGCGACGGCCCGCGAGCCGGCCAAGCGCTTCCAGTCGAGCCGACAGTTTACCGAGACGCTGTCCGCCGTGCTCGAGCCGCAGTCCGAGGCGGCCGCGCAGAGCGACGCCACGCCGCCCAGCACCTTCCCGAGTGCCTCGCAGCCCAAGCTCGAGGCCCCGCCGACCTTGCGGCTGGGCATCGCCGTGCGACAGGCCTCGTCGGACTCCCCACGCGGCGAGGAGGCCAAGCGCAGCCGCAGGGCGTCGCTCGCGCAGATGGGCCTATTGCTCGCAGCCGTGGTCGCGGTGGCGGCAGCAGCCGGGGGCATGTGGTTGCACTCGGAGGGGCAGGCCTCGTCGCCAGGCGCCACGGCGACCCCCGTCTCAACGCCCTCCCCCTTGGCGAGCGCGCCGCCCCAGGTCCGCCCAAGCGCAACGCCAGTGGCGAGCACTAGCGCTCGGGAGCCGGCCACCGCTGCTTCAGCGGACGCGGGCAGCGCGCCCGACGCCGCCGCGTCCCCGACGACGGATGCGGGCCCCACCGACTCGGGCCAGCCCAGCGCCGCGCCCGTCCGTCGACGGCCGCTTCGCCCCGAGGAAATCCTCGGCATCTGAGCGCTCGCTGACGTAGAGCAAGGAGCAACCCAACCACCGAGCTCACCACCATGAACGACATCCAAAAGCGGATCGACGAGATCGTCCAAAGCCACAAAGTCGTGCTGTTCATGAAGGGCACGCGCATGGCACCGCAGTGTGCCTTTTCGACACAAGCCCTGCAGACCCTCCGCCGCTGCGGCGCCGAGGTCGAGCCGATCGACGTGCTCGCCGACCCGGACCTGCGCGAGGGCCTCAAGGAGTACTCGAACTGGCCCACCTTTCCACAGGCCTACATCGACGGCGAGCTGGTCGGCGGAAGCGACCTGCTGGCCGAGCTGTACGAAACTGGCGAGCTTCAGAAAAAGCTCGGCACGGCCGACGACAGCGCCGAGGACGACGCCGCCAAGCCGCCGTCGGTCACCATCACCGCTGCCGCGCGAAAGGCCTTCGAGGCCGCGCGCGAGCAGCACTGCGAGCCGGGCGAGGTGCTCCGCTTGGAGGTCAAGCCTCCGTTTCGCTGCGATCTGTTCTTCGGCTCGAAACGGGAGGACGATTTCGTGGTCGACTGCGGCGGGCTTTCCGTCCACGTCTCGCCACGCTGCGCGCCGCGGGCCGACGGCACGACCATCGATTTCGTCGACGGCCCCGAAGGCATGGGCTTTGCCATCGAAAACCCCAACGCACCTGCGCGCTGAGCCGCCCTTCCCCATCCGAGCTCAGCCCGAACGATTCACAGCGTCGCCCTAGCACCCAATTGCTCGCGGCCCTTTTCGGCCC
Source organism: uncultured Polyangiaceae bacterium (assembly GCA_964441055.1). Lineage (GTDB taxonomy): Bacteria > Myxococcota_A > Polyangia > Polyangiales > Polyangiaceae > JACQWT01. The sequence goes on along the minus strand of CAYTYV010000477.1, from coordinate 3,060 downwards.
AAGCCGGTCGTTCTACAGCTCGGGCCATGACCAGTGCCTGCGTCGACGAGCTGTTCGAGCTGATCCGCACCCGCCGCAGCGTGCGTCAGTTCGCCCCCGATCCCCTACCGACGGGCGCGCTCGAGCGGCTGCTCGACGCGATGATCCACGCGCCCAGTGCTGGCAACGCGCAACCCTGGTACTTCGTGTGCGTCGAGTCGCCCGAACGCAAACGCGAGCTGGCCGAGGCTGCCTTTGCCCAGCGCTTCATCGCCGAGGCGCCCGTGGTCGTGGTGGTGTGCGCCGACGAGCGCCGCGCCGCGCGCGCCTACGCGGAGCGAGGCTTCTCGCAGTACTGCCTTCAAGATACGGCCGCGGCGACCCAGAACCTGCTGCTCATGGCCCACGCGATGGGGCTCGCAACCTGCTGGGTAGGCGCCTTTGACGAGCACAAGACGCGACAGCTGCTCGAGCTTCCCCGCCGCCTGCGCCCGGTCGCGCTCGTCCCGCTAGGCGTGGCGGCCGAGCAGCCCCGCAAGCCACCGCGGCGGCCCGTCGACCAGGTCTTCGAGCGGCGGTAGGGCGGCTCTCTCAAAGGCTGGCGGGTGTTTTCCAACACCCTGCTAGCGACGCAGGATCTCTTCGACGCGCTCGGCTGCCTCGCCGATGACTTTTTCGATGTCGCGGAGCTTGGACGCGTCCACGCCGCCCCAGCGCCAACCTCGACCCATGCTGCGCAACATGCGGTGGATGCGGTCCCACAGCTCGTGCAGCTCGGGCCGCTCGCCCCAATGCCCGCCGCCGCCGAAGCGGTCGTAGGCCTGGTCGACGTCGTCCTGGTGCGCGTCTAGCTCGGCTCGACCCTCGTCGGTGATCTCGTACACCTTGCGGCCGTCCCGCTCGACGGCCTGTACCTGGCCCATCTCCTCGAGCATCTGCAAGGTGGGGTAGACCGTGCCAGGGCTAGGTCGGTAGGCGCCGCCCGAACGGCTCTCGATGAAGCGGATGATCTCGTAGCCGTGGCGCGGCTGCTCGCCGAGCGCATCGAGAATCAGATAGCGCACCTCGCCGCGCTCCGCTCGGGGTGGAGGTCCACAGAACATGTTGAAGAACCACGGAGGCGGCGGAGGCGGCGGAGGTCCGGGCGGCGGCCCATGACCGTGCGGCGGCCCATGGCCATGCGGCGGACCGAAACCGTGTGGCGGACCGTGACCATGGCCGCGACCGCCCGAGCAGTGCGGCCCAAAGCCGTGACCTCTCATCCAGAAAAAGGGATCATTGCCTGGAAAAACGCGGGGGTGGGTACAAGAGCGTTCGGTTGAGCACATGGCAGAGTGTCCTCCGATATGTCGTCACGATATATCGTACGATATATCATTTTTCTCTGCTGTCAAGGCGCTGATCGCTACGGACGGCGCTCGCCTCGGGCGGCGCTCGCTTCAGGCGGCCCGCGCTTCAGGCGACCCCCGCTACGAATGACGCTTGCTGATGCTCGCGGGCTCGGGCTCGCTCCGCCGTTGACCCGAAGGCGGCCGATGCGATCATCACGCTCGTTGCGCCCTGGCCGAAGCGGGTACCTTCTCGTCGGTTCGGATCAAGCCGTGGCGCCGCCAGCCCGTGCGAAGCAGCCACGAGCAAGGCTCGGTCACTGGATCGCGAGCGGAAGGCAAAGGCGGGCGGCAGCGCAGCTGCGCCCAGCCGTCGAACCAGCGGTACGACGAGTACGGGTCGACGCCCCGCATGGTCGCCCCCCGCTTGGCCCGATCCTTGTGCGCGTTCAGATACACGTAGCAGAGCACGTTGCGCATCTGCCTCGGCGTCTTGACCACGGTCCCCTGAAAGCGGTCGGCAAACAGCCGCCCACGCCGACCAAAGCGCTTGTTGAGCGTCCGCGCGATGCGCGAGGCCACCCGCTGCACGCCACGCGACATGGCCTTGGTGCTGTTCGCCTCGCAGACCAGGTGCAGGTGGTTGCCACGGATGGCGTAGTGCGCCAGCCGAAAGCCCTTGCGGGCTCCCTCTTCAGCGAAGATCTCCCGAATGAGCCTCAGCGCCACGGGTCGACGCAAGCTCGGCAGCCCGGCCACACAGCGCATCGTCACGTGCACGGCGCTATGCCGCGTCACCCGAGGCCGCCGAAGGTGCGGCACGTAGTGGTCGCTTCGCCCCTGCGGCCGACCCGCCCCCGCGCGATAGCCACCACGGCTACGCGCAGCCAGAGCGAGCTGTCGCGGACGCGGCCGTCGGCGCTTGGCAGACCTGTGAGCGGCGGGCTTGACGGATGTTGAATGAGGCGGCATGTTTGATTTTGAGCATAGCAAAGTATTGCGGGATGTAAAGCCCATTTCGGAGGTGCTCCTCCGTTTTTCGGTGCCTAATCCGCGGGCCGTGGACAGCTGCACAATCCGTGGATAAGTCCAGACGGCGCCCCACCAAGACCGTTGAGCTCGTCGCGGGACTTACCCACCGATTGCGCACCTGCCCACCGCGGGGACGACGGCGACCAGTAATTCTCAATACGAAAACTCAAATCCGGTCGTCGCCTGGGGGGATGTGGTGAGGCGCGCGGGCGGACGGGCGCCGTGGCGCTCATGGTGGCTCACACCGCATGCCAGCAACGGCGCGCGGCTCTCCACATCTCCCCAGGCTGCGGCACCCGCGGCTCTCCACATCTCCGCGGGCTGCGGCACCCGCGGCTCTCCACGTCTCCCCAAGCTGAGGCGCAGGCGCGAAGTCCGCCCTTGTCTGGCCGCGGAGCCGCGGTACCGCCGAGAGCCGCGGCGTGTTATTCCCGGTGGCCATGTTCTGCCACGCTCGACTCGCCCTTGTCGTCCTGCTGCTCACCGTTGCCGCCTGCGGCTCGCCACCCCCGCCCGCGCCGCCTGCTGGAGCCTTGGCCCCGGCAGGGCCGCCACAGACGAGCGACGCGCTGCGATGGCAGAGAGGAGGGCCTCCGCAGGCCAGCAGCGCGCTCGTGCCGCGCAGCGTCCTGTTCGACAACCCGGACCGGACCGCCGTGCGGCTGAGCCCGGATGGCGCGAAGCTCGGGGACCGGGAGAGCCAGCATGTCGTTTCCGTTCA
>CAYTYV010000476.1:0-5128 GCA_964441055.1 uncultured Polyangiaceae bacterium | reverse complement strand
CACCTCATCGCAGGCCTCGGCGGACAGCGTCGCTACGCCGGGCTCAGCCCGATCGAGGGCGTGGAGCACAAGACTCGCTATCGCCGAGGGGACCTGGACATCCGAGGCTTCACGGGCACCACCAAAGAGGCCCATTGCGCCCACCTGCGCATGCTCCTGCCGCTACTGCGCGACGAAGTCCTGCCCGCCCTGCGCGCCGCCCGCACCGAAAACGCTGATCAGTAAGCCTTGGCGCAGACAACCCGCTGTTCGCTCGGCTTGCCGCACCAGGGGCAGTGTCCGGACTCGCGGGGCCCCCGCAGCGGAATGCAGCGGATGGTCACCTTGGACTCGTTCATGCGCTTTTCGCACTCTGCCGAGCCGCACCAATGCACCATGCCGAAGCCACCGTGGATCTCCGGTCGCTCGCGGTCTTGGGGCGTGAAGAAGCGCTCGAAGCCGTCGAGGTCGTCGAGTTGGCGGGTATGCTCGTCGCGCACCGCTTCGGCCCGTTGGTATAGCCTCTTTTGGATGTCGTCGAGCATCGCGGGGATCTCGCTCAAGAACTGCTGGCAGCTCATGGTGTGCTTGCTGCGCGGCGGCTCGTCGCGGCGCGCGTAGACCACCTGCCGGGCCTCGACGTCGCGCGGACCGATCTCCACGCGCACCGGAATACCGCGCTTGACCCAGGCCCAGTTCTTTTCCCCACCACGCAGATCGCGGTCGTCGATCTCCACCTCCACCGACCGTCCGGTCAGATAGCGGTCGCGCAGCTCGGCCGCCACTCGCCGAACGTAGGCCAGCACCTTCTCGCGGCTGGCGTCGTCGCGGTAAATGGGCAGCAGCACCACGTGCGCTGGAGCGATGCGCGGGGGCAGCACCAGCCCATCGTCGTCCGAGTGGGTCATGATGAGCGCCCCGACCAGCCGAGTCGACACGCCCCAGGAGGTCGTCCAGGCATACTCCTCGGTCTCCTCGGCGCTCTGGAAGCGGATGCCGCTCGCCCGGGCGAAGTTCTGCCCCAGAAAATGCGAGGTGCCCACCTGCAAGGCCTTGCGGTCCTGCATCATCCCCTCGATACAGAAGGTGTCGACGGCGCCGGGGAAGCGCTCCGCCTCGCTCTTGCGCCCCTGGATAACCGGGATGGCCAGGGTCTTGCGGGCGAAATCCTCGTAGACGCCCAGCATGCGGTGGGTCTCCTCCACGGCCTCCTTCCGGGTGGCGTGAGCCGTGTGCCCCTCCTGCCAAAGAAACTCCGCCGTACGCAGGAACAGCCGGGTGCGAAGCTCCCAGCGCACCACGTTGGCCCACTGATTGATGAGCAGTGGCAGATCGCGGTAGCTGCTGACCCACTGCGCGAAGCTGGCTCCGATGATGGTCTCCGAGGTCGGCCTCACCACCAGCGGCTCCTCGAGCTTGGCCTGGGGGTCGGGGACGAGCCCGCCTTGCGGCCCGGCCACCAGTCGGTGGTGGGTCACGATGGCGCACTCCTTGGCAAAGCCCTCGACGTGCTCCGCTTCCTGCTCCAGATAGGACTTGGGGATGAACAGCGGGAAGTACGCGTTGCGGTGTCCCGTGGCCTTGAACATGCCGTCGAGCACCCGCTGCATGTTCTCCCAGATGGCATAGCCCCACGGCTTGATCACCATGCACCCCCGCACAGCGGAGATCTCGGCCAGGTCGGCCGCGCGGATCACCTGCTGGTACCACTCCGGGTAGTCCTCCGCTCGGGTAGGGCTGATGGCACTGCGGTTGGGCTTGGGCTTGGCCATGACGGCACCTCGGTAGCACGACGACAAAAAAGCGAAAGGGGCGCGCAGCCCCCTTGTCGGCGACCATAGCTAGTACACCGTTGCGACAGGGGCTAGCCGGGTGTTGAAAAACCCCTGCCACCTTCGAGAGAGCCGCCCTGCTGCGGCGCGGAGCCAGCGGGGGTATGCTGTCAAGGCACCCTCGGAGGTACTCGACATGGCTGCGCTGCGCTCGATGCTGCTTCGCCGTTGGGCCCCATTGCTAGTCGCCGCCCTGGCGGCGTGCGACTCGGCCGCCGATCCCGTGGCGCCCGCGCCCCAGCGCGAGCCACCGCCAGCCTTCCGCCACGCCGAGTTCTACGCGGAGCTGCAGCAGCAGGCCGAGCACCTCACCGTCCAGGGCGGTGACTGGGTCGAGGACTACGGCGACGCGGCCTTCTACGGCCTGGCCTTCTACGCGCACGCGGGCGCTCAGCACGGCGACGCGCTCTGGCAGCAGCGGGCCGAGGCGGCTGCCGAGCGTGCCCTCGAGCTCATCGGCGAGTCCAGCATTCTCGAGGGGGACGTCAACGAGATGGCCATGTCGGCCCTGGGACTCATCGAGTACATGGAGGCCACCGCGGACCGCGCGGCCGAGCCCGAGCTCATCTCGTTCATCGACGATCTGAACGCGCTGGTGAAGCTGGTCGGCTACTACATCACGGCCGACGTGGTCGACAGCTGGGCCATCGATGCCTACGGGCCCGTGTCGGTCAGCGGCCTGCTCGCGCTCATCAGCCTGCAGCACGCCTATGTGCTCGGCGGCGAGCGCCGCGCTGACTACATCGAGTGGGCGGCGCAGGCCGAGCAGGCGATCGCCGACCGGGCCTGGAATGGCAGCTACTACGAGTTCAGCGAGGACCGCCCCGGGCTCTACCTGTACCCGAACGTCACCATGATCCTGCTCAATGGACGGCTGTACCAGCTCACGGGCGAACGTCGCTATCTCGACCGTGCCCTGGCCACCTTCGAGGCGATTGGGCCGCTGCGTTTCGCCGCGGACACGGCCGATGCCGTCTTCTACCGCTCGCCCTACAGCCAGCAGGGCATGGGTGCGCAAAGCGACGAGTACGCCACGCTGTCCAGCCAGAACTATCTGATGTTCGCCCTGCAGGTGTTGTATCTGGCGACCGGCCGCGCCGCCTACGTCGAGGAGTCCGACCGGGTGCTCGACGCCCTGGCCGAACGCCTATACGGCGCGTGGTGCCTGTCCGACGTGCACCGCGAGAGCTGCACGCCGCCCTGCCCCTCGCCCGAGCTGTGCCTGGTCGACGCCTGCACGGACGACCGCTGCCACGGTGGCGTGTTGCACCACTGGATGGACGAGCGCGCCGCGGTGCCAAGCGATCCCGAGTTCTTCTGCTCGGGCTGCAACCTGCAAATCCTGTTCGTCATGTGGCATCGCCAACAGCGGCTGTAGCGGGCGGGCAGCGGCTGCGTTTGGTGAAGGTCAAGTGGACGGCTTCTCGCCCCCGGTTCGCGCTTGGTTCGCCGAGCGCTTCGGCTCGCCTACGGCCGTGCAGGAGCAGGGCTGGCGCCGCATCGCCGACGGAAGTCACAGCCTGCTGGTGGCCCCGACCGGAAGCGGCAAGACGCTGGCCGCCTTTCTGTGGGGCATCGACCGGCTGAGCCGCTTGCCGCCCCAGGCCGCGGCGGGCGTGCGCCTGGTCTACGTCTCCCCGCTCAAGGCGCTGGTCTACGATATCGAGCGCAACCTGCGCGCCCCGCTCGAGGGGCTGCGCGAGCAGGCCCGGAGGCAAGGCCGAACCGTCCGCATCCCCCGCGTTGACGTGCGCACGGGCGACACCCCCGCGCGCGCACGCCGCCAGCAGGCCCGCGAGCCCGCCGAGATCCTGGTGACCACGCCCGAGTCGCTCTACCTGATACTGGGCTCGGCGGCGCGCTCGACCCTACGCACCACCGCCGTGGTCATCGTCGACGAGATCCACGCGATGGCCGCCACCAAGCGCGGGGCTCATCTGGCCATCTCCCTCGAGCGCCTCGCGCACCTGGCTGCCTTGGATCCCCAACGCATCGGGCTGTCGGCCACGGCGCAGCCCACGGCCCTGGTGGCGCGCTATCTGGGCGGCGACCGCGATGTGGCCGTGGTGGACGTAACGGAGCGGCCTTTGCTGGACCTCGAAATCGTCGTGCCCGTCAAGGACATGCGCCGCGTGCGCCCCTCGGAAAGCCGGGGCGCCGAGGCTCTGTCAGGCGACCGCGCGGGGATCTGGCCAGCGATCTACCCGCGCCTGCTCGAGCTCATCAGCGCCCACCACAGCACCCTTTTGTTCGTGTCGAGCCGCGGGCTGTGCGAGCGGCTGTGCCGACGGCTCAACGAGCTCGACGGCCAGGACATCGCCCGAGCCCACCACGGATCCATCTCCCACGAGCAGCGCGCCGAAATCGAGGCGCAGCTCGGCCGAGGTGAGCTCAGGGCGATCGTGGCGACCAGCTCGCTCGAGCTGGGCATCGACATGGGGGCGGTGGACCTGGTCGTGATGGTGGGCTCGCCCGGATCGGTGGCGCACGGCCTGCAGCGCGTGGGGCGCGCGGGTCATCGCGTGGGCGAGGTCAGCCGAGGCCGCATCGTGCCGCGACACCCAGGCGATCTGCTCGAGTCCGCGGTGGTGGCGCACCGCATGAGCCATGGCGCCATCGAGCCCCTGCGCCTGCCGCGCAGCCCGCTGGACGTGCTGGCTCAACAGATCGTGGCCATGTGCGCCGTCGAGCCGTGGTCCGTGGACGCATTGGCAAAGCTCCTGCGCCGCACGGCGAGCTTTGCCGAGCTGTCGCGCGAGGCGCTGGACAATGTGCTCGACATGCTGGCCGGAGGCTTCCTCTCGACCGAGCTCGCCTCGCTCCGACCGCGCATCGGCTGGGACCGCCATCGCGATCTTGTCCGCGGCCGACGCGGCGCCAAGACCGTGGCCGCGCTCGGCGGGGGCACCATCGCCGACCGCGGCCTGTTCACGGTGCATCGCGCCCCCGACGGCGGCAAGCTCGGCGAGCTCGACGAGGAGATGGTGTACGAGACTCGCCTGGGCGACGTCATCGTGCTCGGGGCGAGCAGTTGGCGGGTGGCCGAGATCACCCGCGACAGGGTGTACGTGACGCCCGCGCCAGCCGAGATCGGTCGGCTTCCCTTCTGGCACGGCACGGGCCCAGGGCGTCCGGTCGAGCTGGGCCGCGCCCTAGGGGCCATGCTGCGGCAGCTCGAGCCCATGACTGACGAGCAGGCGCTCGAATGGCTGAAGAGCGAACGCCAGCTCGACGCGCTGGCTGCCGAAAACCTGGTTCGCTACCTGCGGGACCAGCGCGAGGCCACGGGCTCGCTGCCCACCGATCGGGCGATCACG
>CAYTYV010000475.1:0-5137 GCA_964441055.1 uncultured Polyangiaceae bacterium | reverse complement strand
CACGCGGGGGTTTGGGGGCAGAGGAAGGCATAAGAGGGGGGTGGCGGAACCGACCCCTCTGAGACCAAGCCAGCGTGGCAGCCAGCGAGCACGAGCAGCCGTAGGTGTGTGCGTCGCGCTGGCAAGCGTGGCGTTGGGCTGCGGCGCCGTCTCGCAAGCGGCAGCGTCGCATCGTACTCGGCCGCCTCAAGGCTCTGCGTTTGGCTCCGACCGCGCTACGCGCGGCGCCTGCGGCGGCCTTGAGCCGGCCTGCGCTCGGTGCGGGGCGGAGGAGCGGGCGACGGCGGAGGGGCGCTCCGCTGGGGGGCTCGGGCTCGGGGCAGTATGCCCCCCAAGGGGGAATGAGAAATCTGGGTCTCCTATCATGAACTTGGACAAACCTCAGAAAGGAGACCCAGATGTCTCGGTTTATCGGATTAGATGCTCACACGCAAAGCTGCACGGCGGCCGTGCTCGGGCAGAGCGGCAAACGGCTACGGCTCGAGGTGCTGGACACGGATGCTGGGGTGCTCAAGCAGTTCATCCGCCAACTGGCCAAGCCACGGTACCTGTGTCTGGAGGAGGGCCAGCTCAGCGAGTGGCTGTACGAGGAGCTCGAGCCCGAAGTGGACCGCCTGACCGTGGTGCAGCCGCTCAAGCACCAGGGCCACAAGAGCGACGCGCTCGATGCCTGCAAGCTGGCCGACGAGCTGAGGCGCGATGCGCTCAGCCGGCCGGTCTTCAAGGCCCCGGGCCAGTTCCGCGAGCTGCGCGAGGCGGTGCGCGCCCACGGCGTGCTGCAACGCGACAAGGTGCGCTGCAAGAACCGGCTCAACGCCTTGTGCCGCGGCCGTGGTCTGCGCTCGGGCAAGGCGCTGTACGCGCCCGAGAGCCGGCTCGAAGCCCTGCTCGAGCTGCCGCTGGCCTACCAGCGGCGCGCCCAGCTGTGGGGGCAGCAGCTCGATGCCGTGACCGACTGCGCCCGCCAGGCCGAGCGCGGGCTGCTCGAGGCCGCTTCACGAGTGCCGGTCGTCCAGCGGCTGGCCACGGCCCCGGGCATCGGCATCATCCGCGCCTCCTACATCGTCGCCATCGTCGTCTCGCCGCATCGGTTCCGCACCTCGCGCCAGTTCTGGAGCTACTGCGGCTTGGCCATCGTCACCCGCTCGAGCTCGGATTGGCAACGCGCGCCGGGCCGCGACTGGCAGCGCAGACAGGTGGCGCAGCCCCGTGGGTTGAACCGCAATCGACATCCCGTGCTCAAGAGCGTCTTCAAGAGCGCCGCGATGCAGCTGGCGCGCATGCCCAACCAGCCGCTCGGCCAGGCCTACCAGCGGCTGCTCGAGCAGACCAAGCCCAACCTGGCACGACTGACCATCGCACGGCGGCTGGCGGCCGCCGTGCTGGCGATGTGGAAGAACCAGGAGGATTACGACCCGAACAAGCACAGCTGCCGCGGCTAGCTGCCGCAGCACATCATTCGCTGTGCGGCCGGCTGGCTGAGCAACGAGAGCAGTGCTTGTGCGGTCGACAAAGTTCCGAGGGGAAGCATCCATACGCTCCGTGGCCACCCCTAGCGGCGGGCAGGCCCCTGAGGAAGGCTATGCACCCTCGGAGTCACCAACTGAAGCCATGGACCTACGAGGCCCAGCGAAGAGGATGGTGCCCTGCCAGAGCACCCACCGAGCTTCTCATCCGCCGTGGAGTCGCCGCCACCGTGCCGACCCAGTACTGCCACTCACCGAGGCCGTTCAGCCTCCCCCAACGCTTGCCGCTGCTTGGGTGGGCTGCTGACCGGAGACGCCCTGCGAATCCTGAACCCAACCGCCCGATGCAAGAGCAAAAAAAGGGCGGCTCTGGGACCGGGGAGATCTGTCTTGACATCGACCCCCCGAAGAGGAGCGAAGCGACGACCGGAGCCCGCATCGTCGAATCCCGCGGGGGTTTGGGGGCAGAGGAAGGAGCGAAGCGACGACCGGAGCCCCCATCGTCTAGATCTCGCAGCAGATCGTGAGGGGATCTGCTGGAAGGGCCGAGCCGGTGGGCTGGCCGCCGCTTTCCGAGCAGGAGCCGCCTGACGGAGAGCCGGGGATGAACTGCATCGAGCCGGGCCAATCGACGTTCACGCAGGTGCTGCCATCGTGGGGCACGACGACCGGGCCGCCCGCGCAGGTGTTGTTGTAATGGTCCGTGTACAGGTAGGTCTGTCCGCCGCAGCTCACGCCCTGCGGCGACCCGCAGCCGCAATCGGTGCAGCCGCGGGTGTCGTCCACCGCTTGGTAGGTCAGATGCTTTTCGACGTACGGTCCGCTTGGGCAGTTGGTATCGCCGTCGTGCACGATGCACAGCAGGGGGCTGAGCGGAGCCTCCGGGATGGGCACGCACAGCCCTGCCGTGCATCCCTCGCCCGAAGGGGCGCCGTCGCAACCCAGCGCTTGCTGAGCAAAGGTGGCGGGCTCGACCGAGGCCACGCCGCCCGAGGGGCTGCAGCTGCCCCCGCTCGCCATGGGCACATCGCCGCGGGCGGAGTTGTATTGGTAGCTAGCGAACTCGATCGGATAGCAGGTGTTCGGCGAGCCCGCGGTTTGCGTGTGGTCCTCGGCCGAGGGGAAGCAGTCGTAATAGTCGTACAAGTCCACCGCTGCGACGCTGCAGCTGGCGCCGCTCGGCGAGCCGCAGTTACAATCGCCGCAGCTCGCCCCGGGCGCGTCGAGCGAGCCGTATCCGCTGCTGAACGCCTGGCTGGACCACGCGCCCGCGCACGTCGCATTGGGGTCTGTACCGATGTGCAGGGCAATCGGGCCGATCCATCCGATGGGCGCCTCGGCCGCACACTGGTAGTCGGTGCAGAGCGGGTCCTCGCAATCGACGAGCTGGTCGCCGTTGTCGTCCTCGCCGTTGGTGCAGTCCTCCGGTCCGATGGGGCCCGTGCCCCCGGAGGCGCCTCCGCCACCGCCCGTGGGGCCGAGGCCGCTGGCGCCCGTGCCTGCCCCCGTGCCTCCTCCGCCGGAAGCCGCACCTGCCTGGCCGCCTGCATCGGGATCGCCGAACTCGATGTGCTCGATATCCAGCATGGCGTTGCAGCCAGCGCCGACGAGCCCGAGCCCGCCGACGAGCCCGGCAGCTCGGAGCACCCAGCGATTCCAACTGCGCGCCATCGCCATCGCCGCCTAGAACACCCCGCCCACGCCCGCGAAGCCGGGCCCGACGACGGGCTCGATCTGGATGCTGGCCTGCGGATCCTCCTCACCGGTCTCGTCCGCAGGCTCGTCTGCCGCCCAGAGCAGCCAGGTCAGCCCCGCCATGGTCAGCAGGCCGCCGCTGACGATGCCCACGGTGGCGACGGTGCCGAAGGCGTGAGCCTCGTCGGCCAGCGCCTCGTTGTCGGGCGGGCAGGGATTGGTCGGGCAGCGTCCCCGCAGGTCGCTGGCGCGGCTTAGCGCGAGCCCGCCCGTGACCCCGCCAGCGACCAAGCCCGCCACTCCGATGCCGAGCAGCACGGCCGCGGCGGCCGGGCTCTGGCCGCCCGCGTCGTCGTCCTCCTCTTCTTCGTCTTCGCCGACGGGCTCTGGCAGGCGGACGGGCGCCAGCCTGAGCTTGCGGGTGCCCTCGCCGGGATCGAGCTTGATCCGTTCCTGGGCGGGCTCGTAGCCCTCCGCCTCCACTCGGATGAGGTAGCGCCCCGGGTCGAGCTCGACGGGCTCGCCCAGTGCCTCGCGGTTGACCGGGGCGCCGTCGATGGTCAGCTCCACTTGGTCGTTCGCTGGTCCCACGACCGTGATGGCGACGCGCGGGATTGCCTCCTCGACCTTCTCCAGCTCCTTGCGGGCGGCCTTCTGGGATGCGGCGAAAGCACGCGGAGGCCGGGGTCCGAGCTGCTCGTCCGCCAGCGATCGGTATAGCTCACGGGCCTCGAGAAGCTGACCGAGCTTGGCGTGAGACCGCGCGAGGTAGAGCACGTGCGGCGGGGCGTGGACGTGCTCCTCGGCCGCTCGGAAGCGCTGGATGGCGGCTTCGTACTCGCCCATTCGGTACTCCTTGAGACCGGCATTGGCGTGGGCGCGGGCTGCGGCCCGATCCTGGTGCGACGGTCCAGCCTCGCTGGGGCTCGCCAGCACCATGGCCGCCGCGAAGACGGCGGCCGCAGACCACTTCCAACCGACCCAAGGCATACGAGGGCAAGCGTAGCATTGCTGCCGTGGTCCGCGTAGCCCGAGCGATGAGGAGGGCCGCAGAGGGCTGCCCGCCGCCGCCTGAGACCGGGCAGCTCGGCGTGCGTTGGTGATGACGAGCCGTGCGCTAGGCCGTCCGATGTGGCAACATGCCTCTCCGGCCCGTCTGCGAGGCGCTGCCGGATCGCACCGTCCGATGCCGAGAGGGCCTCGAGTAGACATGAGCACTCCGCAGTGCGTTCTTCTGGCGACCGATGAGGCGCTGGTGCGCGAGGCGGTCGGCGAGCGGCTGAGGGACGCAGGCTACGTCTTGCTCACGGCGGCGGACGGCGACGAGGCGCTGGCGCTGTTCCACAGCGGGCGGCCCGACATGGTGGTCGCCGACATAGGCCTGCAGCAAGGCGATGGGCTGAGCGTGGCCAAGGCCATCCATCGCGACGACGGCAAGGTACCGCTTGCGGTGCTCACGGGCGACGACGACGAGGCGTTGCTGATGGAGGCGCTGCGAGCTGGCGCCGTGGACTTCATTCGCAAGCCGGTACGGCCCGAGGATTTGTCGGCCGCCCTCGAGCGCATGGTGGCCGCCTGGCGGCTGCTTCACCGCGAGCCGTGCGACCGCGGCCCCTCGGTCCCGCCCATCGAGCGCTCGTGGACCTTTCACATCAACAACGACCTCAGCGCCTTGCCGAGTTTCGTCGAGGAGCTGCTCCGCGCTTGCGCCGCCGAGGCGGAGGCCACCGCACGGGCCGAGCTCAGCGTGGCCTTGCGCGAGCTTCTGGTCAATGCCATCGAGCACGGCAACTTCGGGCTGAGCTATGCGGACAAGAGCCGCGCGCTGCAGCAGGGCAATCTGGCCGAGGTGCTCGAGCAGCGCGCCCTAGAGCCGGGCAGGCAGGAGCGCGCCGTGGTGGTCACGGCGTGGCGGCGCCGCGACCAGCTCGTGGTGGAGATCGAGGACGAGGGGGAAGGCTTCGACTGGCGCGCCC
>CAYTYV010000474.1:0-5138 GCA_964441055.1 uncultured Polyangiaceae bacterium | reverse complement strand
GATGGGGGCGCCGGTCGTCGCTGCGCTCCTCCCTCTGCCCCCAATCCCCCGCGAGGGTCTCTGGCGGAACTTCTGGTCCCCAAGACCGGTGAGGGCCAGCCGATGGGCCCCAACGGGCTGGCTGGAGTCGGCGCTTGCGCTCAGCGGCAGTATGTGTACGATTTTGTGGGGGGATGGCGACGGAGAATACTGATGAGCAAGCACGACACGAGGCGGTGGTTTCTTCCGGTCCTTCTGGCAATCGGCCTGCTCGGCATGATTCCAGGGGCTTGCATGGCGACCGGTAGTAGCGGCCTCGAGGGCGACGACGATGACGACGGTCAGGGTGCCCAAGGCGCCCAAGCAGGACAAGGCGGCCAAGCAGGCACGGGCGGCATGGGGTGGGGCAATAGCGGCGTTGGTGGTGGCACGATCGGACCGTTCGTGACCCTGACGGGCCGCGTGATGGCTCCCAACGGGATCATTCCGGTGTCGGGCGCGCTCGTCTTCGTGACCCAAACCGTTCCCGAGCCCATCCCCACTGGTGCGTACCATTACGAATGCGACGACATGACCGGGGTGCCCTACACGCTGTCCAGTGCTGACGGCACGTGGACCATAGAGGACGTGTCAGCCGGTACGTGGTACCTGGTCACGCGGAAGGGCAACTTTCGGCGCGTTCGTGAAATCGAAGTAGCCGACGGGATGGATCCGGAGGTCCCCGAAGAGACGACGACGCTACCGGGTGCGAACACCCCGGACGGCATGGACTCCATTCCCAGCTACGCCGTGGTGAAGACCAGCCCCGATCTCACCTACAATCTGCTGGCCAAGTTCGGCTTGGGCCAGGTCGATGCCTCTGGCGAGCTGCTGCAGGGAACGGAGACGTTCTCCATCTACGAGGACAGTGGCTACGGCCCGTACCCGCACACCGCCGCGCTGTTCGACAGCCAGGATACGCTCAACAGCTACCACATGGTGTTTCTGCCCTGCTACGCCAGCAGCGTTGGCGTGGCCTTCGTCAACAACCACGTGCAGATGTTGCGCGACTACGTGTCGGTGGGTGGCAGAATCTACAACACCTGCACTGTGTCGCTGTGGACCGAAGCCCCCTTCCCCGAATACATCGACTTCTACCAGTCCGACGACCCCGACCGATTCGACATCGGACGCAGCTCGGCCATGGGGTACACCACGACCGGGACCGTGCTGGATCCCGATCTGGCGGCGTGGATGAACGCCGCGACCTCCATCAATCCCAACAGCGTCCCTTTCCAGAACGGCTACGTCACCATCGTGGAGACCGTCGAGGTGGACGACGGGCACGGGCTCGAGTCGGACGACTTCGTGGTCAAGCCCTACACCTGGGTGCAGGACAACGACAACTACCCGGGCTCACCGCTCATGGTCACCTACCATTTCGACTACGGCAAGGTGTTCTACTCGGTGTACGAGACCTCGGCGCCTTCGATGGCCATCAACCCCCAGGAGTACGTGCTGCTGTACGTCATTCTCGAGGTCGGGGTCTGCTCGAATCCGCCTGAGCCTCCGGAGTGATGGCGTGCGCTCGCTGCTCCCGGGCCAAGTCCCGGAGGGTTGCGAGTAGCTCTGGCGGCACCTGGGAGGGCGGCGGCTCGCGGTGACTGTGCGAGTGCACCGCCGCATCCGCGTGCTCTGCGTGGCGGTGCAGCCTTTCCCGATGTGTCTGCAGCTGGCGCATGGTCTCGTCGCTGCGCTCGAAGTGGTCTCGGCACGGAACCAGGCTCGAGCGGAGATATCCCGCCACCAGAAAAACCTGCGGCTCGGCGGAGGTCCACAGGTGCAAGCGTCCGTCCGGCGTGGCGCTGCCCACCCACACGTCCAATGACTGCGTGCCACCCGGTTCCCGCCAGCGCAGGGTAGCCCGCGCCGCAGCACGGTCGGCCCTTGCTGCGTCCTGCGGGCGGGCGGGCGCATCCACAAACCCCTTGGCCTGCAGCCCTGCGAGCACCGCAACGTTCTTGGCCGCGCGGTCGGCATCGAAGTTCACAATACTCGTCCCCTTGGGCACGAAGCGTCCGCGCTTGGCCGGTTCGGCGACGAGCTGCAAGCGCCCGCACTCGTTTTCGTAGTCCACGGCCTCGATCGAGGGCACAGCAACATCCGTGATGACCGGGTGACGCAGCTGGTCCAAGGTCCGGTCCAGCAAGGGACGACAGCGCCCCATCACGGTGAGCAGCCTCGAGTCGCCGACGGATTGAACGTAGGTGTGCTCGCCGCGCGACCGACCTACCCAGAAGTGGCTCTCCAATCTCCCCTCTGTTGTTCTCCAGGCCTTGACCTCAATCCGCGTCGTTTCGTCCAAGCCGTACTTGCGGGCCATTCGTTCATCTTCCGGATGGCTCGAGACCACCGTTATCTCGGCCAGCATGGCGATGATCGAGTCGACGGCGGGTTGGTTCGCGCGGTAGTCGATCGGGGCGACGATTCGCCATTGGTCGTTTTGTTTCTCGAGCGCGATCCGCCGCTGCCTGGGCGCCTCCCTGGGTTTCAGAAGCTCGATCCTCGTAAGCTGGCTCGGCGCGACCTGTAGCGCCGTCGGCGGAAACGAGGTGGGCCTGCTGGCGTCGCGGACAGCGTCGCTCACAGGCTCCGGTGAGCGACAGGCGCCAAGCGCTACGAGCAGCGCCAGGATCGGGACCGCGAGGCGGCCCATCACCGCACCCATCCATGTCGCTTCAGCCGGGCCACCATCTCCGTTTGGGTCGCGAGCCCTTCGTGGCCCTCGACAATGGCTCCGGAGGCCTCGACGAAGATCTGCGTGGGGACCGATTTCACTCGGAAGAACAGCGCCAGTGGTTGGTGCCTCTCGCGATCGATGTTGACCTCGACGATGTCCACGTCGGCGGCGTGCAGCCGCCTGAGCTCGGCCACCTCGGGTGCCATGACCTGGCAGGGCAGGCAGAAGTCGCGGCTGAACGCGATCATCATCGGCCGGGACGACGTCGCGGCCTGAGCCACCGTGGGTTGCGCATCGCCGTAGTCCGGCGCGACCGACCGCGCGCCACTCGGCTCACACGCGCCGAGCAACGCGAGCAACAGCGATAGTCGTGCTAGCCCGTGCATGGCGGCCGCATGACCTTAGCGTTGCTCAAAGGGGTGAGCAAGGAACGAAGAGCGAGCGCGCTGGGCGTCGCCAGCTCACCCGATCGTCGAGAGCTCTAGTCGAGATGCCGAGTCATCAGCGCAGCAAGCTCGCAACGCGCTTGGCGATTGCCAGACAGCAGGTCATGCCCGGTGAATCAATGCCCACGAGCTGCACGCAGTCCGGGTGGACCGCGTCACGCTCGATGATGAAATCGCTCCCCTCGGTCAAGCTGGCCATGATTCCGGCAAAGCCGAGCTCGAGATCGTCGAGCCGAAGGCCCGGAAAGAACCGCTGTGCACGCGCCAGAAACAGCTCGGCACCCTTGCGGCTGTCCTCGTAGTCCTCTTGGTGTTGGGCGCGGCTGAACTCCGGGCCGACGGTCACGACGGGGCCAAGCCCGACCGAGCCGTCGCGCTGCATCGCGAAGGTGGGGGTGAGGTGAACGCCGACCATGCGCTGACGTTCACCATCAACGTCGAGCCATTCTGGTACGGGGTAGACGTTCATCTGCTCGAGCCAGAGCTCTGGTCGCCGCCTTCGCGAGAAGGTGAAGTACTCTCCCCGGAGCGGCGCAATGCGAGGCTGGAATTGTGGGTTGACCATGCGGGCCACGGCGTCCGAATACAGTCCTGCGGCGTTGACGACCAGCTCCGCCTCGAATGCCTGCGCCTCTGCTCCTTGTCGTCCATGCAATCGGAAGGGTGCGCCCCGACAAGCTTTGATCGCCTCTATTTCGAAGCCCGTCAGCACGGTTGCGCCTGCCTCGCGGGCGAGCTTGTTGGTCACGCCTGCGGCATCCATGACGCCGGTCGACGGCACGTGCATGGCTGCGGACACATGCACGTTCTTCTCCAGAGCACGTACCTGCGTGCTCGTCAGCATTTTCACGCCGGGCACTGCATTGGCCTGCGCTTGCGCAAAGATCGCTGCGAGCTCGGTCTCTTCTTGTTTCGTGCAGGCCACCACGAGCTTGCCCACGTTTGCGATGGGCACATCGTGGGCTCGACAGAACTCATACATCAGGGCATTGGCATCCACGCACAGTCGCGCCTTGAGCGAGTCGCTCGGGTAGTAGATCCCCGCGTGCACGACTCCCGAGTTGCGCCCCGACTGCGCTTCGGCCAAGTGCGACCTCTTCTCGAACAAGAACAGGTCCGTCATTCCCGATCGGGCCAATTCGCACGCTACCGCACAGCCGACCGCTCCTCCTCCAACCACCGCAACGCCGATCCGTTCCACGACCGCTCCTTGCTATTGATCGCTACCCTGGAGTCCCACGCAGCCGCGTGAGGCTAACACGTCGCGGGGACGGCGGGGGGCCAGGCTAGGGTACCTCGTAGGCGCCGCGGCCGATGGACTCTGTGCCCGGCCACTTCGCTAGGCAAGGGCCTAGAACCCGCACGCGAATCGGGCTTGTTGCTCGAGCTCGGAGATCTCTGGCGACTGTCGCTCGAGCCGGGTGAGCAGCAGCGCCATGAATACCGTCTTTCGCCATAGCGATTGAGGCTCCAAGCCCTCGCACTCGCCTTCGATGACTTCGGACAGGTACGTCCGGTAGTCGTGTGCCAGCGCGTCGATCAGCGCCTGCCGGATCGATTCGTCGTAGCTCGCCTCGGCCTTGTCTAGCGTGTGCTCTACGGCGCGGTAGTCACGCGCCGCCAGAGCATGGGCGAACTTCACCCAGGTGCGGTACTGCTCGAAGCTCATCGCCCCGCGCGGCATGTGCCCGGCCTCGTCGAGGGCAGGCTCGGGTGGGCCCGCGTCGGCGGCGAGCCGCTGGCGGGTGGTGCGCACCAACCGGGCGAGCGCCTGGCGGACCTCTTCGCGGTCCAAGCGCGCGCGCGCAGCGATGACGGACGCCGCGGTGGGCGGGGAGACGCGCTCGGCAGGGGGTGGGGAGACGCGCTCGCTCGTAGGCGGCCGCGGCATCCGGGTCGCTGGCTCGCGCGACGCGGGCAGGTCGGTGGAGCGGTCCACCGTCGTCGCTTCGCGGTCCGGTGGGCGGAGCGCCTTACCGTGGGCCGCAGGGGAG
>CAYTYV010000473.1:0-5142 GCA_964441055.1 uncultured Polyangiaceae bacterium | reverse complement strand
GACGACGCCGTCGGTCCGACCGGCAAGCGCTTCGTCATGAACCGACCCGAGCTCCGCTGGCTGGTCATGCGCGAAACCCTGGTCCACACCGCCAACGGAAGGCCCCTGCTGCTGTGGCTGGACGATCTGCATCGCGCCCCCGCCGAGACCTTCCAACGGCTGGCTCGCGTGCACCGCGATCTGAGCAAGCTCCCCATGCTGGTGCTGGCCACCCAGCGCAGCGAGGACGTGGCCATGGACACCACCGCGCGGGCTCGCATCGAGCTGTTGCTCGAGGAGTACGGCGGCGAGCGGATGGAGATCGACGCCCTGGAGGTCAGCGACACCCGGGCCCTGCTGCGGGAGACGCTGCCGCTTTCCGAACGGGCCGTGACCGTGACGGCCAAGCGGGCCAAGGGCAATCCGCTGTTCGCCCTGCAGCTACTACACGCCTGGGCGGGGCGCGACGAGCTGGTGCTGGAGGACGGCGTCTACGACGTGCCGCCCGCCGCGCTCGACGTCACGGCCGGGACCACGGCCGAGCTGTGGGAGGAGCGGCTTCACGCCCTGCCCGAGGCGCACCGCCCCGCGGCCATGGCGGCGGCGGCGCTAAGCGGCGACATCCGCCACGACGTGCTGAGCGAGCTGCTGCGCAACCTGGGCCTGGACGCCGCTCGCGCCATCGCCGCCATGAAGCGCTGCCACCTGCTGCTACCGTCGGGCACCGAGCGGCTGCGCTGGACCCACGCCCTGCTGCTGGAGTACCTGCTGGCAGGCCTGCACCAGGCCCCCAACGCGGCCCAGGTATTTCGACTGGCGGCCGACGCCTTGGCGCGGCATCCGGCCGCTGCCAGCGGGCGCATCGCGCGGCACCGCGTCACCAACCTGGTGCGCGCGGGCGAGCTGGAGCGGGCCGCTCAGCTCCTGCACGAGCACGTGGCCCGCGGTTGGGCCCAGGTGCGAGATGCCGCCGCCACACTGCGCGATCTGAGCCTGCTCGACGACAAGCTCTCTGGCGTGTTCCTGGCGGCGCACCTGCGCTGGCGCGCCGAGGCCGAGCGCCACGCTGGCGCGCTCGAGGACGCCCGCAAGCGCGCCGAGCAGGCGCGGCGGCTGTACGCCCAGCACGGCGAGGAGATCGCCGAGGCCCACTGCCTGCGTCTGCTCGGCCACATCGCTTCGGATCTGGGTGCGCCCGCGCAGGGTCGACGACTGGTCACCCGAGCTCTCGGGCTGTTTCAGCGGCACGAGTACGCGGTTGGACAGGCTCAATGCGAGGTCCTGCTGGGTGAAATCGACTACCTCTTGGGTGAGCACGCGCGAGCCCAACAGGTGCTCGACAGCGCTGCCGCCCGCTTCGAGGCGACCGGAGACGTGCTAGGCCGCGCGCAGTGCTTGATCCTACACAGCTTCGTCGCCCAGTCCGGGGGCTCGCCGCGACGCGCGAGCGAGCTGTTGGCGGTCGCACGCGCCGACCTGGAGGGGATCGGCTACCGGCTGGGAATGGCCCAATGCGACATCACGCTGGCGCACTCCGACCATTTGGAGGGCAACTACGCCGCGGCCCACGAACGCGCCTCGGCCACGCTCAAGGCCTTCCATATGCTGGAAAACCCCCGAGGCGAGGCCGCCTGTGAGCGCCTGCTGGCGATGAACGCCCTCGACAGCGGCCATCCTAACACGGCCGAGGTGCACGCCAGCGCCGCGGGCGTCCTGTACAACCGGCTCAGCGACCCGTGGGGCAAGGTCGAGTCGATGCTGCTGCTCGCGCAGGTGGCGCTCTACCGCCAGGATACGGCCGCCGCGCGCGACGTGCTGATCCGCTGCGAGGCCGTGGCGCTGGCCGAGGCCGAGCCTCGGCAGCACCGCCACCTGACCCTGGCCTGGCTGGCGGCGGCCGAAGGCCGGGCCGAGGAGGCAGGTCGCGAGATCGACGCCGCCCGCCGCACCTTCAAGGACGCCAACCAAAACGGCGACCACGCCTTGGGGCTGCTCACCCTGTTCGACCGCATGCAATGGCCCGAGCCCGCTGGCGAGCGCGTCCGTCGCTGGCTCGGGGCCATCCGAAAGCGCATGTGACCATGCCGGACCACCCCGCGGCCGCCCTGCCTCGGTCGGACGGGTCCCGCCCAGCACAGCCCTGGCGCGCGGGCACGGCGGCAATCGTCGGACGCTCCAATGTTGGCAAATCCACCCTGCTCAACGCCGCCCTGGAGCTCGAGCTCGCGATCGTCTCGCGCCATCCCCAGACCACGCGCGACCCGCTGCTCGGGCTGGTGCGTCACGGCGGTAGCGAGATCGGCCTGCTCGACACGCCCGGCCTGCACCGCGCCCGTACGCGCCTCGGCGAGACCATGAACCGCATCGCGCGGCGCGCCGCCCGCCAGGCCGACGTGGTCGTCTACCTGGTCGGCCTGCCGCGCCACCCCGAGCAGCGAACGCTCGCGCCTCATCCGGGCGACCTCGGCCTGATCGAGCAGCTGCCCGAGGCCACCCCGACGGTGCTGGCCATCAACATGATCGATCGGCTCAGGGACAAGCGCCAGCTGTTGCCGCTCATCGCCGCCTTTGCCGAGCTCGGGCGCTTCGGGGCTGTGGTGCCCATCTCCGCGCTGCGAGCCGACGGCATCTGCCGCGTGCTCGACGAGGTAGCGCCACTTCTGCCCGAAGGACCAGCGCGCCACGACGCCGACGACATCACCGACCGCCCGCTCGCCTACTTTGCCGCGGCCTACGTGCGCGAGGCGGTGATGGAGGCGACTCGCCAGGAGGTGCCCCATGCGGCAGCCGTGCGCGTCGACCGCTTCGTCGAGCCCCTGACGGACGGCCCGCTGTCGATCGACGCGACCATCCTGGTCGAGCGCGGCGGGCACAAGCCCATCGTGGTCGGAGCCGGGGGGAGCATGCTGCGACGCATCGGCGAGCGGGCCCGCCACCGCATCGAGGCGCTGTCCGGTCGCCAAGCGGTGCTGAAGCTATGGGTGGCCGTGGCCCGCGGCTGGCGCGACGACCCGCAGCAGCTCGCCGAGCTGGGCTACCGCGAAAAAAAGGGGACGGGATAGTCCTCCCGTCCCCTTTTCCAGGGACTCGATCGAGCGGGCTCGATCAGTCGCTGCCGCAGACCGTGGCGTAGTCTTCGCAGCAGTCGCCGTACCCGGTGCACGAGCTATCGCAGTAGCAGCTGACGTTGTTTTCCGTCACCGGATCGCTGCTGCCGCAATGCCCCTCGCAGGACGGGCCGCTCGGCGCCTCACCGACGCAGGCCTCTTCGTAGTCCGAGCAGCAGTCGCCGTACTTGGAGCACTGATCGTCGCACCAGCACTGCGCGCCGTTTTCCTCGGACGAGCTGCCGCAGTGATCCACGCAGGGGCCGTCTTCGACCTCGGGCGGCTTCTCGTCGGGTGCACAGCTGGCCGGATCGTTGGCGCACTCGAGCAGGGCCTTGACCTTGGAGTAGGCGACGTAGGGGTTGTCGTCGTTTCCGCCCAGGTCGTCGGCGTCCTCGCCCCAGCCCTTGTGGCCGACGCCCATCCAGTAGAAGTCCGGATGGATTTCCTTCTCCTCGCTGGACCAAGAGTAGGTCGGCACCTTGAGCCACTCGCCACCCAGGATCTTGTCGTCCGCGTCCAGCTCCAGGATGTACCTCAGCTCGTTCTCGTGCGGCGAGACGCCCCGCTCGTCGACGTGCTGGAGCATCTTCGTCATGTTCACGCCGTCCGAGATCATCCAGTAGCGCATCTTGATCTTGATGAATTTGACGGCGTTGGAGTTGAACTGGTAGTCCGAGCCGGTTGCGCCCAGCTCCTGGTTGGCCTGCTCGGCCGTGAGCTCGGTCTGCTCGTCGACCTGGAACTTGCTGAGCGGGAAGTTCCACACCTCCCAGTCGAAGTTGTGGTCGATGACAAAGGCCGGCTTGGCATCCTCGTTGGTGGCAAAGTGCTTGGCGCCCTTGGCCAACAGCCCGACCACGCCGATGTGGAAGGAGCCGGGGTTCAGGTCGCGGCAGGCCTTCTCCTTGGGGCGACCGTAATCGTCGCGCTCCATCTCGTCCGGATCGGTGTTGCAGCGCCGACCGGCAAAGGTGCTCTTGTCGCTGAAGTACAGCTCGGTGATCAGGGCCTCGGTATCGCCCATGCGCACCAGCACGCAGCCCTCGGCGTTCTCGAGCGAGCCCGTGCACTCGGTGATCTCGCCATTGACCAATTTCACGCGGATGTCGCGATCCGGGAAGCCATTCGGCTCGGTGGTCACGTAGGAGGCCCAGCCATTGCAATGGCCCCACCAGCTGTCCGGCTCGGAGCGATGCTGGTAGACGCCGTGGTTCTGCAGCTCCCACTTGGTGGCCGGCCCGATCACCGTGACCTCGGGGTGGCTGATCTTGTCGCCCCGCTCGTCCTCGGGCTTGCGCATGTCCGCGGCGCTCCAGTGCTCGACCGCGGGCACGGTCTGGCTCTGCCCCGGGTAGAACAAGAAGTCGTACTTCTCGACGGGCGAGAGGTTGTCGATGTCGCCGTGCTCGTTCAGGTCATCATCGGCGTCCGGCGCCCACCGCTGGGCGATGCCGTTCTTGGACTGCGGCCACCATTGCGAAGCGCCCACTTTCCAGTCGGTCTCGCCACTCGTGGCCTCGGCGTCGTAGGTGGTGTGCTCGCGGAGCTCGGGGTGAAGCCGGCTCGGCTTGTTCGGCTGATCGATGGCCTCGGCCTTGCCGCGCTCTTCGGGCACCACGATCTCGTGCGCGCCGCCGAACACGGGCTGTCCAGCCTCGCCCGGATCGAGCACGTAGTGATAGACCCCGCGCTCGGTAAACCCGCCTTCCGTGGTCGTCGGGGGGGTGCCCTCGCCCGTGCCGTCGCTGCCCGTGCAGCCCAGTGCGAACAGGGACGCTAACGTCATCCAACATGCATGCGTTGCAGTTCTCATCGTTCCCCTATTTCTTTCCGTGTCCGCGCTCCGGGTTCGCCGCCCCCGCGCGGGCGCCCAGCTCTGGGCAAATCAAAAAGGGCCAAAAATAGCAGCTCAGCGCGGGCCCCGTCCATGGTGCTGGACGGAGCGGAGCGGGCTGCTCGAAAACACCGACGCGGGCGCGTAGCGCTAGCGACGACGGCTGAACGTGAGGATTGTGGAGGATTCACCGCTTCGGCAGGAGCGAACCGCGTCTGG
>CAYTYV010000472.1:1885-5146 GCA_964441055.1 uncultured Polyangiaceae bacterium | reverse complement strand
GGCGGGCACACGCTCGGTGTGGCGTATACGGGCGAGCAGCCGACCAACAGCCCCGTAGTCACGCTTGGTAGTCCAGGTTCGGGCGGTGACGGTGGCAACTTCAACGCCGAGGGAAACGAGGGCGTTGACGGCGAAACTGCCGAGGCGAAGTCATTCGAGCCCGAAACCGAATGAGGGCCGCTGCGCTTCCAATGCGACCTCCGCGTGCCGCGACCATGAACCTTACTCCCCACGCCCTGCTCCGCCCGCTCGCGCTCGCGAGCGCCCTGGCAGGCGCGCCTGCGGGCTGCTTTCCCGAACACAGCTACGTGGACTTCGGCTCGGACCCGGAGTCCCGAAGCTGCATCCCGAGCGAGGCGAGCGGTCCGGTCGACGGAGCTTGCGGCGTCTTCGTCTCGAGCTCGCTGGGTGACGACTCCGCGGGCGACGGCAGCAAGGCCGCGCCCTTTCGCACGCTTGAAAAAGCCCTGCGCGAGGCAGGCTCGAGGCGCGTCTACGCTTGTGCCGAGAGCTTTGACGAGGCTGTTCGCCTTGCCGCGCCCATGAAGCTCTACGGCGGTCTGGACTGCGCGGCCGACTGGCTCTGGGTAGGCGAGACCGACAAGACTGCGCTCACCGCTCCGGAAAACCGCATCGCGCTCGAGGTGACTGCCGAGGCTTCGGGGGCGCTCGTTGCCGATCTATCCGTCACCGCGCGCGACGCCAGCGCGGTAGGAGGCTCGTCCATCGCCGTGCTGGTCGACGGCGCCGAAGTGGATCTGCTCCGCTGCGACATCGTCGCCGGAAACGGCGCAGATGGCGCGCCCGGCTACACGCCCAGCGGGGGCGATCTCAGTGGCGTTCACGGCGGGCCTGGCGTGGACAGCGTGCCAGCCTGCACGCTCCCGCAGACCGCTGGCGCGCTCGGCGGCTGCAGGCTCTGCGGCGGGGCCGACGTGAGCGGTGGCGGTGGAGGCGACGGGACGAGCGAGCTCCAGGGCGAGGATGGAAGCCCCGGCCGGGGACCCGGTAGCCCTGGCGCGGGAGGTAGCGGCGATGGCGGCGAAGGCTGCGAGGCGGGCGCGCCAGGCTCGGACGGCGAGCCGGGCATGCCCGCGGCCGAGGGCGCATCCGGGCTCGGAGCCATCGACGGAAGTGGCTACGCAGGACCGACCGCTCCCGCGGGGCTGAGCGCTGGTGGCCCTGGCAGCGGAGGAGGGGGCGGGGGCGGCGACAACCAGTGCAGCTCCGAGGAACCGCCCTTTGCAGGCCCGCCTGGCGGCGGAGGCGGCTCGGGCGGCTGCGGCGGCCTGCCCGGAGATGGCGGCGGCGCAGGGGGATCGTCCATCGCGCTCGTCTCGCTGGCCGCGGTGGTCCGCCTCACCGACACCGCGCTCAGCTCCCAAGATGGCGGCGCAGGCGGCGAAGGCAGCCCAGGTCAGGTGGGGGGAAGCGGCGGTAGCGGCGGCCACGCACATCCGCCTGCTTGCGCGGGCGGCCGCGGCGGTCATGGCGGCCGCGGCGGCGCAGGTGGAGGAGGGCTGGGCGGCCACTCGCTAGCCGTCGCCTATACCGGGGTCGCTCCTGCGCGCATCGGACAGGTGGCCGCTACGGTCGGCAACGCTGGGCCGGGCGGCGCAGGTGGCCGCGGCGGGCCAAGCAATGTGGCTGGCGATGGCGATCCGGGCACGGCCGCAGTCGAGCAGCGCTTCGATTGAAACGGCAAGTGGCGGTTGGGTAGACTGCTAGAGGGACGGCGTGGAAGCGATGGAAACAGCGGGCATGCGACGGTTGTGGATCGCGGCGATCATCGTGGTGACCCTGGCCTCGGCGGCCCTGCCCGCCACGGCTTGGGCCGGTCCCCGAAGCAGAAGCATGGACGAGGTGGTCGCGGAGTACTATCGCGCGGGCCGCAAGGCCTACGCCGCTGGCGACCTCCACAGCGCTTTCCGGGCCTTTTACGCGGCCCACGGCCGACAGAAGCACCAGTGGGTGGCCGCCCATCTCGGCGCGGTGGAGCTCGAGCTGGGCATGTATCGCGATGCGGCCGAGCACCTGGCTGAGGCCAGAGCCATGGGCCCCGAGCCCCGCACCCGCCGCTCCCAGCAGCGAAGGATCGACCGGCTCTGCGAGGGGCTCGAACTCGCCAAGGAGCACGTGACCACGGTCGAGGTCCGCTGCGTCACCGAGCAGACCACCCTGTTCGTCGACGGGGAAAAGGCGCTTCAGTGCCCGGCCACGCTGCTATTCCTCGAGCCAGGTCACCGAACTCTCGCCGCCGTGCGCGAGGGCTACGAAACCCTGCATATGCAGAGCTACTTCGCCGAGGGCACCGAGCGCACCTTGACCTTGTCGCTGCTGCTGGAGGAGCCCGAAGCTCCGCCCAAGGCGGAGGTTGTAGCCGATCCAGAGGCCGAAGAATCCACCCACCAGACCCCGCTCTGGCCCGCCTTCGTAGCAGGTGGGGTGGGCCTCGGCGCCATCGTGGGGGCGATCGCGCTCGGCGCGGTGGGCGGACAATACGACGGCTTCGATGCGGCCGACCAAGGCTCACTGGGGCTTGCGCTGGTGGGCGGAGGGCTGGTGCTCGGCGCGACAGCGTATGGCATCCTGGTGTTCACCGAGGACGGCGGCGATGACGCGGCGGAGCAAGCCGTGGTCCCGCGCCTGCGGCTCGGCGCGCACGGCGGCGAAATCGGTCTGGGCGTGACGTTCTAGGCGCGCGGCGCGGTCCCCACCGGGATGTGCCGCCTCCTTCGGGCGAGGCAGCGCTCACCACATTGGCGGAGTGCAGCCAGCCTCGGAAGGGAGGGGGGACTCGCTCACGCTGGAGTCGGTCCTGCCGAGGGCGAGGTCGAGCTCGCGCGCGGCGTCTCTCCAGCGGGTGCGCTGCTCATCGCGGCGCTCGACCAGCGCGCTCACCTCGGCGGGGTCGCAGTGCTGGAACAGGCAGGCGAGCAGCTCAGCCTCGACCTCGTCGATCTCTGCCTCTGCCTGGGCGCAGGTCCGCGCAGCGCGGCGGGCTTGCTCTCTAGCCGTCTTGAGATCGCGCTTGCGCGGCTTGGGCCCGCGCTCGATGGCGCGCTCGAGGCGCCCTAGAGCGGCGTGATGAGCCTGGGTGGCTCGGGGCCAGAGCTCGCTCGTGTCGAGCCAGTGCCCGGAGGTATCGGCGCCCAGCGAGAAGCGTCCCTGCAGGCTCAGGTCGGGCCCCCCCCGCGGAAACGGCCGCAGGAAAGCGCCCCCGCGCACCGCAGGGGGGGTGTGCGTGGCGGCGCCCAAGGC
>CAYTYV010000472.1:0-1875 GCA_964441055.1 uncultured Polyangiaceae bacterium | reverse complement strand
TCGGCCAGCGCGCGCTTTTGCGCCCCCTGGAAGACGCCCCGTCGATCCGCTGGGGAGGTGTCGATGGCGGCTCCCTTGGCTTGGGCCAGCTCATCGAAGATGGCGATGAGCTGCTCGTCAACGCCTTTGAGCTCGGCCCGCACGGGCTTTGAGCTCGCGAGCCAGCGGCCGTGCTGGGCGACGAGCCCGAGCAGCTTGGGGGCGGCCGCATCGCCCGAGCCCTCGAGCACCGCGGCGAAGTCCGCTTTGATTTTCTCGAGCTGGGCCTTGCCCAAACGCTCGAGCTCGCCCGCGACCAGCAGCGACGGATAGCGATCCACCATCTCCGCGCTCGGCGGAGCGAGCAGCGAGCCCACCCGCAGCTCGGGCCCGTCCTCGCCCTTGGAAAACAGCCGCACGACCTTGAGACGAGAGCCGCCGCCCGCGCACCGATCGCGCGCCTCGAGGTAGGGCTCTAGCTCGGCCACCCGACGGTGGCACACGCCCAGGACCGCGCCCGAGCCATCTGCCAAGGCCAGGGGAACCTCGCTTGCGCCCACTCGGTCGGCCGTGGACGCCACGGGCAAGGGCTGGGTCTCGCGCCCCGCGCCAAAGGCCACGGCCAACTGCAGGATCCCCATGGCCACGTCGGGCTTCTGTCCGTCGAGCTCGCAGCGGGCGCGATAGGCCTCCACGTCTGGCCAGGCCTCCTCGCAGGTCTTCTCATCGGTACAGCTGGCCGCCTTGCGGAGCAGGGTGCTCAGCGTGGCGCAGCTTCGCGTGTCCAGGCGCACGCGCGCCTCGGCGCCAGCGCAGCGCTCCACCGTGCGCTCGAGCATCACCGAGCTAAGCGGGCCAGCCTCGGCCTCGGCGCAGCTCGTGGCCCAGCGCTGGGCGCGGGAGGTGACGTTGGCCGGATCGCAGCTCTCGCCGTCGACCAGCTCTAGGAACTCCTCGGCGCAGGGCGAGGGACGGCGGTCGGCCTCGTCTCGCAGCGCGGCCTGCAGGGTGCTCATCTCCTCCAGCCGCTCGGGCGCGCGCTTGGGGCATTTGTCCAGCCATTCCCATGCCAGATCGGCCGCCGCCTTGCACATCGCGCCCTGGCAGCGCTGCTCAGCCTCGAGCACCTCGGCCACGTGCACGCACTCGGCCTTGGGTGAGCTCGACGAGCCCGTGGTCGCGAACAGCCAGGTGGCGCTGCGCCTCCACTGCTCGCCCACATCGATGCGGCTGGGCCGCTCCGCCCGCTTGGGCGGCTCGACCGTACACGCCACCGTCGTCAATCCCACCGCCAGCAGAGCCAGCAACCGCGCAGATACGCCACCCAGCACCTTGGCCTCCTTGGGGCTCGCGAGCCTGGCTCGGCTCGTGTTCGATCGATATGGTGCGACCGAGGCGCGGCCCGGAGACAACCCCGCAAAGCCCGCGCCAGTCATAGCTGCCCGGTATAGCCAATTACGGCGATTTCGCCGAGTTTTCTGCCGCGCCAGCGTCCTCGGGTGGACCCTTGGGACCGTTGGCGTAGCCCCCGCCGACCAGCTTGTAGGCGCCGTAGGGCTTGACGTAGGGGATGTCGGCGGAGACCTGCTCGTAGAGCTTTTTCATCTCGGCGAGCGCATCCGGCTCCTTGGCCGCCCGATCCAGGGTTTCGCCCGGATCCTCCTTCAGATTGTAGAGCCGATAGCGCTTGGCCGCCAGGTCCACGATGAGCTTGTAGTCGCCCCGGATGATGGCTGGGGTGGGCGGGTTGTTGGTGGCGGCGGGCAGATCCAGCACGATGGGCTCGCGCGAGCCAGCGGGCTGCTCGCCCAGGATCTCGGGCTTCATGCTCTTTCCCACGAAGCCGGGGTCGGGCGTTTGCCCTGCATCATCATCATCTGTGCCATATAGCCTGTG
>CAYTYV010000471.1:0-5158 GCA_964441055.1 uncultured Polyangiaceae bacterium | reverse complement strand
CCTCAACGCCTGCAACAACACCATGGCGCCCGAGCCATGCCAGAGCGACGACGACTGCCCGACGCAGGCCTCCGACACCTGCGTGCCGCTCGGCCAGTGCGGCCCGGCGAGCTGCACCAACGTCGGCGGCGACTGCGGCGGCGGCTTGGGCACGTGCACGGCCGTCACCCAGAGCGTGTGCGTCATCGACGACATCTGCCCGGTCTCGCAGTACAGCACGCCCGACGTGCCCATCGGCGTGCTCCCGGGGGCCACCGCCGATCTGACGAGCTCGCTCGGCGCGGTATGGCCCGCGCCCATCCCGTACGGGCTGACGCCCATGGGGCCTGCGCTACAAGGGGCGATCGACTACGCCACCGCGTGGAAGACCGACAACCCCGACCACACGGTCATCGCCGTGCTCGCCACGGACGGCACGCCGACCTGGTGCGCCCCATCGGGCCAATCCGCCGTGGCCGCCATCGCCGCGGTGGGGCTGGCCGAGGCTGGCATTCAGACCTTCACCATCGGCGTGTTCGCGCCAGGCGACACCGAAGGCGAGGAGACCGTCGAAGCCATCGCGGAGCAGGGCGGCGGCGAGGCCTTCATCGTCGACCAGAGCCAGAACGTCACCCAGCAGTTCATCGACGCGCTCAACACCATCCGCGGCGCGGCGCTGGACTGCGAGTTCGAGATCCCCGATCCCCCACCGGGCGAGACCCTGGACTACAACAAGGTCAACGTCGAGTTCACCGACGGCGACGGCGTCACCACCACCATTCCCTACGTCGGGCACGAGAGCAACTGCCACCCCGTGCACGGCGGCTGGTACTACGACGTGAACCCGGCTAGCGAGACGCCCAGCAGAATCATCGTCTGCGACGTCACCTGCGATCTGTTCAAGCAGACCATCGGCGGCACGGTGGAGATCCGCCTGGGCTGCGAGACGGTCATCGAGATCCCCGAGTAGCCGCGCAGCGGGCCTGCCCCGCCGCGGTCGACCACCTCGCCCCACCGACGAGCTGCCATGTTGCGCATCCCACCTCGGTACGTCATCTCGCTCATCGCCCTGCCTGCTGCCGCGCTCGCCGCGAGCTGCTCCGCGCATGGGCCTGTGCCGCCCGAGCCCGGCCCGCCGCCGCGGCCCGTCGCCTCCCTGCCGCCTGCGACTGCCGTGCCAGCCGGATCGCTGGCCTTGGTGCCTACGGGTAGCGCCGCTGCTACGGCCGCTCCCACGACCACGCCCGCGGCGCCACCGCCCCCTGCCGAGCCGCCGCCCCCTGCCGCTTGCCCGCCCGACATGAAGCTCGTCGAGGGCGAGTACTGCACCGAGGTCGAGCAGAAGTGCCTGGTCGAGTGGTTTGCGCCGCAGAACCGCAAGCGGGTCTGCGAGCAGTTCCAGCCGCCCACCCGCTGTACGGGCGCGCGCGTGCCCAAGCGCTTCTGCATCGACACCTATGCCTGGCCCAACCAGAAGGGCGTTCGGCCCGAGGTGATGAACCACTTCTACCAGGCCCAGGTCAAATGCGCGGCAGCGGGAAAGCGCATGTGCACCGAGAGCGAGTGGACCTTTGCCTGCGAAGGTCCCGAGATGAAGCCCTTCCCGCACGGCTACGTGCGCGACCCGCGCAAGTGCAACGGCGATCACCGCTGGGACAGCCCCAGGATGCGCAAGGTCGCCAAGCGCGATCCGGCCGAGCTCGCGCGGCTGTGGCGGGGCGTGCCCTCGGGCTCGCAGCCCGAGTGCGTCAGCGACTTTGGCGTGGCCGATCTACCGGCCAACAACGACGAGGTGGTGGCGAGCGAGAAGCCGAGCGCCAAGTACTCGAGCGTACACACGGGCGGCCCCTGGTACAGCGGGGTGCGCAACCAGTGCCGACCCAAGGTCTACACCCACGAGGAGGGCTTCTATTACTACTTCCTGGGCTTCCGCTGCTGCGCCGAGCCCGACGGAGGGCCCAGCGAGCCGCGCACCCCCAAGCAGATCCGCGACGGGGTCAAGTGGCGCACGGTGGAGCGCCTCGCTGGCTTTACCGTCGCCGAGATGAAGACGGTGCTCGAGCTAAAGCGCCAAGGAAAATGCACCTGCGAGGGCAACCAGCTGCCAGGGCTTAGCCTGCGAGGACCGCGCTGGCTGTGCAAGACCATGTGCGGCACGCTGCTGGGCCCGGATCTAGACGACGGCGACGATTCGACGCGCCTGCTTCACCGAAGCCGTCGAACGATCGACTGAGCCCCGGCCCCTCACCACCGTTCACGAGGGCCTCCCTGACGACGGCGGCGCTTGCCCTCCAGACCCTTTCGCCTGGACGCCATGGCCTCGCGCAGCCGCTGGCGCTCCGCGGGCGTGAGCGAGGCCGCCAGCTCCAGCATGGCCTCGTGCGCGCCCTGCTGCATGGCGAGCGATTTGTCGCCGAACTCGTCCAGGGCCGCACGCGCCTGGGCCTGGTCGAAGGGCTCGGCCACCAGCGCGGCCATCGCGCGTCGGCGGGCACGGCCGGCCTTGCGTCGGCGGTCGCGGATCTCGGGGCGGTGCTTGGCGACGACCTCGTCCAAGGTGGCCTGGGCGGGCGGATCGAGGTGACGGCGCAGCCTGGGCAGCGACAGCCCGCCCCGCTCGCCCTGGACCGACGCGCCCGCCTTGGGGCGCTCTATCCAGCGGCCCACCAGCATCCCGCCGAGAAACAGGTTCACGGCCAGGGAGGCCAGTAGGGCAATGGCCCAGCGCTTGGCGCTCGCGCTCATGGCGTGTCCCTCCATTCGTCCTCGGTGCCAAAGGCGAGATCGGCCAGATCGGCGGGCGCGGACGCGGACTCGCTCGCGGGCAGCATGGCGCCCGTAGCCAGGCCGAAAAGGCCCGCGGCGACCAAGGCGGCGGCGGGCTGCCACCGCGGTCCAAAGGGCCAGAGCTCGGCGGTCCAGCTATCCAGCCGCCCAAGCCACGAGCGCCTTGGTCGCGGGGCCGCGTCGATCACCCGTTGCCGCAGGGCGGCCGACGGTGCTCGGGCCCTAGGAGCGCGGTCGAGCAGCTCGTCTAGCCGCGCTGCCTCGGCCAGCCGCTGCTGCGCCTCGGCCGAGCGCGACACCAGCGCCTCGGCAGCCTCCCGCTCGGCCTCGGGCCAGGCCGCCGATCGGCTACCGTAGGCCTCGACCAGCGCCTCGAAGCGCTCGAGCGACATCTGGCGCGTCTTATCCACGTCCTTCGTCAT
Organism: uncultured Polyangiaceae bacterium; assembly: GCA_964441055.1. Lineage (GTDB taxonomy): Bacteria > Myxococcota_A > Polyangia > Polyangiales > Polyangiaceae > JACQWT01. The sequence continues at coordinate 1,970 of CAYTYV010000471.1, read as the reverse complement.
CGCATTCTCCAACGCTTGCCGAGCGGCTCCGACCGGCTCGCCGCTCGCCTCGCATCATCGTCCCCTCCCGGGCTGGGGCGCGCCACCGAGGCGCTCGCGCAGCTTGCGACGGGCTCGCGCCAGCAGCGATTCCAGCGCATCGATGTGCACGCCCATGACCTCGGCCGCCTCATGGTTGCGCAGCTCCTGGTAGTAGACGAGGCTGATGGCGGCGCGCTGTCGGACGGGCAGCTCGGCAAGCGCATCGCGGACCGCATGCTCGGTCTGCCGCTGCTCCATCTCGGCGCCTGGCTCGGGCTCGACCGGTCGCAGCTCGCCGGGCGAGGCAGCCGCCCGAACGCGTCGCGACCGCAGCCGGTCCACGCACAGGTTGTGCGCTACGCGGTACAGCCAGGTCGAGACGCTCGCCCGCGGCGTCCAGCTGCCAGCCTGCTTCCAGAGTCGCACAAAGGCCTCCTGCGCCACGTCCTCGGCATCGCTCGGCTCGCCCAGCATGCGCGTTGCGAAGCGGGTCAGCGGCCCGAGATGCCGATCGACCAGCACGCGAACGGCCGCCGCGTCGCCACGGGCCACCCGCCGCATGAGCGCAGCGTCCGCCTCTGCCGCCGTCGTCGCGGATCCCGACGCTGGAGCAGAGGCGGACGGGTACATGAGCAAGGCGCTGCCGACAGGGTGGCACGAGAGCTACCGCGAGGGTGGGCCACGCCGGGCGCCGCCAGGCCCTCGGCGAGCCTTGCCTTGCCTTAGCTCGTTTTTCGTCACGACGCCGTCTCCGTCAGCGTCCAGCCGCGCGAAGAGCCGGTCGGTGGCGGCGTCGAGCTCGGCCTTCGATACCTGACCGTCGCCATCGGCGTCGGCCCTAGCCCACGGGCCCGAGCCACGCCCCTTCGGGCCGTCGCCGCGACCAGGCCGTGCCGCCGAAAGCTCCTCCTTGGTGAGCTTGCCGTCGTTGTCGCGGTCGACCGCGTCGAAGCGATGGGCCAGCCGAGCAGGCACCTCGTCGCGGCTGAGCGCGCCGTCTTGGTTCTGGTCGAGCTGCGCAAAGCGCTGCTCGAGCTGCTCTGCCCGATGACGCTCGCGCGCCGCGGCCAGCTCCTTTTCGTCAAGCACCCCGTTGCGGTCGGCATCGGCCTCGGCAAAGCGCGCGTCGCGATAGGCCGCGAGCTCGGCCTTGCTGAGCTTTTCGTCGCCGTTCGCGTCGGCCGCCTGTAGATGCCGCAGCAACCTGGCGCGCCTTGGGCCCTTCTTGCCTCCGCGCCCTTTTCCTCGATGCGCAAAGGGGCGAGCCTGCCGGGCTTCGTCGCGCGTGACCACCCCGTCGCCATCGGCGTCGGCCTTGGCGAACCACGTCTTGGCGCGCGCGCGCAAGGCCGCCTCGAGCTCCTGGAAGGTGACCTGGCCATCGCCGTTTGCGTCCGCCTCGTCAAAGTGCCTGCCAGGGCCGAAGCCCTCGCCGCGGCCGGGGCCGCCCGGGCCCCACCGTTCGGCCGAAGGCTCGGCCTGGGCTCCTACCGAGGCGGCTGCCCGACCCACGCCAGGAGCTGCATCAGCCGAGTCGGTGTCCAAGGCGCAGCCCGCCAGAGCTAGGGCTGACGCCGTGAACAACACGGAACGACGGTAAATCTTTTGTCTTTTCATCGGTCACCTCCACGGTCGTGGGATTGCGCTCGCGGCGGGGTAGCGCCGCGGCGCCTCGTTGGGTTCATCTAGGACTCTGCCCCTACCAACGAGCGAGCCGCGTCATTCCGTCGCTCCGCGCACAAAAAGACCGCGCGCGCACAGACCCTGGACGCAGGCGCATCGGCTCGGCGAAAGCGGCGCTGCCCGCCCGGCCCGCCCGCGAGCCGACCGGAGGCATTGTGCGATGAGCTACGCGACCCTGCGACGTCGAGACCCGAGCAGCCGGGCGGCCGCCGCCAAGAGCAGCACCGTCGCCGCCACGGGCATCGGGCGGCGGTGGCTCACCGTGC
>CAYTYV010000470.1:0-5169 GCA_964441055.1 uncultured Polyangiaceae bacterium | reverse complement strand
GCAGCGGAAGCCCAGGTGGTAGTTGCGGTGGCTGCCCGGGCTCATGACCCGGCCGCCGTGCCAGAAGGGCGCCCGCCAGCGGCAGTGGTCGTGGTGGGCGCGGATGGTATCGAAGACGAACCAGCTTCCCTTCATCTCGGTCACGCCGTACTCGCCCGTGGCAGCGCTGGCCATCTCGGTTTCGCCGAGCGGCAGGTTCATGTGCTCGGCGACGTTGCCGTGCTGGTCGTAGACGCCGAGCGGGCTGCGGCAGTCGGGGAAGTACCGCTCGGAAAGCTGTTGGTGCCGCAGCGCGACCAGCCGATGGTGGTGCAGCGCTTGCTCTTTTGGCTGGATGTGCCGCAGATGCCCGGGCGGTAGGCCGGGCCGTAGGCCCAGCGCTCGCGGCCGAGCAGGCGCGAGTTGTGAGCGCTGCGCATTAGGATCACGGCATCTTCCGGGGAGGCGTTGCGCACAGCCTCGAAGTCGTAGTCCGGGGGCTCGAGCCGGCCCGCGCACGCGCCCTCCCACTCGTGCGCATCGCACAGCCGCTTTCCCATGGCGCGGCACAGCGCGGCGGCCTCGCTGGCGCGCACCCAGGTGACCGGATAGGCGCAGGGGATGTTCGGGAACTCGAGCTGGTCGATGCACGCTTGGGCCTGCTCAGGCGTTTGCGTCTCGGGGTCGTAGAGCGGCGCCATGAACCTCGCCCCACAATGGCGCTCGAAGGCGGCGAGCCGATAGGCCTTCGCCCGAGGGCGGACTCGCTCCAGGCACTGGGAAACCGTCGCGGGGTGGACCGTTACCTCGGGGTTTCCCTGGCCCAGGTACTCCGAGCCGCGAAAGACGCGGCGGATGGCGTCCATCTGCTCGGCGTCGAGCTCGTGCACGGCCACTAGCTGTTCGAAAAGCACCTCGTTCTGCTCGGCCAGCGTGCCAGGCCAGCTGGCTTGGTCGCCCCAGGCCCGGTAGCCCGGGTCGGGCGGCGGCCAAGCGGACGCAAGAGGGGACAGGCTACTTTTTCCCCCGGAAGAAGTAGCCTGTCCCCCGCAACCGAGCGCGGGAGCGGGAGCGGACGCCGTAGCCGAGGGCGAGGTGGTAGCGGCTCGCTGCGGGCGGAGCTCGGTGCCGCAGTCCTCCAGGGCGCATCCGGCGAGGCTGCTCAGCCACGCGAGCGCGGCGAGCCCGACTTTCTTGGCAAGGCGAACCATCCGCGTTCTCGCTTGTCGCTTTTCCTGGACCTCGGCCCCGCGCACCTTGGGAAGCGGGCTGGGGACGAGGACGTTAGCGCAGAGACAGGCAGATCTCGACAGCCTGCGCTCTGCCGCGGCCGTCCGCACATTCCTGGCTCGGCCTGGCGACCCTGTTAGGATGCTCCCGGAAAGCGTGCCCTTGCTCCAGCATCTCCGTTCGCTCTGCGTCGAACGCCGTCCGATCGTTCGCGCAAGGCTTGGCTGCGTGCAGCGGCGCTGGCGGACCGCCGTGGCGCTGCTCTGCTTGCTCGGGATCGGCTGCGCGGGGACGGACTGTGCACCGACGGCATCGCCCGCGCCGTCTAGCCAGGGCGCCCCCGAGGGCAAGGCCCGGCCGTCCGACTGCCCCGGCCAGGAGCCTGCACCTGCGGTGCTGCCAGGCGTGCGAACCGAGCATCGGCGGCTCGAGTACTGGCTTGAGCGCACGCGATCGTGGGCTGATCCAGACGAGGTGGTGCTATCGGCCCGGGAGATCGAGGACCACAACGCCGCGTTCGCCGCTTTGGGGGACGGCTCGGCGCGGGCGCACGCGGATCTGGCGGCGCCCATCTCGGAAAAACGGCTGCTCGCCGAGCTCCGGGAGCGGCTCAGCTATCTCCACGAGCGCGTTCGCAGCGGTCAGTACCTGGACGCGGACGGCCACCGGTTGCCGACCGAGCAGGTCCGCGCGTTCGCTCCCCCGAACGCACCGCCCGAGCTCGCTCCGAGCTTGCGGGTGACGCTTGAGCCCGTGGCCCTTCGCTGCGGGCCCAGGCGCGAGGGGCTGTTTAGGGGGCCGACCGCGGATCCGGCCTTTGATCGCAATCGCTGCAGCACCATCCGAGCCCAGGAGCCGGTCCAGGTTCTGGCGCCCGCCTCGGGCGGCATGTTGCTGGCCCGCACGGGCTACGCCTTCGGTTGGATCGCCGCCGATGCGCCCCTGTCGCCGCCCGTGCCGAGCGCCTGGGTAGACGCCGTGGCTCGCGGCCCCAAGCTGCGCCTCCGTCAGGCGCTCGAGCTCGTCGGCGAAAAGGGCATGCGCGCCACCGTCGGCCCGGGCGCGCTCTTGCCTGCGGCGCCTGACGACGAGCGGCGCGCGCTGTTCGCCACCGACAAGGGCTTTGGCAAGAGCCAGCCGCTGGGCGAGGCTCAAGCCGCCTCGACCCGACGGGCGCTCAGCCGACGCGCCGTGCTCGAGGAGGCCTTTGCCTACCTCGGCACGCCCTACGGCTGGGGCGGCTACCAGCAGGGGCGGGACTGCTCGCGCCTAGTGATGGACGTGCTCGGCGGCTTTGGTCTGCGTCTGCCGCGACACAGCGGCGTGCAGGCGCTGGCGGGCTCCATGAGCATCGACCTGGGCTCGCTCGAGGCCGAGCCCGAGCGGCTAGGGATCCTCGATGCGGCGGTACGCCGCGGCATCGTGCTGCTGCACTTTCGAGGCCACATCATGCTCTATCTAGGGCGCAATGCCGAGGGCACCCCGATGGTGCTGCACGCCCTAGGCGAGTACGTCCGCCCCTGCGCCGAGAGCGCGACGGACGCCGAGCCACCGCCCGAGACGATCATGCGCGTCGAACGCGTGCAGGTAAGCGATCTGAGCTTGGGGCAGGGAAGCTCGCGCCGCTCGCTCTTCGAGCGGCTTACCCGCGTAGTGGTGCTCGGCAGATCGCCAGGCGCGGAGCTTGTCGGGGCGGTCGCGCGCCGACCCGCGGCACCGCTTTCGGCCCCGCTGCCCGAGCGCTGCGGCGACGGCGACGACGTCTCGCTGTTCGTCTCGCCGCGGCGGCCGAGCCCGGCCGCGCCCACCCGGGTAGTCGCCACGAGCTCCCGCGATCTGGGCTCGGTAGAGCTCGTGCTCGACGGCCCCCAGGGCGCGCGGCTCGCTCTTCCCCTGAAGCGGCTCGGCGGCCCTCCCTTCGGCTACTGGGCCGAGGTTCCCGACGTGGCTGTGGGACGATGGACCGCGCGCCTGGGCGAGGGCAGCCGACTCGAGGCATGCAAGCGCTTTCGAGTCCGCGCCGAGCCCGACCAGCGGCAGGCGGGCGAGGGGCCCGTATGGCAGCCCCGCAGGCGATGGTCGCGGGCCTACGAGCAACTCTACGCCGCGTTCGTCGAGCAGCTCTTCGACTATCCGCCAGAGGAAGACCGCACCTGGCGCAGCCTCGGAGAGCTCGTCGGCGTGCGCGACAACAACCTCTTGTACAACCACCTCGGTCAGGACGAGGACGAGCGGCTCGAGCTCGAGCCCGACTGCGCCGATCTGCCCTATTTTCTGCGGGCCTACTTCGCCTGGAAGCTGCGCCTGCCCTTTGGCTTCCGCAAGTGCAACCGCGGCCGACCGGGTAAGCTGCCGTACTGCGATCCCGAGGTGCACGACCACCTCGGAGACCGCGACAAAAGCGACGAGGTCAAGGCCTTCGAGCACTTCGCGCGGCGCAACGTGGCCGACGGCGTGCACTCGGGCAACGGGCGGACCGGGCCCTCGGACGAGCGCACCGACTACTACCCGCTGCCGCTCGAGCGGCAGGCGCTGGCGCCCGGGACCGTTTTCGCCGATCCCTACGGCCACGTGCTGGTGGTGGCCGATTGGCTGCCCCAAGGCATTGGCCACTACGGCGTGCTGATCGGCGCGGACGCGCAGCCTGACGGGACCATCGGGCGACGGCGCTTCTGGGAAGGGTCCTTCCTGTTCACGCCCGAGACGAGCGAGGCGGGCGCGGGCTTCAAGGCCTTTCGGCCGCTGGTCCATCGCGGCGGCCGGCTGCGCCCGGTCGAAAACGCCGCCATTGGCAGCCATCGCGGTCTGACCCCGTTCAGCCTGGGGCAATACGAGCTCAGCACCGAGGGCTTCTACGACCGAATGCAACAGCTCATCAACCCACGGCCGCTCGAGCCTCGAGCCGTGCTCGGCCAGCTGGTGGACGCGCTCGAAGAGGCGGCCGAGCGCAGGGTGGTCTCGGTGGCCAACGCCGAGCAGCACAAGGCCGCCCATCCGGGGCCCATCGACATGCCCCACGGCCACTCCATCTTCGAGACCACGGGAGCGTGGGAGGACTACTCCACGCCATCTCGTGACATGCGCTTGCTCATCGCCATCGACACGGTGACCGGCTTTGCCGCCTCGGTGCGCCGTCGCCCCGAGCGTTTCGGGCTCGGCCGTGGCCCCGGGCTTGAGCAGGTCTTGGCCGACCTAGAGCAGCACCTCGAGCAGGAGCTCGCCGAGCGGCGCTTTTCCTATCAGCGCTCCGACGGCTCCTCCTTCGAGCTGAGCCTGCGCGATCTCGTGGCGCGGGCGAGCGCGTTGGAGATGGCCTACAACCCGAACGACTGCGTCGAGATCCGCTGGTGCGCGCCCGAGGGCTCGGCCGAGCGCGCGACCTGCCAGCGCCGCGCTCCAGCCGAGCAGCGCGCGCGCATGGCAGAATATCGCGACTGGTTCGCCCGCCGACAGCGACCGTCGCGGTAGGCGGCTGCGCTCGAGCGACGCGTCATCGGCGACTCTTAGCAGCGCGAGCTGGCGGAGCTCGAGCCGAGCTTGGCCGAGAGATGCCGTGGCATAGGACGTTGGCTGTGAATTGGGGGGGGAGGAGTACAATGGGGATTGGTGCGCGCCAGCGACCGGCTGGATCCACTGGGCAAGGGGAGTGTCATGGCCAGAGCATTCGAACGGATTGGGGCGGCGTGTCTGGGCCTCGCTGTCGCGAGCTGCGGAGGCGGCGCGGACGAGCCTTTCGGGCCCGCGGGCGAGCAAGCGGTCTCGTCCGGCGCGCAGGGCGCGACCGAGGAGGGCAGCTCGCAAAAGGGCAGCGGGCCCGGCGGCATGTCCAAGCCCGGACCGAACCCGGTGCTCCAGAGGCTCGGGCCGGGCGATCCGTGCGAGGGCGTGTTCGGCGTGTGCGACCCTGGGCTCACGTGCGTGGACGGCGTTTGCTGCACCTCGCCGTGCGACGACCTGTGC
>CAYTYV010000469.1:0-5178 GCA_964441055.1 uncultured Polyangiaceae bacterium | reverse complement strand
GACCACGGAGGCCTTGGCCCGCGATCTGGCGCGGGCCATTGGGCGCGAGCACCTGGCCAACTACGATGCCATCGCCCCTATCGTCAGCGCCGAGTCCATCGACTGGTCGGTGGTCTGGAAGCAGTCCCGCTACGACAAGGGCGGCGCCGACTATGCCAACTGTCCCATGGACGAAGCGCAGTATCGTGCCTTCGTCCAAGCTCTCGTCGACGGCCGCAAGGTGGCGCCGCGGCCATTCGAGGAGCCGCGCTACTTCGAGGGCTGCCTGCCCTGCGAGGTGATGGCGGCCCGCGGCGCCCAGACCCTGGCCTACGGTCCGCTGAAGCCCGTGGGGCTGCGCGATCCGCGCACCGGGCTCCGCCCCTACGCGGTGGTGCAGCTTCGGCCGGAAAACGAGCCGACCACCGCCTACAACTTGGTCGGCCTGCAGACGCGGCTGACTCGACCCGAGCAACGGCGGGTGTTTCGCATGATCCCCGGGCTCGAGCAGGCCGAGTTTCTGCGGCTTGGCTCGGTTCACCGCAACACCTTTATCGACGCGCCCGAGGTGCTCGACCGCAGCCTTCAGCTCCGCGCCTGTCCCGGGCTCTACGTGGCTGGCCAGCTCGCGGGCGTGGAAGGCTACGTGGAGAGCGCGGCCGCTGGTTTTTTGTGCGCGGTGATGCTGGCCCAGCGCTTGGCAGGAGAGCCGCCCGGCCCGCCGCCGCCGACCACGGCGCTGGGCGGGCTCCTGGAGCACCTCTCGCGACCGGCCCCCGACTTCCAGCCGTCGAACATCACTTGGGCGCACGTGCCGCCGCTTTCCGGCGTTCGCGGGCGTCGACGAGAGCGCCGCCTCAAGATGGCCGAGCGGGCCCTTGCCGATCTCGACGCGTGGCTACCGACCATCGCGGCGCCGAGCGCCTGACCGCCCAAGGCAGCGCCAGCAAGACCAGCGCGAGCGCCCAGCTCCAGCCGAAAGCGGTACCCGCCCACCCTAGCCTGCAGCCGCCCTCGTCCGAGCCGTAGATCCCGCTGGCGCCGAGGCTGGCACCGCCGTCGCCCGCCGCGCCGCCTGCTGCTCCGCCTGCAACCCCGCCTGCTGCCCCGCCGCCAGCTCCAGCCGCGCCCATGCCGCCCTCGATGCTCAAGGCGTAACTCTGCTCGGTCTGGGCGCCGCGGCCGTCCGCGGCCACGATGACCACCAGCGCGCTCGGCGGCGCCGACGCCTCAGGCGCGTAGTCGAGCTCGCCGCAGTCGCCGTCGATGCTCATGCCCTCGGGAGCCGCGGTGAGCGAGAAGCTGACCACGTCGGTCACGTCGAGATCGATGGCGTCGGCGTCATAGGCGTAGACGCTGCCCACCGCCGCCTGGGTGGGCGGCGTGGTCTGAAAGCGCGGCGGGTGGTTGGAGGGCGGAGCGAAGACGAACAAGCCGCCGCTGTTTGCGCGCGATCCTGGGTGATCCTGCTGCTCCTGGGACGCGTCGCTCGGATAGTTGACCACGCCGTTGGGCGTGGCGCCGTCGATCCACATGGTGGTCGAGCCGCCGCCGTCCAGGTTCACGGCCTCGACCAGGCCGACCTCGCTCGAGGCGGCAAAGGCGGCCAGCTCGTCGAGCGAGAGGCCGTCGGCGTTGGCGCGCCGCCCGTCCACGGTGAGCATGTGCACGCGCCCCGCGGCGTCGATGCCAGCGAAGGTGCGCGGGTGGTCACCCAAGAAGCTGCCCGAGAAGCCCTCCTCGTCCCAGGCTGCGCTGCCCTGGCGCGCCGTACCGCCCTCGACCAGGATGGGGCCGCCGCCGTGGGCCTCGTAGGCCGCGGGCCAGTTCTGACCGGCCGCCACCAGCTCCACCATGGGCTGCATGCCCTGACTGAGCCCAAAGGCGCCGCGCGTGACCGAGTTGCTGCCCACCCATGAGCCGCTCGCGATGAGCAGTGACACGGGCGCGCAGCCGCCGCCGAAGTAGCCGCCGTTGACGCCCCCGAGGGCCACGGCTGCCGCACCGACCTGCCCCACGGTCTGACAGCCCGAGCTCGCGATGGCGCGGATCTCGACGCCGTTTTGGGCGAGGTCCACCACCAGCGCGTGCACCACCTGCTGGCCGTGCAGATCCTCGAAGCGCCGCGCCCGCCATCGGACGCCCGTCGCCACGGGACGCTCGATCCACTCCTCGCCGATGGCCTCGAGGCGCAGCACAAAGGGACCGGCCTGCGCCGCGCCGTCGTAGCTGTCGACCACTGCGTAATGCTCGCCAGCAGCCATGTTGGCCTCGGCGATGACGTTATCGCGCGCCAGACAGCTCGCCGCCTCGCCGCCCGTGAGCTCGGCGTCATCGAGCAGGTGCACGTCGATGTCCACCCCGCCGCCGTCGCCCTCCACCCAAGCGGTCACGCGGGCTGGGCTCGCCAGCGCAAAGCGAAACACCCGCTCGGGGCCGGACTCGTCCACGCTCGGCGCGCAGCTGTAGCTGTCGATGACGTCCGAGGGCGCCCCCACCGTGGTGTGGGCCAGGGCATAGGGCATCGCGTCGACGATGATGGGATCGCCGAGCGTGCCCGAGCCCGGCGCGGCGCTCGCCGTCGCGGAGCCGAGCCAGGCCAAGGCCGCGGCCGCCACCGCCACGGGCTGGTGCGAAACTGCCTTCATTCGACATAGCGTAGCCCACGGACAAGGACGGCGAAATCGCGGCGCGGCGACGCTCCCGCGCTCGGGCGCGCTTGGGCCAACGTGGCTGCGGGCGCCCGGCCCCTATGCTATGTCGGCTCGAGTCGCCCCAAGGCGGCGGGACGGTAGCGGGGGCTTTGCCGCTCGCAACCGCCCGCGCGACTACGCCTTTTTCTTTTCGGCTTTGTCATGGCTCGACCTCGCACCTTGCGCCGTTACTGCTCCATCGCCTGCGCCGCCCTGCTGCTCGCGGGCTGTGGCCTCGACCACCTCGGCGAGGACCGGCCCGCGCGCGCGGGATCGGTCGCTCAGCCACAGCAGACCTATCCCGAGCTACCCGAGCGCTTCGAGCGACTGCTCGGCTGGGGCTCAGGCCCGAACCAGGTGACCCTCCGCAGCCCTGGACCCGAGCGGGTGGCCCTCGGTCCGGATGCCGTGGCGCTTACGCCGAGCGGCGGCGCGCTGCTGCTCGATCAGCTTGGCGGCCGCGTGCTGCGCGTCGCTCCGAGCGGATCGCCCGAGCCCCTGGCCACCGTGCCCGTGCCCACCGCGCTGCTGGTAGCCGGGCCGGACGGCGCCTTCGCGGCCTACAGCCCCTTGCACGCCACGGCGTGGCTCTTCGGTCCCGACGGCACGCCAGGCGGCGAGCTTCGGCTGCCGCGCATCTTTCACGAGGTCCAGGCGCTCTCGCTCGGCCCCTCGCGTCGGCTAAGCGTGCGAAACGGCCACCAGGACACCATTCCGCTGGGCAGCCCGGCAGCGCCCATGGCCGTCGCCACCTCGCTCCGGTCCAAGCGCAGCGGCGCGGCCTTTCTGGCCGACGGCCGCGGGGTCATCGCCCGGGTGCGCGACGGCCACGCCGAGATCGCCGTCCTGACAGCGCCCACCCTGGGCTCGCCGCGCAACGCCGAAGCGGCCACCCATGGGATCGCGGGCGAGGTACGGGCCGCTCGAGTGGTCGGCGCCCTTGGCAACACCGTTTGCCTGCGCCTCGAACAGGTGAGCTCGAGCCCGGGCTCGGGCGAGATCGCGGTGAGCCGCAGGTGCTACTGCATGAACGCCGCCTCGGGCGAGGTCCTCCTCGACGAACCGCTGCCCCGTCCGGGCCTGTACCTCCCTGGGACCGAGCTTGCCGTGGGCGGTGGACGGCTGGCCTTCATCCACGCCGAGCCCGAGGGGCTGCGGCTCCGAAGCTGGCGGCTGCCGAACGCGGCTGCCGCCGAGGAGGCCTCGCCATGACCGCCCGAGGCTACCTTCGACGGCTCCGCTTGCCGCTCGTCGCGGCCGTGGCCCTTTGCGCGGCTGCCGCCTCGACGACCGCCGAAGCCATCACCCGTGACGAGGTCATGGTGCGGGCCAAGGCCTTCGCCTTCCACCCTTGGCGCTGCACCAGCGCCAACCTGACCGCCTGGTGCGACAGCGGCTACCAAAGCGTCTACCTGCCAGGCGACTACATGGGGCTTCCCTACGACTGGGGCGGCTACCAGAGCCTGTTCACCTTCGACCAGGAAATCGCCGATGGCTACGGCGCGGGCTCGGAGCCTTATGGCCCCATCTTCGAGTGCACCTCCGGGCTCGACTGCTCGGGCTACGTGAGCAAGTGCTGGGACGTCGGCCATCACACCACCTCGAGCATCCCGAACATCTCCACCGAGCTCGGCAGCGTTGACGATCTGCTGGCTGGCGATGCGCTCAACGAGGCCGGCTACCACGTGGTGCTGTTCAGTCACGAGCTGGGCAATGGCGATCCGGTCTTCTTCGAGTCGGTCTTCTACAACGTCCACCAGAGCATGCCGGGCTGGTCGTGGGTCGACGGCTACTTGCCGCGGCGCTTCGAGGACATCGAGGGAGCCCCGGGTGGCAACCCGATCGGCACCGCCGATAATCCGATCATCATCGACTCGGACGACTACGCCGATTCGCGCAACACGCTGCAATCGGCTAGCGATGTCCTGGATGGCTGCGCGGATGCGCCGAGCACGCCCGAGCAAGGTCCCGAGTACATCTACCAGTTCACCGCCACCGAGCCCGGCACGCTGACCGTCTCGGTGAGCTGCACCAACCCGGTAGACATCGACGTGCATCTGTACACCTCGATGAATACCAATGATTGCATCGCCCGCGACCACACCGACTTCACCCACGAAATCGACTGCGGCACCTACTACGTGGTCGCCGATAGCTATGGCAGTGGGCTCGAGCACGCGGGCTCGTACACCCTCTACGTCGACTTTGCTCCGTCGGCCGATCCCTGCGGCTCGGGGCCACCCAGCTACGAGTTCGAGGGCGGAATGGGCGACCCGTGTGCCTACCCGGGCAACGAGAACCTGCCCTTCTGCAACCCCAACCTGGGCGCCGACACCTGCATCTACACCTCGGACAGCAGCTTCTGCTCCCGCCCCTGCGAGCCGGGCGATCCGTGTAGCGAGCTCGCCGGAGGCTGCTGCGAGGACATCGGCCAGCAGGAGTACTACTGCCTGACGGCGGATTTCTGCGACGGCGATCCCCCGGACGCGGGCACCACCGACGGCGG
>CAYTYV010000468.1:0-5196 GCA_964441055.1 uncultured Polyangiaceae bacterium | reverse complement strand
GCTTGCCCATGACTTCACTGCGACGACTGGCATTCGTGCTTCTGCCCATCTTGGCCTTGATGGCTTGCGACTCCGAGGAATCGGGCGACGGCCCTCCCGGAAACGGCGGTGGCGGAACGGGCACGGGCACAGGTACGGGTACGGGTACGGGTACGGGTACGGGCACGGGCACGGGTACGGGCACGGGCACGGGTACGGGCACGGGCGGCGCGGCCGATCGGGTGGCCGACCACACCAACACCGATCTCGCGGCCATCCCCCAGTCGGCCATCGAGCAGGCCATCGCCGACCTGCACATCGCCTACCAGCACACCTCGCACGGCAGCCAGCTCATCACGGGCATGGACGCGCTCCAGGCCTTTCCGGCCTTTGGCGGGCTCTACGCCTGGGACGACGACGGCGCCGATCCGAACGCCCTCGACCTGGACGACTACGGCATCGAGGCCGACTGCGAGGATCTGAGCACGGGCGACTGGGAGGATGGCAATGGCGACACCCCCTGGGTGGTGGGCACGCGCGCGCTGCTCGACGAGCCCGCCAACAGCCACGTCAACGTGGTGGTGTGGTCGTGGTGCAGCATCGACGAGCACGACGCCCAGCGCTACGTGGACAACATGGAGAAGCTGGTCGAGGAGTACCCGGAGGTCCACTTCGTGTTCATGACCGGCCACTCCGAGTGCGAGGGCGAGACCACCGAGCCCGACAGCATCCACTACAACAACGAGCTCATCCGCCAACACTGCGCTGCAAACGATCGCTGGCTGTTCGACTTCGCCGACATCGAGGCCTACGACCCCGACGGCAACTACTATTGGGACGCCTACCTGTGCGACGACCTCGACTACGACGGCGGCAACTGGGGCGAGCAGTGGTGCGCCGCCAACCCCGGCCACGAGCTCACGCAGCTGACCACGGGTGAGGGCGTATCCGGCTATGATGGCTGCCACGACTGCGCCCACTCGGAGGACCCGCAGGAGGCCAACCTCAACTGCGTGCTCAAGGGCCGCGCGGCCTGGTGGCTGTGGGCTCGGCTCGCGGGCTGGGATGGCAGCCCGCCGTGATTCAGCGGGCGTCGTGGCGCTCGCGCTGACCCGCCGCCCACAGTGTTCGCGACGCTACAGTTCGGCTACGCTGCCCGGCCGTAGGTCTCGTCGGCGCCGCTCGGTGCGGAGCAGGCAAGCGAGGAGGGAGAGCCATGCTCGTCGTACACGTTCACGTTCACGTCAGACCCGAGTCGGTCGAGGCCTTTCGCGAAGCGAGCATCGCCAACGCCTCCCAGAGCGTGAAGGAGCCGGGGGTGGCGCGCTTCGACGTGATCCAGCAGCTCGACGATCCGACGCGCTTCGTGCTGGTCGAGGTGTACCGCACCGCCGAGGATCCAGCCCGCCACAAGGAGACCGCTCACTACCAGGCCTGGCGGGATACGGTCGCGCCGATGATGGCCGAGCCACGGCACGCCGTGAAATACGACAACGCTTTTCCCGACGGCCCGGGTTGGGGCTAGCTCGGTGGCCCCGTTGCCCTTTGAGTTCGCCACTGCCAGCCGCATCCGCTTTGGCGACGGCGTAGTGGCCGAGCTGGGTGCCGAGGCGGCCCGCTGTGGCCGTCGCGCGCTGCTCGTCACAGGCGGCGATGCCGAGCGCGCAACCGTGGCGCGCGAGGCGCTCGGGCAAAGCGGCGTGGAGGCGCTCGTCTTTTCGGTCGCGGGCGAGCCCGATGTGGCCACGGCCGAGCAGGGCACCTCCCTGGCCCGACAAAACGCCTGCGATCTGGTCATCGGCTTCGGCGGCGGCAGCGCATTGGATGCGGGCAAAGCCATTGCCGCGCTGGCCGCCAACCCGGGCGAGCCGCTCGACTACCTCGAGGTCATCGGCCGCGGCAAGGCGCTGCAAAACCCGTCCTTGCCCTATATCGCCGTGCCCACCACCGCAGGCACGGGGGCGGAGGTGACGCGCAACGCCGTGCTTCGCTCCGAGGCGCATCGCGTCAAGGTCAGCTTGCGTAGCCCCCTCATGCTGCCCGAGCTGGCGCTGGTCGATCCCGAGCTCACCCACCCGCTGCCGCCCGCTATCACCGCCAGCACGGGTCTGGATGCGCTCGCCCAGGTGCTCGAGCCCTTTGTCTCGAGCCGCCCGAACCCCATCACCGATGCCTTGTGCCGTGAGGGGATGCGCTTGGCGGCGCGGTCGCTCGGGCGCGCCTATCGCGACGGTCGCGACGCCGAGGCGCGGCGAGACATGAGCCTGGTGAGCCTGCTCGGCGGGCTGGCGCTCGCCAATGCCAAGCTGGGGGCGGTCCACGGGCTGGCCGGTCCTCTTGGTGGCATGTTTCCAGCCCCGCACGGTGCGGTCTGCGGGCTGCTGCTTCCTCACGTGGTGCAAGCCAATGTGGAGGCGCTCGGAACGCGCGCGCCCGAGAGCGAGGTGCTCGAACGCTACCACGAGGTCGCGCGGATCCTGACGGGGCAGGCACAAGCCCGGGCCCGCGATGTGGTGACCTGGCTCCGCGAGCTGGGCGCGCGGCTCGCCCTACCGCCGCTGTCGGTCTACGGCGTGACGCCGAGCGACCTGCCCGACGTGGCGTCCAAGGCGGCGCGTTCGAGCTCGATGAAGGGCAACGCCATCGAGCTCGAGCAGGCCGAGCTCGGTGCCATCCTGACGGCCGCGCTGTAGGCGACCCGTGGGCCTTTCTGGGGCAGCGCCTCGCACTGTCGTCACGGGGGGGCCTTACTCGTCCTGGTCGCCCTTGGCCATGGCCAGCACCTTGTCGCGATAGCGCAGGTTGCCCGCGGCGCTGAGCCCGGGCAGCCATCGGTCGGCGAGCACCAGCGCGCGCGCCCCCCAGCTCGGGAACACCACCGCTCGGTTGCGCGTGGAGGCCTTGACGATGGCGCGGGCCACCCGCTCGGCCGAAACGGCCGTGGCCCAGACGACCCGGTCAAAGGGGATGTCGCCCTGAGCCACGTCGAAGAACTCGGTCCGCGTCGAGGAGGGACAGACCGCGGTGACCATCACCCCGCTTCCCCGAAGCTCCAGCCGTAGCGCCTTGGAAAAGCCCACCAGGGCGTGCTTGGTGGTGCAGTAGGCCACGTTGAGCGGATGCGCGACGAGCCCGCCCACCGAGGCCACGTTGACGATGCTGCCCGAGCCCCGCTCGGTCATGTGACGGGCCGCCTGGCGCGCCAAGCTCATCGGCGCCTGAACGTTGACGGCGAGCATGCGGGCCACCTCGGCCGCGGTCATCGCCTCGAAGCGACACTGCTTTCCGTAGCCCGCATTGTTGACCAGCACGTCGATGCGGCCGAATGCCTCGAGCACTCGGGGGATCAGCGCCTCGGTATCGGCCTGCACCGCCAGGTCGGCGCCGATGACGAGCGCGTCGTGTCCTTCGGCCTCGAGCTCGTGCCGCAAGGCCTCGAGTCGGTCGAGGCGCCGCGCCACCAAAGCCACCCGATCGCCTCGTCGGGCGAAGAGCCGGGCGGCGCACTGCCCAATGCCGCTCGAGGCACCAGTAATTGCGGTAACGGTCGTCGACGAATTTGCCACGAGCGCATCGTAGCCGCATTGGCTCGGGTGAAGGTGTCCGTTTTTCGGCTTTCGGCCGTCAGCGGAAGTAGCCCTGGAGGTCCGCTGGTAGATCCTCGGGCCGCGTGTCGCCGACGTCGGGGCGCCGCGCGTCGTAGCTGTTCCAGAAGAGCACCACCTCGTGCGCAAGCCGCGGGGCGTGCTCCAGCAAGGCCGCGAGCGCCTTGCCCGTGTACGTGTCGTCGAGCTCGAGGCCAGCGTGCTGCTGGAACAGCTCGATGGCCCCGCTGCCCTGGGCCGTGGGTCGGGCATAGCCCGCGCCCAGTTGGCCTCGTACGAGCTCGATGCGGCCCGGGTCGAAGGGCAGGTCGGGGAAGCTCGGATCGAGCAGGCGCAGCGCGTCGAGGAGCTCTGCGTGCTGCCGCCGAATCTGCGCTAGGCTCGCATTGGGGGCGACCTGCACCGCCATCAGCCGACTGCGCAGGCCCGCTGCGGCAAGGCCCAGGCAAAGCCCCGCGGCGCTGCCCCCCGTGCCCGCGGCCAGATAGATCCGATCCGGCTCAGGCAGCGCTCCGCGCGCGATCTGGTCCTTGAGCTCGAATGCGGCGCTCACGAAGCCCGCATTGCCCACGGCCGACGAGCCTCCCGCCGCGATGACGCACGGAGGCGGATCGCCGGGCGAGCCCGCGCGCAGCCGACGCGCGGCAGCTTTGGCGCGGTCCAGGCTGTGATAGTGGCGCAGCTCCGCGCCCAAGGCTTGCTCGGCCAGCAGGCGATGACGCACCCGTTCGTTGGGCGGCTCGGGCACCAGCATTAGAATCGCCCGCAGCCCTGCTCGCCGTGCGTAGAGCGCCGTGGCCAGCGCGTGGTTCGAGCCCACGCCGCCAAAGGTGACGACCGCGCGGCATCCCCGCGCCCGGGCCGCTCCCAAGGCGAGCTCGAGCTTGCGCAGCTTGCCACCTCCAAAGGGATCGCCCAACAGGTCGTCGCGCTTTGCGTAGAGCGGCCCCGTTCCGAGATGCCGCTCGAGCGAGCCGAGGCGCTGGACCGGGCTCGGGTAGTCGGAAAAGGCGATTCTGGCGAGCGCGGGCGCGAGGCTCGGCACGTGGGCAAACAGGGGGTAGGGCGCGGGCGGGGCGGAGGACGCGGCATCTGGAACGGCCACCGTCGGGCTCGGGCCCGCGTCGGGATCGCCGCTTGCCGAGGCTGCCGCTTCGGTGCTGCTCGGCACCGCTCCGCTGACCGCGGGCGCCTGCGCTCGTGCGGCCCGCGCGGATCCATCGCCGTTGCTCCAAGCGCCAATGGGAGCCCCGCCGCAGGCGAGCAAAGCCATCGCTGCGACGGCGACAAGCCCGCGGCCACACATCGCCGTTTGGCCCGCGCTCAGAACACGTAGCTCATGCCCACCTTGAAGGCGGCATCCACGGCGATGAAGGTCTCGGACTCCCGCTCGATCACGTAGCTCTGCCCATCGACGACTTGCTCTACCTTGTCGTGGTCGGGCGTGCTCTTGCCGAAGTAGATGAGCCCCTCGGGGCCCGCGTGGAGCTTGAAGTGTCGGCTGGGGTAGAAGGCCAGGTGCAGACCGGGGCGCCCCACCGCGCCGAAAGTGCTGCCGTCCAGATCGAAGGGGACGTCGGCGAGCTTGGTGGTGCGCTTGGCATAGAAGCCG
>CAYTYV010000467.1:0-5206 GCA_964441055.1 uncultured Polyangiaceae bacterium | reverse complement strand
CGCCGGGCTTGAGGAACTCCTCGTCCAGTATCTCGCCTGGGTGAATCGGCACTTGGATGACAGGCATGGTGAGCACTCTCCTAGTGGTAGTCGCTGACTCGCACATCCAAGGCATCGCCATCGACCCATCGGAAGACGACGCGCCACTGCTCGTTGATCCGTATGCTGTAGTGGCCCGTCAAGTCTCCCTTGAGGGCTTCTAGGTGGTTGCCGGGAGGCCCCCGTAAGTCGTTGAGGTTGGCGGCTCGGTGGATGAGCTGTAGCTTGCGGAGCACACTGCGGCGCAAATCCGCGGGGATCTTGCGAGCACGAGCCGTGTTCTTGCCTGCTGCCAAGTCCTCGGTCGCGCGGTCTGCGAAGCCTCGAATCGCTGTAATCATGTAACGCATCTGATTACATGTGTCAACGGCGTCCTGACGCCACTAGATTCGACTCGGCATCTCTATGACGAGCGGCCGAAACGCGGCCTCCCCGATGGCGACGGCGTTCGCGCGAGGCTGAGCAGGATTTCGACGGTCGATTTTGCGCAACCACTTTCGGGGCCCGGCAGAGGTGTGGAGTGTCGCTCCCGCCGGGGATGGCTCTTGGGGCGCTGTAGTGGGCCACCCACTGTCCGCGCGCCACAAGAAATGAGCCTGAAGTCATCCGAAGGTGCAATCGGGCCTTCAGTAGGCGTTCAGCGGCCCCGGGATTGAGGCTCCCATTCATAGAGGCATTGGTTTTGGCAGCCGTTCGACGCTGGCGCCCTCTAGCTCGCCCGTGCTTCCGCCATGGTGGCGATAGCAGGCATCGATTGGGCCGCAGCTACGGCAGAGGAGAGATACCGTGAACGACCGCGTCACGTCAGACTATCACCAGATCCAGGACACGGCCGTGTCCAAGGGCTTCCGGGCGCGCTCGCTCGACCAGCTGGCGCAAGCGCTGGCTCGGCTCCAGGGTCCCGAGCTGCTTGGCCGGCTCGAGCGGCTCGTTTCGAGGCGCGGGCAGCTTACCGCCGAGCTCTTGGTGCACTTGGGCGAGGTCGACTGCAGAAAGCTCTACCTGGGCGAGGCTTGCTCGTCCATGTTCGGCTACTGCACGGCGCGGCTGTACCTATCTGAGGCGGCGGCATATCGGCACATCCGCGCCGCGCGGCTCGGCCGACAGTTCCCCTTGCTGCTCGAGCTGGTGGCGGAGGGGACGTTGCATCTGACGGCGATCTGTTTGCTCTCGCCCCACCTCACCCCGGCCAACCATCGGCAGCTGCTCGCGGCCGCCGTTGGAAAAACCAAACGCGAGCTGCAGCTACTGATCGCTGAGCACTTTCCCCAGCCAGACGTGCCGTCGCAGCTTCGCAGGCTGCCCGGACCCAGGCTGCGGCGTCCTGGCGGCGCTGCGGCCGAGAAGGCCGAAGGGCGCACAGACGCTAGAAGTGCGGCGGTCAACAAGGAGCGGCCGTCCGAGGCGGCGGGGGAGAGGCCGGGTGCGGCTTCGAGCTCGCTCGGCGCTCCAGAGGCCGCAAGCACGGCGGACGCCGCCGACGGGACCGACGGACTCGCGCCAGAAAGAGCCAGGCCGCGTGGGCGCCGCGGAGCTCTGATGCAGCCGCTCGCACCTGGCCGGTTCAAAGTGCAGCTCACCGCGGGGCAATCGCTCTACGACAAGCTGCAGCAGGCTCAGGATCTGATGCGGCACGAGCTGCCGAGCGGCGACTTGGAGGTCATCTGCGAGCGGGCGTTGGACCTTCTGCTCCATAAGCTCCTGCGACGCAAGCTGGCGGTGACCGACCGTCCGCGCTCGTCGGCCCCAGCCCGCCCCAAGCCTCGCTCTCGCTACATCCCCGCCGCGGTCAAGCGCGCCGTGGCCGCGCGCGACGGCCTGCGTTGCACCTTTGTCGACGCCCTGGGTCGCCGATGCGCGGAGACGGGCGGGCTCGAGCTACACCATATCGAGGGTTTTGCCCGGGGAGGCGAGTCCACGGTGGAGAATGTCACATTGCGCTGCCGCGGCCATAACCACTATGACGCCGAACAGCACTATGGCGCGGCATACATCGAGCAATGCATCCGCCAGCGGCGGGGGCGCTATCGCGGGCCAGCAGAGTTGTAGCCCGGATCGCCGGGCACCAGCGGGTTGAAGGGGAGCATCCAGGAGTGCTCGGCCAGCCACTCGACGCGCGTCCAGTCCATGCCCCGCTTGATCTGCTTGGGAGCCCGCGGATCGGTGGGCTTGCCGTCGGCCTCCTTACAGCAGCGCCAGCTCAGGTAGTAGTACGCGAAGCTCTCGTCGTGGGGGTAGATCTTGGGGCGGCACATGTTGCGCACGCCCAGGTACCAGGGGCCGCCCGTGGTCACGTTGTCGAAGTCGGCCTTGGGGCCGCGGCCGTAGCTCTCCGAGGCGGCCAGCTCGTCGGCGTTGGCGGGCATGTCGTAGACGCCGTAGCCGCTCACGCACTCGGGTTGGCTTCCGCTGGGCACGCCCTGCCAGAGCCGCTCGAGCTCGGCGGGATCGCGGCGGCGCAGCTTGGGGCCGTCGGGGTGCCCCCACGGCTGGTCGCCGTGGCACTTGGTGGCATCGCGCACGTAGCCGTAGGGGAAGGGCGTCCGCTCGGGGCCCTCGCAGGCCATGGTCCACTCGCTCTCGGTGCACACCCGTTTGCCTCGCTTGGCGCAGTGAACCTGGGCCTGGTAGAAGTTCTGCATGACCATGGGGCGCACGCCCTTGCGGTTGGGGAACTCGTAGCGGTCGATGCAGTAGCGCTTGGGCACCGTCTCGCCCACGCAGCGGGTCGGCTCGGCCACCTTCTCGCAGACCCACAGGTTGTTCTGGGGCGCGTGCCACTTTTTGAGGCAGCGAACCTCGAGCTCGGTGCAGTAGTCGCCGTCGACCAGCACCATGTCCTCGGGGCAGGCCTTGGGCGTCGTCGCGGCGGTCAAGGCCTGCTCGGGCTCGGGCTCGGGCCGCGCGCTCCCCGACCCAGCGGCTGCAGGTGCGGTAGAGGCGGCAGCCGTGGACGCTGGCGAGGCGCTCTCGGGGACCAACGCGGCGGCCGTCTCGGTTGGGCCAGCGCTTGGCAAGGCTGTGGCGGCCGGCTCGTCGGCCGCTGGCCGCGCGGCCGAGCAAGCGCCGAGCGCAAGCTGCCCAGCGACGAGCGCCCAGAGGCAGGCACGATAGATCCGGCGTCGAGCAGTCGCGGCGCGCTTCTCGGCGCCCCGCTGCCGTTCGGCAAGCGGCGATCCATTGCGCGACCTTTCCTGCGAGGTGCGCGGTGTGGCGGTGGTGCAAGCAGACATAACGATGTCGTAGCGGGCCCTGGGGCGTCGAACAAGCGCGGCCCGGTCGCTCGCGCGGTCGCGCCGTCGCCTCCGGGCTTGTCAGCTGCCCTTCTCAACCCCCAGGCGGCTTGGCCTCGAGCACCTTGGGGGGCTCGCCGAACAGCGTCTCGTACCGCGCGGGGTAGGCGTCCTTGCCTCCGGTCAGCATCAGCGCGAGTGGCATCACCTCTCGCGCCTGGCGGATCATCTCGGCTGCGATGGAGCGGATGTCCCACTGGGCGTGGCGATCCTCGCGCAGCCTAGAGACGTGGTAGAGCTGTCGGGCGTTGAGGCTGACCAGCACCCGCCGACGATGGGCGTTGGTGAGCGCGTAGGGCGCGGCGTGCGGGGCGTGCTCGGCAATGCGCCGCGCCAGCTCTTCGGCGCGGTCGGCCAGCGCGCGCACCCGGTCGCCGAGCCCGAGCCGCTCGATCGCGGGCGGGATGGTCAAGTCCAGGCAGGGATCGTAGGGCTGGGCCGTCAAGCTCATCATGCGGTGGCGCTTGAGCTGGCCGAAGCAGGCCGCCGAGACCACCAGCTCGAAGCTGCAGCCGACGTGCTCGAACTCGCGCAACACCGAGTCGAAAAGCTCCATGTTGCGCATGGCCTCGGCGACGAGCCCGCTGGCCTCGCTCTGCGCGAGAGAGCGCGCGCGGTCATAGCACTCGTCATAAGAGCGCCCGCCTACGGTGTGCAGCAGCGCCGCCACCAGTCGTCGGTCGGCATCGGCCGTGGCGTCGATCCGCCGTACCAAGCCTTCGTGCGGCTGCTGCGCGCCAGGGGCGCCCTCAGCCTGCGCCTTGGGCGCGTCCTGCGCTTGACACATGCGCGCGGCCAGCTCGGTCAGCCGGGCGTAGGTCTGCTGGTCGTGCGGGCAGGGCTCGACGAACAGGATCAGCGAGGGGGCCACCTGCCGGACCTCGTCGTACAGCCTGCGGCCCAGCTCGCGCACCTCGGCGAGCTCGTGGGCGGCCAAGCGGCGGATGGCCAGCTCGAGGTTGCGGGCGTTGAAGGTGAGCCCCAGCTGCCCCTCGGTCGCCAGCGCTGTCACGTAGCGCGCGTCCTCCTTGGCCTCGCCATCCAGGAGCCTGTTGCCGCCCTTGGTGGCCGCCTGCTCGGGACGCTCGGCCGTGAGCGCGTCGAGCAGGCGCCGATGGATCTCGCGGTAGAGCGCGCTCTGCTCGGCGACCAGCTCGCCCAGCGCCGCGGAAAGGCCGGCCTCGGCGATCTCCTCGGGCACCGCGTAGTCGCCGTCCAGGGTGATGTAGCGCTGGGACTTCTCGGTGTACGAGCCCAGGCGGAAGTGCTCCAAGGCCTCGATGGCGAGCCGCGATACCCCGATCACGTCGAAGTTGAACACGGCGTGCTCGGCCACCGAGTGGTGGCCCATCTGCCAGATGATGCGCTCGTTCGAGCGGCGCGCCTTGGCGACCTCGCTCCGCGCGACGCGTCGCAGCTCATCGACCGGCTTGTCGTAGCGGCTGATGCGGGCGTAGGCCGCCGAGATGGGCTCGGGGGTTAGGAGCTCGGGATCCACCCCCCGCTCGCGCGCCTCGGCGAGGACGGCGGTGTCGACGTTGTAGCCAGCGAGCTGAACGCGCATCCGCTTCTCCTTAGCCGTTCGCCGATGGCTAGACGCTTTGTTGCCTAGCTCCGCCGCGGTCTCCGTCGGATCTGCGCGGCCGCCAGCAGTGCCAACGCCGCCAAGACCCCGCCGTTCGGCGGCGAGCCCGCGGGCGCGTCGCCGCGTATGGCGCAGCTCGCCTCGTCGTCATCGTCATCGTCCCCGGAGCCGCTACCATTGCCGCTGCCGTTTCCGCCCGCCGCGGATCCACCTGCGCCCGCGCCGCCCGTTGCTCCGCCGCCCGTGCCCCCGCCGTCAGGCGGCGGGCCGCCGTCGGCAGTGCCCGCGT
>CAYTYV010000466.1:0-5214 GCA_964441055.1 uncultured Polyangiaceae bacterium | reverse complement strand
CCCACCGGCAAGCTCGGCCGCACCGTACAGCGCACGGTGGATCGGGCCGTGCTGTCCGCGGTCAACGGGGCCATCTACGCGGTGGACGGCGCGGCGCGCCGCGGCATGGGCTCGGCGGCCCACGACGTGATCCTCGAGCACGGCAAGCTTCGGCTCTGCCGCGTGCGACCCGTGCGCAGCGAGCGCTTCGAGCTGGGGCACGACGTCTTCGAGCTGCCGCTGGTCGAGCCGCAGTCCACCCCCGTGCTGCTGGTGCCGCCGCTCATGGTGCGCCCTTACGTCTACGACCTGCGGCCAGACCACTCGCTATTGCGCACGCTGCGCAACGCAGGCTTCGCCGTGTACTTCGTCGATTTCGGCGTACCCGACGAGCGCGACCAGCAGGTCCGGCTCGACGACTACGTGCTCGACTACCTGCCGCGCTGCGTCGAGGGCGTGCTCGATCGATCCGGCGCCGCCGAGCTCAACATGGCCGGCTACTGCATGGGTGGCATCTTCTGCCTGCTGCACGTGGGCACCTTCCGGGACGACCGCGTCCGCAGCATCGTGACCATCGGCGCGCCCGTCGACTTTGCCAAGATGGGCATTCTCTACCTCGGTGCCCGCCTGGGCGTGCTGGGCCTGGACCTGGCGCTGGACCTCATCGGCAACGTCCCGGGCGGCCTCAGCTCGCTCGGCTTCAAGCTGATGAGCGGCGCGCGCCTGGTGACCAAGTACGCCGATCTGGCGGCCCACCTGTACGACGAGAGCTACGTGCGCAGCTTCGATGCCGTCAACACCTGGGTCAATGACCTCATCCCCTACCCCAAGGAGGCCTTCAAGCAGATGGTCAAGGAGGTCATCTCGGGCAACCGGCTGGTGTCCGGGAAGCTGTCCTTCGACGGGCGCCGCTGCGACTTGGCCTCCATCACCTGTCCGCTATTGGCCTTCGCTGGCGAAAGCGACAACATCGCCCGGGCCGAGGCTACTCGCCGGATCGTGGACGTCGTCGGCTCGCCGGACAAGACCTTCCGGCTAGCGCCAGGCGGGCACATCGGCGTGGTGGCGGGCCAGCACGCACCCGAGCGCGTCTGGCTGCCCATGAGCCGCTGGCTGAGCGACCGTAGCGGCTAGAACAGCTCGCTCGGCGGGTAGGTCGCCTTGACGTTGACGACGTAGCGGGAATGCTGGTGCGGAATCGAGCCCCACTCGGGCGTGGGCATGGCGCGATCGATGCAGCGAAACAGCTCCTTGGTGGCGCTCTTGGACAGCGTGCTGCTCTTGCCGCGATAGATCCTGAGCTGCTTGCGACGAAAGCTGATGTCCATGACGAAGCTCACCGTGCCGCCCTTCTTCGTCTGGGGTGCGCACAGGGCGTTCTCGCGAATGGCACGCGCCAGGGCATCCTCGAAAAAGGTAATGTGGTCGCAGCGCTCGGGGGGGGTCTTGCCGGGTCCCGGGTCCTGGCAGCGAATCGTCTGGAACGGCGAGACCTTGACCGTGGGGGTCAAGGCCGAGGCGTCGACCAGGGGTACGTAGGGAACCGCGCCATCGATCCAGGCGATTCCCCCATCGGCCGAGCCCACGGGTGCGGCGCTGTCGGTCTCGGGCGTTGGACGGCGCCACAGGTGCAGCGGTACGGCCACCAGCACCAGCCCCGCCACCAGCGCGATGATCATCTGGACCCGAACGGGGTTCTGCCCGCCCGAGCCCAGCTGCCGATACGGCGATGGCGGCGATGAGGGGGTCGATGGAAAGCGCAACCGCATGAGTCCAGCTATCTGCTACGCGCGCTACTCGACAAGGCTCTTGACCGACTTGCCGGGCTCCCACTTCACCAAGGTGACCGCCAGCTCGATGCTCTCCGGAAGCAATCCCCGCACCTGAGCCACAACCTGCTCGACCACGTGCCGGGCCTCCTCCAGCGTGGGCCCCACCATGGACACGGTGAACTTGAGCGGGCCGGTGCGGCCGGCCACCACGGGCAGCAGGCTGCTGAGCAGCATCTCGGTCAGCTCGATCACCCGTTGCGCCACCCTTCGCAGCGCGAGCATCTCGAGGATGGTGGGGCGATCGCTGACGCCTCGGTTGGGTCCGTGAAGCTCATAGCGGGCGACCTGCATGGGCGCCTCCACCCACTCGGCGAACTCGCATTCCGACGAGATGGCCCTCATCAAGTGATCCCGCACCAACAGGCCCGTCAGCCCGTCGCGCTGGGCGAGGTACTCTCGGGCGCGCTTGTGGTGCCTAGAGCGGCCGCGGAAGCTGACCAGCTTGACCCGCAGCTCCCCCAATTGCCCCTCGGCCCCGTGGAACAGGGTGACCCGCTTTTTGCGATCGTAGTCGTGGTCGGCATAGGTGCCGTTGGTGCTACCCAGGTCCTCGATGACCCAGGAGCCCGCCTGCCAGCGCAGCACGGCGTGCCTGCCGGATACCGTCGCCTCGGACAGACAGATGTCCTGACCCGCCTGCCGCCCCAGCGTCATCTCCGACCGATCCAGCGCGAACACCTCACCCACGATGTCGGCGCTGTTGGTGGCGTAGGTCACCAGCAGGGCTTGGGCATCGGGGCTGAACTGCGCCATTTGCCCGCGGCCTATGGGCGGTCCAGCGTTGAGCCGCGGCCGCGGAACCTGGACCGGGCTGGTGGTGAGCTGGGCGGGATTGAAGAAGCGCATGTGGCGCGCCCGCGGCCGCATGTCGGGGTCTGGGCTCAGCCCCAGGAACACCTGCTTGACCTCGTCAACCGACAACCGGCTCGGCCAGTCGAACATGATCTGCGAGCGCATCGGCTTGCCGCGCGGCTTGTTGCCGGGCTCGGGCACGCGGCAAGTCCACATCTCCCAGAGCGTGAGCCCCAGGGCGTACAGATCGTCGTCCGGGCTCGCGCCACCGCTGCGCAGCCGCTCTGGCGCCATGTAGTTCGGGGTGCCGCCATCCGGGGGAGAGCCGGGCCGCCGCGAGGCCGCCCGCGCGCGCTCCTGGGCGAAGCCGAAGTCCAGGATAACCGCGCGGTCGTCGGTGACCATCACGTTGCCCGGCTTCAGATCGCCGTGCACCAGCCCTTGGGCGTGGATGGCGGCCAGCCCGTCGCAGGTCTCCTGGGCGATCTTGCGGAAATCGTCCGGCTTGTAGCCGCCCTGCGCTTTGCGCCGTCGGATGTGCGTATGCAGCGTTTGACCGGCGATGTGCTCCATCACCAGGATGGGCCCCCAGGGGCTGGGCGCCAGATCGTGCACGCGGCACACGTTCGGGTGCCCCACGGAACGGGCCAGTAGCGCCTCCTGCCGCAGGGCCTCGTCATCGCCGGGCAAGCGGGACTCGTCGCGAACGACCTTCAGCGCCACGGTCTGCTGGGTCGAGCGGTCGAAGGCCAGAAAAACCTCTCCCATACCTCCCTTGCCGAGGCTTTGTCGGATCTCGTAGCGGTCGCCGATGAGCGTGCGCTTGCGGATCGGGCCAGGTGGTTTGTGAGAGCTGGTCACGTCGGAGCGATTCGTGCGCTTGTGCTGCAGACCAAGTTCCGCGGGTAGCAAAGGCCTCGCCGACCGGCAAGGTCCGCCCCCGCGTACGGGATGTGGACGCGGTTCGCTATCTCCTGGTGAATGGGTACCGGGCAAAGCCTGGCGAAAAGCAGGGAACGGCTCGCCAGCTCCGCCCAGGGCCCAACTTAGCAAATCCGCCCGGCTGCGGGGAAAACTTCAGTTCAGCCGGAGCACCCGGCCCACCAGCCGGAACAGACCGCGCGACATGACCGCGATCCGACCGCCGACGAGCTCCACGTCGCCATCTTGCCGCAGGCGCATGGCGGAGCGGCCCGACCGCAGCAGCAGCTCCTGCTCGGCATCGATGTGCACCTTTCCGGCCTTGATGGTCATCTCGCGCGGAATGCGGCTTTGAACGACGCCCACCACGACCGGCGCGCGTCCAGCCGGACACTCCACCAGCACGGCCTCTCCGTCCCGTATCGCGCGCTCGACCAGCTCGCGGGCCACCCCGGGACCGAGCTCGCCCTCGACCGAGCTGACGGTGCCGCGTTGCCGCAGGCTCACCCGTCGCCCCCGAAGCGAGGTGGGCGTGGCGGTACACATGGCCACGGCCGTCAGCGTCGCTGCCGACGTGGCCACCTCAGGTCGCGGCTCGAGCCGCGCCGCCGCCGCAGCCGCCGCTTCGTCCCGCTCGGCGACCCGGTCGAGAAGCTGCTCCAGGCGCGCGTCGGCCTGCTCGACCTCGCGCGGGTCAGCCTGCTCGGCCCCCTCGGCCGCGGCCTCTCGGACCGCCCGCACCGACTGCGCCTCACCTTCGATTTTCGCCGACGACATCCGCCCGAGGCAACTCTAAGGCGGCGCGTGCGATTCCGCTACCCCTGGCCTCCTGCGCCGCCCGATGAGACGGCGAAAAACGTGCTCATGGCTGCCCCCGCTCGGCCAGCCGTGCTAGGAGCTAGCGTATGATGGCAGCGAAAAAGCACCGGTCGCGATCGCGGGCTCTTGGCGCGATCGCCTTGGTCTCGATCCTTCCCCTGATGGTCGCCTGCGTGTCTCGCGCCGCGCCGTTCAACGAGCTGAACGACGCCTCGGTCACGGTCCTCAGGCTTCAGCCCTACCAGGCGCCTGCGGCCGTGCCGGGTGCCCAACCGGGCGGCGGGCTCATTCCCGGCCTGCCCGTGCCCCCCGAGCTGCAGCAGCAAGCCAACCAGATCCTCCAGGGATGGCAGCAGTACCTGCCGCCGGGCACTATTCCCGGCGCACCCGGGGCCACGCCCACCCAGCCGGCCCAGCCGCGGCTACACCGGGACCGCTGGGCCATCGCCGGACACCAGCAGGTGATGGACGAAGCGCTCAAGCAGGAGCTGCTCGACATCTTCGGCGATTCCGGCAGCTTCCAGGCGGGCGCGCCGACCTGCTCCAACGCCGAGATGTCCGTGATCTTCCAGTCGCCGAGCCGCCCGGAGCCCGTGGAGGTGGTGGTGTCGCTGCAGTGCAGCCAGGTCGAGGCCTACTACGGCCTGCAGTGGCCGCACGCGGGCCAGGCGCTGACGGCCGAGTCCCACCAGAGCCTTTCGAGCATCTACCAGCAACTGTTCGGCGGGGGCGGGGCGCAGCAGCAGCCCGGCTACGGCACGCCCAGCGGATACGGCGGAGGCGGAGGCTACAGCGGCAGCTACGGCACGGGGTACTAGCGGCTTCGCCAGCCCCATGGGGTCCCGCGGCCGGCCCCCCGACCCGTGAGGGC
>CAYTYV010000465.1:0-5262 GCA_964441055.1 uncultured Polyangiaceae bacterium | reverse complement strand
GCTTCGGCGTGATCGTGGCGGGCGCAGGGCTCGCCGCCCACTTGGCAGGCGTGCTGGCGGCACATACCACCCTGCCCGTGGTGGCCGTCCCCGTGGCGGTGGGCACCCTGGGCGGGGTGGATGCTCTGCTGTCTTCGGTGCAGATGCCCCCGGGGATCCCCATCGCCTCGGTCGGCATCGCCAATGCGCAGAACGCGGGCTTGTTCGCCGCCGCCATTTTGGCCGTGGCCAACCCGGAGCTTGGCGAGCGGCTCCGCGCCTATCGCGAGGCCCGCGCGGGCAAGGTCGCCGAGGCCGACGCGAGGGTGCGAGCGCGGGTGCATGGCTAGCGGGCTAGCCCACCCCCGAGATGTGCACCACCACCCGTCGATGGTGCGCTCGGGCGCGATGCTCCCAGAGGTACACCGCCTGCCAGGTGCCCAGCGCCAGGCGGCCCTCGCGGATGGGAATGGTCTCCGAGGTGTGGGTCAGAGCGCTGCGAGCGTGGGCGGGCATGTCGTCGGCGCCTTCGGAGGCGTGCTCCCAGTCGGGGCCTTCTGGAGCCAGGCGCGCCATCCAGCGGCCCAGATCCCGCAGCACGGCTGGGTCGGCGTTTTCCTGGATGACCAGGCTTGCCGAGGTGTGCCGCACGAAGACCGTGCACAGGCCCAGGCGGCAGCCGCTGTCCCGGACGACCGCCGCGAGCTCGGCCCGTAGGTCGTGAAAGCCGCGCGGTCGGGTATGGATCTCGATCACCTGTTGGTGGCACACCGCGTTTTCCTGCCCAGCCATTACCACCTGCCTCGTTCCAGATAGGCCGACACCTGCGCCGCTTGCCGCCCGCGCAGGTCGATGCAGCGGTCGGCGCTCTCCAATATCTCGTCGAGTCGACGGCTGCCGCGGCCGAGCTCGGCCAGCGCAGGCTTGAAGGTCTGTGCGGCCGCATCGCGGCTCGCCGCATCGCAAATCCGTCGGGCCACCGACAGCATGTGCGACGTGCCCCAATCGCGGTGGCGCGCCAGCACCTCGCCGAAGCTCTTGCCGAGCCAGTCGAGAAAATGGGCGCGAGCGTCGGGCCAGTCGGCCGCGGCCCCGACGATGTACTGCGCGTCCGGCGAGGGCAGGGAGGCGCGGTTGATGAGGCCAAAGGCCCGCTCGCGCGCGCTCCGATCACCCAGGCTGCCGATCGCGCGCAGAACGGCCACGCGTTGCTCGGGCGTCTGCACCTTGGCCAGCGCGGCCTCGAGCTCGTCCAAGCTCGCGCTCGGTGCGGCCTGGCGCGCTGCCACGCGCAGAGCAATGGTAGCGGTGTCGCCATCGATCGACTCGGGATCGGCCAAAAATGCCCGCGCTCGACGGTCGGCCTCGCTCGTCACCCACGGATGATCGGTCAGGATGCCCAGGGCGCCGAGCACGCTCGGCCGCAGCAAGCGATCTTGGGCCGTGTCGGCGGCGCGTCGATCCCAACCCAGCCACTGGGCCGTGGGCAGGAGCAGGGAGGCGACGAATGCGCGGTAGCGGTCGCGCGCACCGTCCTCGATCAGCGCGTCCGAGACGCCGTGCAAAATGGCGATGACCTCGGCCGCCAGCTCGGGCTGTCGCGCTCGCTGGACTGCGGCCAGCATGTCGAGCAGCTCGGTGGCGGGCATCTGTCCCGACTGCACCAGCGCCCAGGCATTGGACAGAACGCCCACCACGGCGCGGGCGTCCGTTTGGGCCTGGGCCGCTCGCCACAGCGCGGCGCGCCCCGCGGCGGGCAGCGCATAGCGGTAGTAGCCGCGATGGCCCGCGTTGGGGTTGATCCACCCGGGGCAGGTCACCACGGGCAGGTCGAGGCTTGCCGATCGGTCCCCGAGCAGGGCGCAGCTCCGCTCCGAGGAGCGCTGCCAGAGCTGGCCGTACTCGATGCACACCGGGATGGTCCACAGCTCGGCGGGCTCTTCGGCCGCGGCCTCGGGCCGCCCCGGGTAGCGGCTCTGGGACAGCAGCACCCGGGGCCGCTCGCCCGGCTTGCACGAGAGCTCCGCGCGCACCAGCGGAAGCCCCTTTCGGTCGACGAAAGGCGTGGCCACGGCGGCGACGTCCTTGCCCGAGGCCCCCCCGAGCGCGGCAAATAGGTCCTCGGCAGTGGCGTGGCCCCAGGCGTGCGCCTCCAGGTAGGCTCCGAGCCCCTGTCGGAATGCCTCCTCGCCCAGCCAGCTCTGCAACATGCCCACCACGGCCGCCCCCTTCAGGTAGGTGATGGCATCGAATGCCTCGGGGGCTTCGGCGCTCGAGCGAACCGGCTGGCGCACCGCCCGCGCCGAGGCGAGCGCGTCCCGCTGCATGACCTTGCCCGTACGCGAGAGCAGCTTCAGGCCCGCTTGCATCTCGGGCTTGTAGCGGTCCACGGCGATCGTCTCGATGTAGCTCGCCAGCCCCTCGTTCAGCCACAGCTCGTCCCACCACGGCATGGTCACGAGGTTGCCGAACCACTGGTGAGCGAGCTCGTGGGCCATGACGGCGGCCACGCGGCGGCGGGACTCGGTCGAGGTCCGCTCCGGGTCGAGCAGCAACAGCTCTTCGCGAAAGGTGATGAGGCCCGCGTTCTCCATCGCGCCGGGCGCGAGCTCGGGCACGGCCACGAGATCGAGCTTGCGGTAGGGATAGGGCCTGCCGAGGTAGTCGCCCAGCACGCCCAACAGCGCCGCGGCCGCCTCCAGCGCGAAGCCGCCCATGGCCGTCTTGCCCCGGGTTGCCACCAGCCGAATCGGCACGGGCTCTCGCGGTCCTTCGCGCACCTCCAGCGGACCGATGGCCAGCCCGAGGAGGTAGCTGGGCATGGGCGGGGTGGTGGCGAAGGTCACCGTGATGCTGCCGCCGTCCGCGCTGGGTCGGCTCGAGACGGCCGGGGTGTTGGCGAGCACCTCGTTGCCCTTGGGCACGGTCACGCGCAGATCGAAGGGCACCTTGAAGGCCGGGTCGTCGAAGCACGGCAGCACGCGGCGGGCGCTGGCGGGCTCGAGCTGGGTGAAGGCGAAGTGCTCGTCGCCGCGGCGGACGCGGTACAGCCCGTGAAGCTCGTCGGACAGCGGGGCATCGTAGACGAGGTGGATGCGCGCGCGGCCGACCGGGATGGGATCGGCGGCCACTAGCACCAGCTCCTCGGCCTGCTCGGTGGCTCCAGCCGCCTGGCGGAACGACGGCGTGGCGCGGATGGCGCGCTTACCGGCCAGCACCTCTGCCTTGGTGAACCGCTGCTCGGCGCCGTGCAGCACGACTACCGAGGTGGGCCGCTCGACGGCAACCTCGATCAACACCTCTCCGGAGAAGCGGTCAGCCGCCGGATCGATCCGCAGCGCCACGGCGTAGCGCTCGGGTTGGACGGTTGCCGGAAGGCGTCCGTTCGGCAGCGGCGGAGGGACGGGGATCTTGAAGCTGGGCGGAACCGTGGTGGGTCCGGGCGTGATGACATCGCCGCCGCCGCAAGCCGCCAGGGCCACGACCGCGAGGAGCGCGGCCGCAGCCAGCCCACGCGGCAAGGCGCGGCGGCATCGGCCCGGAATCATGGGAGCAAGCCTGGGCCTCGGTGCGTCCCAGGTCAAGCCCGAGCTGAGCTGCACACCTTCTCAGTCGATGGCCGCGGCGATGATCCAGGCCAAGCCGAGAATCACCGCGCCGATGACGATGCCCAGGGCGGTGTTCTGGTCGTCCTCGATCTCCTTGCGGATCGAAAACGGCGTGACCTTGGTGATCAGCCAGAAGGCGATCCCGAAGACGGCCACGCCGATCGCCACGAACACGACCGACATGATCACCATGTGGGCGAGGTGGCGGATGTCCACGAGCGGCGCCGCCGGGACCGGGACAGCAGGCTTTTCCTGCAACAAGAGCGCGACCAGATTTGCGTGGACCAAACCCATGGATGTCCTCCAGCATCCACAGGGTACGGCAGTCGGCGACAAAGGCCAATCCTCTCGGGCGCCTTGTGAAGCTTTGTTGCCGCCCGTGACCTTCTCGCCATCGAGTGCTAGAACGCCCGGGCCCGCCTTAGCAGCCGCTCAGGCGGTTTGGGCCTGGGAGGGAAGGCGCGCGGCCGCGCCCTGGGTCTTGTCCAATGTTTCCCCGATGCCGCGTACGATGTCTGCGCACCCCCCACGGCTGCGCCATGAAAACGATCTTCCCCATCGCGCTAGCTACGGTGCTGGCCCTGCCGCTCGGCGGATGCGAGGGCGGGGCCCAGGCCCAATCGGGCCAGCCAGCTGCTAGCTCGGCTCCCAAGGTGCCCCAGGCCACGGCCACGCGAGTCGAGGTGGCAACCATCCAGCCCTCCAAGGCCAGCTTGCGGCTGACCGTGCCCGGTGAGGTGCAGGGCGTGCGCGACGCGCTGCTGGCCGCCCCGCTGGGCGGCTACGTGGAAAGCGTGCGGGTTACCGAAGGCAGCCGGGTGCGCCAGGGCCAGGCGCTGGTGAGCGTCGACTCGGCGACCCACGTGGCGCGACGCGAGCAGGCCCAGGTCCAGCTCGAGACGGCCGAGCGCGAGCTCCGACGGCTGCAGGCCGCGGCCGATGCCGTGCCACGCGCGCAGCTCGAGGCGGCCGAGGCGCAGCGCGACATGGCCCGTGCGGCGCTGCGCACGGCCCAGATCCAGGCCACCCGCTCGGTGATCCGCGCGCCCTTTGACGGGGTCATCGTGAAGGTGGACATCGAGGTGGGCGAGGTGGCAGCGCCTGGGGTGCCGCTGCTGCGCCTGGTGCAGCTCGACCCGGCCAAGGTCACGGTCTCGCTGTCCGACCGCGACGTGATGGCCCTTCGGGAGGGCATGCCCGCCCGCGTCCAGACCGATGCCCGCTCGGGTGTCTTCGAGGGACAGGTCGCGCACATCCACCGCGCGGCCGACCTCGAGACCCGCGCCTTTGCCGCGGACATCACGGTGCAGAACCCTGACGAGAAGCTGCTACCCGGCATGATCGCCTCGGTGACCCTGGACGCGGCGGGAGCGGGCGGTCAGCTGGTGATCTCGCAGGACTGGCTGGTCACCCGCATCGACGAGGTGGGCGTGTTCGTGAGCGAGGGCCGGGTCGCCCGCTGGCGCACCGTCGAGCTCGGCGCCGTTGCCCGTAAGCGCGTGGTGGTCGAGTCCGGCCTCAAGCCCGGCGACCAGATCGTCATCGCGGGCCACCGCGAGCTGGCCGAGGGCGACCCGCTGCTCATCGCCCGCCAGGGCGTTTGCTGCCGCGACGGCCGCGTGACCTTCCCCGAGGCCAGCCAGGACGAAGACGGACCCGGGTCATGATCGACTAC
>CAYTYV010000464.1:0-5286 GCA_964441055.1 uncultured Polyangiaceae bacterium | reverse complement strand
GTCGATCGTGCCGAAGAAAGAGCCCGCGACGGCGATGTTGCCGTCGGCGTTGGTCGCCACTCGCTTCGCGCCCTGTCCCGCCTGGAGAAAGCCGGGCTGGTCATCGCCGAAGCCATAGGCCCACAGGCCCACGCCGTCGGCGTCGAGCTTTGCCAGGAACGCATCCTGAGCTTCGAGGTGGCCCGAATCGATGGGGTCGGTGCTTCCGCCGAAGTCGAGCTCGCCAAAGAAGCTGCCCGCGACCACGATCCGATCGCAGCCGTCGACCGCCATCGAGGCCACGGCTGCTCCTCCGCCCACGTCGCCCCAGTTGAGGGCCCAAACCTCCGAGCCGTTTGAGGCGTTCAGCCTGCCCGCGAAGGCCGACTTGTTGCCCGCGGCGATCAGATCGGTGGTGCCCAGGCTCAGCTCCTCGAAGAACCGGCCCGCCACGATCACATCGCCGCCACCGAGGGTGTCGACGTCCATCCCCCATTGGCTGTAGCCGTCGTCATCTCCGAAGAGCTTCTCCCAATTCACGCTTTCGAGGTCCGGGGCCACGCTCGCTACGAAGATGTCTCCGAAGTCGGCCGCCCCATCCTGATCCTGTCCGACAACCACCACCTTGCCCGTGCCGTCCACCGCCACGTAGGAGCCCATCTGGTTGCCGGGGCCGCCGAGGTTTACCGAGGCCAGGGGATCGCCGTCGGCGGATGCGACGCGCACCACGAAGATGTCCGAGCCCTCGGGCTCGAGCCAGGCATCGCCGCCGAAGTCGACCGAGTTGCCGTGGAAGCGGCCCACCACCACGGGGTTGTCATCGCCGTCCACGGTCACGCCGTAGGCCGCGACCTCCGCGTTTTGGCTGCCGAAGGTCTGCCACCAGCGAAGCGCACCGTCCGCGGAGGCGTAGCTCGCCACGAAGGTGTCGACGCCGCCAATTGCGTACGCGTCGGCGTTGCCATCGCCGTCGAAGTCGATTTGCTCGGTGAACTCCCCGACCACGACGACGTTGCCCGCACTGTCCACGGCGGCGTTCCAAAGCAGCTGTTGGCTCCAGCCCGTGCCGCCCCGGATGGTCGTGCTCCACTGGCAAGCGCCACCAGCCGAAGCAGCCTTGCCGAGGTAGCTGTCGAACTGGTTGTTCGAGCTCTCGTAGGCGAGCGCGCCGCAGCCGAGGTCCAGGCCCGGATTGTCGGTGGGCTTCCAGTGCCCGCCCACGAGCACGTTGCCCTCGGAGTCCACCGCCAGGCCCCAGGTGTACTCGTCCTTGGCGTCGCCGAAGTCGCCGCTCCAGATGGGGTCGCCCGGCTCGCCGCCACAGTTTTGACCGCCGCCGCCGGCTTGACCGCCGCTGCCCGCCTCGCCCCCGCCGCCCGTGCCGGCCATGCCGCCGCCCGTGCCGCCACCCGCCAGACCACCCGTGCCCGCGGTGCCCCCCGTGCCGCCCGTGCCAGCCGTGCCGCCGTCCGAATCGAAACGGAGCTCGTCGAGACCGATGACGCTCTCGCAGCCGCCGAGGGCGACGGCCGCAACCCCGCAGCCCAGCAGGACAGTGACGGCCCACTGCATGGGCCGAGTTCGTTTGCACCGCACGCTTTCAGAACCCATCAGAAGCTTCCTCGCAAGCCGGCCATTCCCGGTCCCAGCCATGGCTCTACCTGGACCGCCTGAGCGCTCTCGCCCTCCTCGCCGCCCGGACGCAGGATGAACAGCACCACGCCCGCGGCCGCCAGGACCCCGCCCGCGATGAAGCTCGCCGTGGAAACCGTCGCCATGGTGCGGGCCTCGTCCCGCTTGTCCAGCTCTTCCGGCGGGCAGATGTTGTGCGTGCAGCGCGAGCGGATGTCGGCCGTCTGGCTCAAGGCGATGCCCCCCGTCACCGCGCCCACGCCCAGCGCCGCGCCGCCCACGCCGAAAGCCACGATGGAGGGCCACAGCGGCCCCGGCGCTCCCTCCGTTCCCGCCGCAATAGCCTCCGCGCCCTCGCCCCCTGGCTCGGGCTCGAGATCGAGCTGCACGGGCATGACCGAGCCGTCCTCGACCAGCTCCAGCTCGTGCGATGCGGACACAAAGCCGGGGGCCGAGGCCGTAAGCACGTGTCGCCCCGGGTTGAGCGGCACGGGATCGTCGAGCAGGCTCGAATCCACGAGCTCGCCGTCGACCCTCACTTCGGTCGTGCTCAGGGGTGGGCCGCCAACGGCGATGCGAACCGATGGGATGCGGTCGCGCAGCTCCTCGAGCTCAGGTCCGGCAGTCTCCTGCGCCTCGACGAAGGGCGGCGAGGCGTCGGGCCCCAGAGGCTCGTCCACCACCGCCTGGTAGAGCTTCTGCGCCTCGAGCAGCCGGCCGACCTCGCGCTCGCACCGCGCCATGAACAAAAGGAGCGTGGGCGCGCGCCTGAGCTGGTTCGCCTCGGCAAACTTGTCATAGGCCGCTTCGAAACGGCCCTCCTGGAATAGTGCGAGCCCCTCCCGCGCCAGCTCTCGCGCCGCGTCCACGGGCTCGCCAGCCCCTGCGGCCGGCGCCCACAGCGCGACGACCATCAAGGCCAGAGCCCAAGCAGCGATGCGAGTCCTTCGGATGCGTGCTGTCATGACGAGTTCCCATCGAGCGGGCCGTGCCCGCGAGCGCGTCATCTTGCGGCCGCGCAGGAGCAGAGTCAACAACGAGCCCAGGCGATGGTTCCTGTGGTGCTATGCAGCGGTACCGCCCACTCCGCCCTGGCCGCCTCCTCCGCCGCCACTGGCCGCACCCTGGCCGCCAGCGCCGCTGCCGCCAGCGCCGCCCGCATCCCCTCCGCCTGCGTCCGCCGCCCCGCTCGCGCCGCCTTCGCCGCCGCCACCGTGGCCGCCAACACCGGACGGGCTGCCGCCCGCGCCCCCTTCGCCGTGGCCGCCATCAGGCACAAGAACGATATCATCGAGCCCGCTCAACGCGGCGCAATCGACCGCGGCCAAGGCCAACACCGAGCCGGACACGATGGCGAATAGAGCCCAGCGCCCATGCCGGACGTGCTCGCGCCGCATGCCGCGTGTCATCAGAAACGCCCCTGTAGCCCCGCCAGACCCGGGCCCAGCCACGGCTCGACCCGGGCGGCCTCGTCGCTCTCGCCCTGCGTGCCGCCCGGACGCAGGAAGAGCAACACCGCGCCCGCGGCCACCGCTGCGCTGCCCACGACGAAGCTCGCCGTCGAGACGTTCGCCAAAGTGCGGGCCGAGCTCGCCTGCTCCTCCTCCTCGAACGGACAGCGGTTCCCGCTACAGCGGGAGCGGACGTCCATCGACTCGGTGACGGCGATGGCACCCGTGACCGCGCCCACGCCAAGAGCCGCGCCGCCCACGCCCAAAGCCACTAGAGACGGCCAGATCGGCCCGGCCGCATCCGCCGTGGCAGCGCTCCCCCCAACGGTAGACCCCTCGGACCCGAGCACGAGCTCCACAGCCGTCACTGCGCTCGTCTCGACGAGCTGCACCCTGCCGAGCGCCGTGACGAAGCCCGGCGCCGAGGCCGTCACCGCGTGCCTGCCCGGGTTCAGCGGCAGCGGTTGGTCCAGCCGGCTCGGATCCACCAGCTCGCCGTCGACGCGCACCTGAGTCTGGTCAACCGGCGCGCCGCGAACGGTGATCTGGACCGACGGGATGCGCTCTTGCAGCCGTTCGAGCTCCCGGGCCGCAGCCTTCCTCGCCTTGACGAAAGGCGTTGAAGCCTGGGTGCCTAGCGGCATCTTCGCCGCCTTTTGGTACAGCTCCTGCGCCTCGACCAGCCGGCCGAGGGCTCGCTGGCAGCGCGCCATGTACAAAAGGAGGGTGGGAGCCTCGTGTAGCTCGTTCGCCTGGGCGAGCTTCTCGTAGGCCCGTTCGTAGCGCCCCTTGTCGAACAGCGCCAGACCCTTGCGCGCGAACTCTCGTGCTCTCTCCGCGGAGTCGGCGGCTTGCGCGAGCCCGCCCCCCAGGGCGAACACCACAAGCAGCAGCAGTGCGGGCAGGACCCGACGGCTCTTTCGCATGTGCAT
Source organism: uncultured Polyangiaceae bacterium (assembly GCA_964441055.1). Lineage (GTDB taxonomy): Bacteria > Myxococcota_A > Polyangia > Polyangiales > Polyangiaceae > JACQWT01. The sequence continues at coordinate 1,292 of CAYTYV010000464.1, read as the reverse complement.
GGCCATGATGGCACCCCAAATCGTCGCCGCGAGCTATGGCACGGGCGGCGCGAATGCGCCGATGAACTCGTCGGCGAAGCCGTGCTCGTCACAGGTGGCGCAGGCGATGTCGCCGCCGCCGAGATCGATAGCGCCGTGGAAGCGGCCCACGACGCCGATGTCGCCGTCGGTGTTGGCACCGACCCGCTCGATCACCTGGCCCGTGTCGTCGCCGATCTGATCATCGCCGAAGCCGCAGGCCCACTCGGCCGAGCCGAAGCCAGGCTCCAGGCTGACCACGAACGCGTCCATCGCGTCGGGGCCCCCCGAGTCGATGACGCCGGCAAGCCCGCCGAAGTCGAGCTCGCCATAGTAGCCACCACCCAGCACGATGTTGTGGTCGCCGTCCACCGACATGCCCCTGGCGTAAGCTCCGCGACCCGAGTCGCCCCAGCTCTGGGCCCAGGACACCGCGCCCGACAGGGCCGCCAGCCTGCCTGCAAAGATCGACGTGGCCGCGGCCGTGGACAGCCCCGGGTCGCCCAGATCCAAGGAGCCATTGAAGCGACCAGCCACGATGACGTCATTGCCCACAGTGTCGACGTCCACCAACCACTGCTCGCTCCCGTCGTCGTCGCCGAAGACCTTGGTCCAATTCGTCAGGCTCAGATCCGCACTGAGGCTCATCACCATGATGTCCGCGTAGTCGCCGATGAGCCCATCGAAATCCTGGCCGCCCACGATCACGTTGTTGTCGTTGCCCACCGCCACGTAGGTGGCGATCTGGCTGCCGGGACCGCCAACGTGGGTCGAGTGCCGATGGGAACCGTCGGCGGCGGCAAGGCGTACCACGAAGCCATCCGAGCCATCCGGCTCGAGGTAAGTGCCGCTGCCGAAGTCCACCGAGTTGCCGTGGAAGCGGCCCACCACTACGGGGTTGTCGTTGGCATCCACCGTCACGCTGTACGCGGCGACCTCGGCACCAGGGGCGCCGAAGGTCACCCACCACTCGGGCGTGCCGTCCGCCGATGCGTAACGCGCGACAAAGGTGTCGACGTAGCCGACGGCGGAGGTCTCGGCGATACCGTCTTCGTTGAGATCGATTTCGCCATAGAACTCCCCGACCACGATGACGTTGCCCGCACTGTCGACCGCGGTGTTCCAGATGAACTCCGAGCTGTTGCCCGTGGTCCCCATGATGGTCCTGCTCCACAGGCAAGTGCCGACGCCTGCAGCGAGCTTGCCGATGTAGCTGTCGTACTGGCCGGACGTACCTTCGACGGTCAGCTCGCCGCAGCCGAAGTCGAGGCCCG
>CAYTYV010000463.1:0-5289 GCA_964441055.1 uncultured Polyangiaceae bacterium | reverse complement strand
AACACGCCCCCAGGGCGGCGGCTGGCCCTACGGGATGTCCGGGACGAAGGTGATGGGCGAGCCGGGCGCTCCCTCGTGAAGGAACCCGCGCCCCCACCAGTAGACGTAGTCGGGGGCCAGGTAGCCATCCAGCACGGCCTCGACCTCGATGGCGTCGCCCGGGTAGAGCTCGAACTCGACCGCGTCGTAGGCGAAGCTGGTCTGCGCGTAGAAGGAAAATGCGTTGGATCCGGAAAGGGCGACGTCGTCGTAGCCCTCCGGGTCCTCGAGGTAGATGTCGCCGATGGCCGAGTCGGCCCACACGCGGATGTCCCAGTTACAGTCGTAGCCCGAGGCATAGGTGTCGCAGCTCGTCCACAGCCGCCAGAGCCCGCCCTGGGTGTACTCGACGAACAGCCCGGCACCGTAGCCGAGCTCGGTCGACAGGATCATGTCGGCGTCGATGGTCGTGGTGACCGGGTCGTAGTCGACGTGGATGTAGGGATCCTCCACCGGGTAGTCGTCGTCGACGAAGATGCAGCCCGAGGCCAGCACAGCGGCCGCAGCCAACGCGGTGGCAAGCGAGAGCAGGCGGCGCAGCGGACGGGGCGCTCGGCTCAAGGGCGGGCGGGATGGCTGGGGACACATGGTGGGCTACCTCCTCCGACGGCTGGACCGCGACCGCGATGACTTCTTGGAGGACGAGCGGCTACTCGAGCGGGTGGACTTCTTGCTCGAGGAGCGCGAGCTCGACCGCGGGCTCACCGAGCGGCTGGGCGCGCGGTAGCTAGACGGCCGCGAGGTGCTCGGGCGGCTCGAGCGGCTGCGGCTGTGGGCGCTCGGTCGCGAGCGCGTGGAGGGCGCCGAGTAGCGGCCCGAGCTGCGGGACGGCGCCGCGTAGCGACCCGAGCTGCGAGAGGGCGCCGTGTAGCGACCGGATGAGCCGTGTCGCGTGGACCGCGAGCGAGGTGGCGCGTAGGAGCGCGACGAGCTGCGGCTGCGGCTCGAGTGGGCCCGGCTCGGCGTGCTGGGCCGCGAGCGGGGATACACCGAGCTGCGGCTGCGCGAGACGCTGCGAGCTGGCCGCGTGCGGTCGGCCGATCGAGTGGGCAGCGTCAAGCCGCGCGGCGAGCGGGACACGCCCCGGGGCGCCCGCGTAGCCGGGCCTGCGCCTGCGCGGTGGGCTCGCGTTGCGGTGGTGGAGCGGGGGCTCGAGCTCGAGCGGGCCTTGGCCTTCGGGTCCTTTGCCAGGGCCATCGCCTTGGAGTCGACCGAAGCGCGCTTCTGGGGAACGGCGTGAGGCGGGATTTGCGCCTCCTGGAACGACGGCGAGGCTGGCTGAAGGCTCTTCCTCTTCTCGATGTAGTCTCCAGGCCCCGAGCCCTGGCCGCCGTTCGGGCTGGCACCGCCGTGCGAGCCCGAACCGCCGCACGGCCGCGCAGGCCGATGGCCGCCACCCCGACCCGGACGGGCGTAGCCGTGCCCGCCGTAGATATGGGTGTGCCCCGCGATGGTCCGGACGCGGTAGGGGTCCCAGATGATGTGGCTGTGCCAATAGGGGTGGAACAGGTAGGCGCTGGGCAGGAACCAGAAGGGCATGAACAGGCCGAAGCCCACGGCCACGGCCACGCCGTCCATCCAGACGTAGCTCGGCGGCATGGGGGCCCAGCCCACGTAGGCGTAGCCCGGCGCGCCCACGCGCCACACCACCCAAGCCGGGGCGTAGCGCCGACCCGGAACCCAGGCCCAGCCGCGCGCCGGGATCCACACCCAGCGGCCGTAGTGGAAGGGGATGTAGCCCCACTCGTAGTCGCTGACCCACATCCAGTCGCCCGCGTCCGTGACGGCCCAGCGACCCGCGGTCCGATAGGGCGCGAACTGCTCGCCCACCACCACCACGTGCGGGATCCACACCGTGCCGTAGCGGGGATCGTTGACCCAGGTGCCGTAGGGGGTGAGCTCGGCCCGGAACTCGCTGAGCGCGCTCGGGTCGGTCTCGGCGTAGTACTCGTCCGAGGAGACCACCACCTCTTCGGTGTAGGGCTCGTCGGGCTGGCTCTGCGCCTGGGCTCCCAGGGGCATCAGCGCCAAGGCGCAAAGGGCGACGAGGACCGTCACCCCGCGCTTGACCGAACGGAAAGATCCCGACCCCGGCCGGGCCGCGGTGTTCCGCGGGTCGGCCGCCAACGTGGCTGAACGGTTCATGTTCCTCATCATGCGGTGTTCGCCGCTCGCGCGCCAGCTCCAAAAAAACCAAGCCAATCAGGGGGTGGGGGACGCGCAAACCCGCTGCGAGTTGGACGGCGCTTCACCCTGAAGAACGCACGATCTCCGGAATTTTTTTGGTGCTGTTGTCGGAAAGCGGACCACGGATCTCCGCTTGTGGCCTCGGAAGGATGCCCGCCGACCGGGTACATCGGGTAAAGTGGCTGGGTGAGCTCGCATCGGTGGTCCCTTCCGGCTGCCCTGGTCGCCGCGGCAGCGCTCGGCTCGGCTTCTGCGGCCGCTCAGGTTCCGGGCCAAGAGGCGCGCATCGACCAGCTCCAGCCCGCCTCGCCCTTCAGCCCCTTTTCCCGAGCCGAGGGACCTCACCACCGCTTTGCTGGCGGGGTGGAGTACGCTTTCGGCCTAACGGCCGACTACGCGTACAGCCCGCTGGTCCTCGAGGCCGCGAGGCCCGCTGACTCCGCCGAGGTAGACGAGCTGACGCCAGTGGAGCATGCCTTGTTGGTCCACGTCGGCGGTGCCCTCGCCCCGATTTGGTGGCTCAACCTCGAGCTGGGCATGCCCTACGCCCTGTTCGAGACCGGCGAGGACGGACTGACACCGGACGGCCCTGCGCCCAAGGGTCACGCTGGCATCGGCGATCTGCGCTTTGGCGTGCACTTCCGTCCCGTCGCCACGGAGGCCTTCGACCTATCGCTGGGCGCCAGGGTGTGGATGCCCAACGGCACCGGGGCGGCCTACCTCCGCGGCCAGCAGCGGTACCGACGCATGGAGGTGGTGACCGCCATGGCAGGCGAGCACGACATCGTGATGTACGGCTGCACCATGGGCCTGGCCCCGCTGTTCTTCGCTGGTCGCAGCGGCGACCGGCTGGCCCTGTCCTGCGCCGCGCACCTGCGAATCACGCCCACCTTCAGCCTGGGCCTCGAGCCCCACATCGCGGTCTTCGTCTTCCCACCAGCCGACGAGGCCCCCTCGCAGGCGCCCGGCCTGAGCGAGGGCTCGCAGTTCGACTCCCAGCTCGAGCCCCTGCTGGCCGGGCGGCTGCACTTCGGCGAGCTCGGGCTGGGCTTTGCTGGTGGGCCGGGCCTCGGGGGCGCGCCTGGCACCGCTGCGGCGCGCGGCCTCGTGACCTTGTCCTACCGCGCCAAGGCCGATCGGGTGGAGGACGAGAGCGAAGGCGGCGACACCGACCTGGACGGCATTCCCGACGCATACGACGCCTGCCCCGATGAGGCCGGCCCTGGCTTGCGGCGCGGCTGCCCCCTCGAGGGCGACATGGACGGCGACGGCCTGGTGCGGGGCGACGCCTGTCCGAAAGAGCCCGGTGCGCGCTACGACGACCCGCTGGCCAACGGCTGCCCGGACCGCGACAACGACCACGTGGCCGACCCGATCGACGACTGCCCCATCGAGCCTGGCGCGCATTGGAACGGCTGCCCCACGCACGCCCGCCTGGTCGGCCTCGGCGGCACGGGTCCGCTGAAGTTCGAGGTCACGCCGCCAGTCCGCTTCTCCCGCCGAAGCGCGAAGCTGTCCGATATGGAGATCGCCGCCTTCAAGGAGATCGTGACGACCCTGCTGGCCAACCCAAAGCTGCAGATGCTGAGCGTGACCATCGGCGCCAAGGGCGCCCCCATGAAGCTCACCGATGCGCGCGCCAAGGCCGTGCTGGATCTGCTGCGCGATCAAAACCTCGAGTCGCATCGCTATGAGGTGGTGCTGGGTAGCGGCCTGGCGGCCGGTCGCGTCGATATCCGCGTAATTCGCTAAATGATTTCATGTGGTTACACTCGCATACCTAAAGTGACAACTTAGTGCTTGGATGACGCGTCGTGGCGCGGACGACGCCCGCGAAGGAACAAAAGGCACGGCCCACACGTCGAAAAGGGAGCGAAGCGATGAGCATCATCCAGCGGATCGCCATATGCTGTTGCCTCGGGCTCGCCGCCGCCAGCGCGGCCGAGGCGGCCCAGGCCGGCTCCCCTGCCCCAGCGCAATCCCCGCGCATTCGCGTCGGTACCGTGTTGGTCGCGCTTCGCACGGTCTCGCTGCGGCAGGCCACCCTGCAAAAGGGCGCGCGCGTGCGGGTGGTGGCGATCGCGCTCGATCGCGGTAGGCCCGTGGCCCTGGACCTGGAGCTCGGCGACGGTCACGTCCTGCGCAAGGTCGCCTACCGCAAGGTGGCCGACAACTTCCGGCCTATCGACTAGCCGCTCGGCTAGTCGGCAAATTAGCCCGCTCGACTAGTCGGCGAAGTGGAGCACGAAGGGGTTGGTGCGCTTTTCCTGGCCCACGGTCGTGGCAGGCCCGTGGCCGCAGTGCACCCGGGTGTCCTCGGGCAGGACGATCAGCCGCTCGTGGATGGAGTTCATCAGCTCCTCGAGCGAGCCGCCAGGCAGGTCGGTGCGGCCGATGCTGCCCTGGAACAAGGTGTCGCCCGCGAAAAGCGCGCCTTGCTCGGCAAAGTAGAACGACACGCCACCAGGAGTGTGCCCAGGGGTGCCGATGACCTGCGCCCGCAGCTCGCCGATCTCGAGCGCGTCGCCATGGGCGACGGTCCCGTCGAGCGGCGGCGGCTCGGAGGCGCTCAGACCGAGCATCCGCGCTTGCTGGACGCAGCGCTGGTACATCGGCTCGTCGGCGCGGTGCATCAAGACGGGCGCATCCACGATCTTCTTCAGCGCGCCCACGCCGCCCACGTGGTCGACGTGGCCATGGGTGAGCCAGATCTGATCGATCTGCAGCTCCTTGGCCTCGGCGAGCAGCACAAGGCGCCTGGCCTCGTCTCCCGGGTCGATGACGACGGTCTTGCGGCTGTGGGGACAGCCCACCAGAAAGGCGTTGGTCTGGATGGGGCCCACCTCCAAGCGTTCGACGATCATGCTCTGGCTCATCGCCGTGGTACTGTAGCCATCCCCAAGGGCCTCGGCGAGCACAAGTCGTCGCGCCCGGCCCGCGGTCCTAGCCCCATGCCCCAGCCCTATCGCGCCATCCTGGGCCTCTGCATGCTCCTGGCCCTGTCCTTGGGCTTCGTCCTCCTGCTGACGGACGCCTCGCCGTAGAGCTTCGAGCGGCTGCACG
>CAYTYV010000462.1:0-5305 GCA_964441055.1 uncultured Polyangiaceae bacterium | reverse complement strand
GGCGCGGCCACGTGCGCCTCGTCCAGGATGAGCAGGCTCTTTTTGGCCCGCTCGCCAATGTGCTGCAACAGCGGGTCGCGGTACTCGGGGCGGCGCACGGTCTGGTGCGAGACGATGAAGCGGGTGTGCGTGCTCCAGGGGTTGACCCCGAAGCCGCGCTCCTGGCGGCGGCGGGTCACGAAGCTGCGGCTCATGATCTCGAAGCGCAGGCCAAAGCGGCGCTGCATCTCGTCGCGCCACTGCAGGCACACCGCAGCCGGGCAGATGATGAGCGTGAACTCCACGCGCTGTCGCAGCAGCAGCTCCTGGAGCACGAGCCCGGCCTCGATCGTCTTGCCCAAGCCCACGTCGTCGGCGATGAACAGGTTGGCCCGCGGCAGCGACAACGCTTTCTTGAGCGGCGTGAGCTGGTGGTTCATGAGCTGGATGCCCGCGCGAAAGGGCGCTTGGAAGAGCCGGGCATCAGTCGCTGTCACCGAGCTCCACTTGAGCGCGTGCAGGTAGGCGCCGAACTGTCGCGGTGGGTCGATGCGGGTCACCTCGCCGAGCCCATGGGCCTCGGGCTGGAGCACCTGCGCGCCGAGCTCGAGCTCCCACAGCACCTCGAGCGCGCGGCCCTGGTCGTCGTCGTCCAGGCAGACCATGCGCACGCGGGTCGAATGGCCCTGCTCGGGCGGCGGGCTCACCTCCTCGACCAACCACTGGCGGTGCCGCACCTGAACGATGTCGCCGACGCGCGGGGCATAGCGGGGGATCTCCTTGGCCTTGAAAAGCGGCGGTGGCGGCACGCTCTCGCGCGAGCCGTGGGCGTCGAGCAGCCGCTTGGCCAGCACGGGTCGGGCTCTACCTGCGTCGTCCAGGCCATGGGCGCGGCAGGCGGCCTTGAGCTCGTCCCGACCCAGCAAGCGCAACAGCTCGCGGAAGCGGAACAGACGCGAGCGCATCATGACCTCGATCTGCTCCTCTTTGTTGAGCTCGGGGGGGATGCGCATGCTCAGCTCGCGACCGAGGTCGAGCAGTCGCGCCTTGGGCAAGAGCGCGATCACCGAGCGGGTGCTCGGGCGCAGCGGCGTCTTGGGGTGCTCGATGGCGGCCAGGTGCGAGGCGACATCGATGGCCGCGGGCGAGATCGGAACGTCGGCCGCAGCGCTGGCGGGGGCGGGTGCGAGTGCCTTGGCTGGAGGTGGCGGGATCGCTGGAGTCGGCGCGGGGCGTGGCGACGGTGCTCGCTGACGGCGGGGCCTTCCCTTAGGCTCCTGCTCGCCGAGCAACCGCGCCACCAGCAGGGCCTTTTCACGGCCGCGCTGATCGAGCCCCAGGGTCTCGCACATGCGCTTGAGCTCGGCGCGTTTCAGCTCGGCGAGCACCAGGGCAAAGTCGATACGGCGTCCGTCGGCCAGGGCGAAGATGAACTCGTCGCGGCTTCGCCTGTCGGGCACCTCGATCGCCAAAGCATCGGCCAGCTTTCGGAGCCGGGCCATGGGCAGCGTCCACAGCGCGGCACGCTTCTTCGAAGCGGAGAGGGTTCCCATCAGCCGCGGAGCATCGCCGCGTTGTCAACGAGGGGCAAGCGGCGGCTCGTCAGCTCGATCAGGGTGTCGCTTCATGCTTGCCGATGAGCTCGACGGCCTCTCGCACTGCAGGGTTCGCGAACAGCTTGTGGTCGAACGTCCCCAGCTTCGTGTCGTGATGCAATGCGACCGCGGCGAGGTAAACATCGGTGGTCTGCCGATGCCCGCGAACGCTTTGCCACACTCGATCGAGCTCGCTTGGGGCAGGCAGCTCCCCGAGGTAGCGATGTCCCTTTACGGCGGTCAGCGCGGCCAGGAGATGAAGCGCTTCCTCAGGGGTTCGGGCATGCTCGGTGAACGCGGGGTTGGACGAGATGCGAATGAAGCCGAGCTCGGTCAGGGCACACGTGCTCCACCCGAAGCTGTGCCGCCGCGAGAACCAGCTCCGTGCCTCGGCGTGGTACTGGTGGTTGGGCCAGGCCAGGGCTAGCAGGACGTTGACGTCCAACAGCATCAGTCGAGCCCCTCTTCGGCGAGCAGATCGGCAGCGCGGTCGCCTGGGATCACCGCCGCGTTTGCAGGCACGTCAAAGGCTGGAATGCCATCGGCCGACTCGCGCGATGGGCGCGGCCGCAGCCCCATCCGCGCCAGCTCCGAGACGACCGAGCCCAAGGTTCTGCCTGTGCTCTGCGCAAGCGTGCGAGCCGATTGGTACACGTCGTTGTCGAGGGTGAGCGTGGTCCTCATGTTGATACGGTGATACGATGATTCAGTGATGTCAACGCGTTTGTGAACACCGCCACGTACGACCTAGACGAGGGTTGACGCGTAGTCGAAAACCGTTTATGGTTTTCGTAATACGCCATGAAAGAGCTCGAGCGAGAGATCCTGCTTTCCTTCTGGAAGGTCCACATTCTGCATCACGCCGAGCAGCACCCCGTTTTTGGCCTGTGGGTCATCCGCGAGCTGCGGCGGCACGGCTATGAGGTGAGCCCGGGAACGCTCTACCCGCTGCTGGCCCGCATGGCCGATCGAGGGTGGCTGAAGTGCAGGGCCAACGCCAATGCGGGGTCTCGGGCACGCAAGGAGTACTCGCTGACCAAAAAGGGCAGAGCCGTGCTCGCCGTGCTGCGCGAGCAGGTAGAGGAGCTTTACCGCGAGGTGGTCCTCGGAGAGGACGAGCAAGAGGCGCCGTCATGACGGCCTCCCGGATCCGCGTTGACCTGCTGGCGAGCCGACCCGTTCGGCGAATCGTCACCTCGGTAGCCTTTCCCGTGGCCCTGCAGGCCATCGCCCTCGTCGCGGTCGTCGCCTTGGCGCTCAACGGCCTCGGGCTGGGCCTGAGCATGAGCGCCGACGAGCTCACGACCTTCCGCAAGACCAACCTGACGACGCTCGTCGTGTGGGGTCTATGGTGGCCCGCCATGATCGCCGTGGCGCTAGGCTTTGGCCGCGCTTGGTGCACGGTCTGCCCCATGGAGCTGGTGAGCCGCATCGGCGACGCCATTGCACGCAGGCTCGGCTGGCCCCGCGCCCGATTGGGCAAGCTGCTGCGCGCGGGCTGGATGGTCGTCGTCGCCTACCTCGCGCTTCAGATTCTGGTGGCTGGCATTTCGCTGCACCGAGTTCCGCACCATACGGCCGTCCTGCTCTTGGGCGGCGCGCTGCTTTCCGGCCTCGTCTTTCGCCAGCCGCGCTCGTTCTGTCGCGCGTTTTGCCCGGCCACGGCGCTGCTTTCCGTCTACGGCCGCTACACGCCGCTGCAGCTCGAAGCGCGGGACCCGGCCGTGTGCGACCGCTGTCCGAGCAGGGACTGCACGCGCGCTGACAGCCGCCACCGCTTGGACAAGCGCAGCTGCCCGTCCTTGCTCCGCCCCTTTTGCCGCGAGCCCTCGGATGGCTGCGTGCTGTGCCTTCAGTGCGCCAAGGTTTGCCCCTTCGAGAACATGGGATGGGGACTCGCCTCGCCCGACGCGCCCGTCCGCCGCAAGGCTTTGCTCAGGCCGTACGAGGCCGCCTTCGTGATGGTCGCCCTGGGCTTTGTCGCACACGAAGTGATCGGCGAGGTCGACTGGCTCGATTCGGCGTTTCACTTCGTCCCTGAGCGCATTGCCGCGCTCGCGCCCGCCGTGCCCTTTGGCTGGTTCGAGGCGCTGTGGTTCCTGGTGCTGTTCCCGCTCGCGGTCTGGGCGCTCATCGCCGCGGCAGGAAAGCTCGCGGGCCACCGCGGACGGTGGCGCTCGCTGCTGCTCGGCGCGGCCACAGGCGCCGCACCCATCGTGGCCGTCGCCCACCTCGCCAAGGCGGTCGCGAAGATCGCTTTCTGGAGCGGATTCTTGCCATTGGCCATCGGCGATCCCCAAGGGCTTGAAACGCTCCATCGCCTCGCCGAGGGATCCATAGCCGCGCCAGCTGAGCTGCTCGGCCTGGCGAACCTGGGCTGCGTGATGTTCGCCCTGGTTCTCGTCGTTGCCCTCAGGGCTTGGCGCTGGGCGCGGCAGGTTCCAGCAGACTCTGCGCTGGCGGCAAAAGTCGGCCTGGTGGGCGCGGCCGTGCTGTTCAGCGGCGTCCTTTCCGTGTGGCTCTGGCCAGCCGCCTGAGTCGCGCAAGCCTCGGCACCAAGGAGGAAGGCATGCTTCTCAATCGATTCGAGACGCACCTCATGAACAATCCCATTCGCTCGTGGATACAGCGCAAGCTCGAGGCGCGACGGCTCGAAGACATGGGCGGCCGAGTCGAAGGCAAGCGCGTGCTGGAGGTTGGCTCAGGTAGGGGGATTGGCGCGGAGATCCTGCTCGACCGCTTTGGCGCGGCCGAGGTCGATGGCATCGACCTCGATCCCAAGATGGTGGCCCTTGCCCGGCAGAGGCTTGCGAGCCGCCGCGACCAAGTCCGCATCGCGGTCGGCGACGTGACGGCCATCGAGGCAGCCGACTGCACCTACGACGCGGTCTTCGACTTCGGCATCATCCATCACGTGCCGAGCTGGGAGCGCGCGCTAGGCGAGATCCACCGCGTGCTCAAGCCCGGTGGGCGCTTCTTCGCCGAGGAGGTCCACGAGCGTTTCATCCTGAACCCGCTTTGGCGACGCCTGCTCGACCACCCCACGGAAAACCGCTTCGACCACGAGCGCTTCGCGTCCGCGCTCGAGGAGCAGGGCTTTGTCCTCGTCGCGTCGCGACCCCTCTGGGGCTGGTTCGGCTGGTACGTGTGCGACAAGCCAGCGGAGTCTTCCAGCGCAGTTGGTTGACCCGAGCAACGTTGCCCGCAGCCCCCGGATGAAGGTCACGAAGTGCTGCGCAAATCGCGGCCATGTGGTACCGCCCTGGCCGAGGAGAGACCCATGAGCAAGAAGCGCTGGACCAGCGAGCAGATCGGCGATCAAGCCGGACGGGTTGCCGTCGTGACGGGCGCCAACAGCGGCATCGGCTACGAGACGGCCAAGGCCCTCGCCGAAAAGGGCGCGACCGTGATCATCGCGAGCAGGAGCGAGGAGCGCGGCACTGAGGCCGTCGACCAGATCCGCGCCGCCGCCCCCGAGGCCACGGTGGAGCTGATGCTGCTCGATCTGGCGAGCCTCGCCTCGGTGCGAGCCTTTGCCCAGTCCTTTGAGTCGCGCTTCGACAGGCTCGACCTGCTCATCAACAACGCGGGCGTCATGATGCCGCCAAAGCGTCAGGAGACCGAGGACGGCTTCGAGCTGCAGTTCGGCACCAACCACCTCGGTCACTTTGTCCTCTCGCTGCTGCTGATCGACCGGCTGCTTGCCACGGAGGGCTCGCGAGTCGTCAACG
>CAYTYV010000461.1:0-5310 GCA_964441055.1 uncultured Polyangiaceae bacterium | reverse complement strand
CTCGTGCTCACCGACGATCGCGACCTGATCGTCACGAGCGAGCCGTCCGACACGGTGGCCTACATGGGCATGCTCTCGACGCTGCTACAATGGCACTGCGCCGATCCGCCGAGCCCCGACGAGGTGCACCACCACGATGTGGTGTACAGCCATCAGGGCAACCGCAATCCCTTTGTCGATCATCCCGAGTGGGCCTACTGCGTCTTTCTCGGTCAATGCGGGCCGTAAACCAGCGACCGCCTCAGCCGCGCTGGCGGTGCTGGGCCACGAGCCGTTGATAGCGCGCCCAAAGAGCTGGATCGTCGGCCAGCTTCTTCTTCCAGTGCTCCACGATTTCGTTGCGCGCGTCGTCGTGCGCGATACCGCGTTCGGTCCACAGCGCTTCGGCCCGCTCGGGCTCGCGCTCCAGCTTGGCCGACAGCTCGGCGTACTGCTCGAGCGACCAGCCCGTACCCCGGTCATACTGGTGCACGATCTCGGCGGCGCTGTAGCTGGCCACCTCGGTCTGCAGCTGCGCGGCCTTGGGTGGGATGGGTTGATGCCCGCCCGTGAGATCGCCGCGGAAGTCGCTGGAGGGCTGGCTCGTCCGCGCCGAGTGCGCGGCCTGCGACGGCGGCGCCAGCGGTAGCGGAGCCTCGACGTGCTGGGCCGATGGCTGCGGAGGCAGGGTTTTCTGCGGCTTGCGCGGAGCGGGCGCGGCCTGGGAGGGCTCTGCCGCGGGCATCTCCGTCTGCGGCAGCTCCATGGTGTTCATCAGATGCGCTCGCTTGCGTGCGCGCGAGCTCTTGTCGGTGCCCGGATCGGGCTTGCGCTCGGCCGGACGCGGCGGCTCGGGTGCGGGTGCAGCGCCCTGTGACGAGGGCGCTGGGGCTTTTGCGCTGACCGCAGAGATCTCGCTGCTGCGCTGGGCCATGGCCTCACGGCACAGCTCGGCATAGCGGCCCGGGCGCTCCATGCGTCCGTTGGCGATGTCCTCGTTGAGCTGTCCAGCCCAGGACTCGTGAATGCGAGTCCAGTCGTGCGTCGCCAGACCACGCGCCTGAACCGCGGTGGTCCGTTCGTCCTCTGGCATGGATCGCAGTTGCGCCGCCAAGCTCGCCCATGCCTCGAAGTCGGTCTGGTAGTCCGGTTGGCTCGTCATGGCTTCGGAGGTTTGACGATAACACGTTGCCCGCGCCCTCGTGCGCCTGTTCGCGAAGCCGCGGTGCCGCTCCCGGTCCTGCTCGTGTACACTGCTCGTCCATCGAGCCCGGGGGGCAGTGGCCTTCCGTCGAGGACGCCGATGTCCGAGGAGCAGCCCCGAGACGCGGAAGACAAAGCGCAGGACGCCGCGGGTCCGGACAGCGCTCCCACCCGGGTGGCCGAGCTACCCAAGCGCAAGGGCGTCGGGGGCGCGTCCGTCGCGGCAGCGGACAGCGCAGGCAGGGCCGGGCCCGATCTGCGCAAGGCTTCCGCAGGGGCGCCGCTAAGCACGACCGCGGTGCTGCCCGACGGGATCGAGCCCGCTGGAAAGTCCGCCGATGCCCGGTCCGAAGAGTCGAGCCAGCCCGTGGAGGCAAGGCCAGAGCTGGACGCGGACGACGACAAGCCCGGGGTGGTGGTCCGCGACGAGGACTTGCCCGAGAGCCAGCGCGCCCCACCCTTGCCCGCGGCCCTTGTCCCGACCCCGCAGGCAGACCGGCTGGAGGCTTGGTTGGCCGAGCAGGACCAGCAGGAAGCCGAGCAGGACCAGCAGGAAGCCGAGCAGGACCAGCAGGAAGAGGCGTCGCCCGACACGCTGCGCACGGGCATGATCTTGGGCGTGACCACGGTCCTGCAGCACCCAGCCGGCCCGTCCGAGGACGAGGCTTCGACCGAGCGGGCCGAGTTGGTGGTGGCCGAGGAGATGGCGGACGACGAGCCGACGCCAGTCCCGGCCGAAGACGGAGACATCGCCGTCCAAGCCAGCCCCAAGGACGAGCAGCCCGCGCCGCCGAGGCTTGGGGCCTTCCGCCTGTCAGGCGGCATGGCCGCCGCGCACGACGCAGAGGCCGAGGCGCACAAGCTCGAGGCATGGCTGGCAGCGCATCTGTCCGCCGACGCCGAGGTGGCCAGCGCGGGGCGCCAGGCCCAAGAGCTCGAGGCCTGGCTCGCGACGCATCTGTCCAGCCCATCTGCCAAGGCGGCCCGCGAGGGGCCCGAGGCGCACAAGCTCGAGGCGTGGCTGCGGTCGTCGATGGCGCCTGACCGCGAGAGCTCGCCCCCGGATTCGAGCGGGACCCAGCAGTTCGACCTGGCCGCGCTCCAGGCTGCGCGTCGCAAGCCCGTGCTGCCCTTTTCCGCCCGCGGCTCGGCAGCTCCCAGGCCGCCCGCGGCCTTCGAGGCTGTCGAGGACCTGCCCGCGCCTCGCCCTGGCGGAACGGCTCCAGGAGTCGACGAGGCCGAGCAGCCTGCGGCCGATGGCGACACGCTGCTTCGGTGGCCCCGCCCCGCCAACCCGCTGGACAAGACGCCCGCGATCTCGCCCGAGCCGCCCGCGGACAAGGCGGAAGCCCCCAGCGCCCCCCGCATCGAGGACCAGGTCCCGCCCATCCCGGTCGAGACCTACGCCCAGGTCAAGGTCGCCGTGTGGGAGGAAGGCGGCTCGCTCGACGAGGCGCTGGAGCGATTCGGCATCGACGAGGTCCGTTGGCGTGTGCACGAAGCGCGCCAAGCCGCCGAGCTGACGAGCGAGGCAGGCGAGGACAAGGCCGAGCTGGCCCTCCGCGTCTGCCAGGCGATCGCTGTGGCGCGCCGCCAGGCGAGCGCGGCCGATGACGAGCAGCAGGCCATGCCGCTCGAGCGCTATGCCGAGCTTCGGGCCGCCATCGACGAGGGCGCCAACATCGATCGGGTGCTGCGCGAGAGCGGCATGGGACGCGCCAAGTGGCAGCGAGAGCGGGCCGGCTGGGCGCAGCGATGCCGACAAGACCCCAAGCTCGCGCGCGAGGTGCGGCTGGCGGTGGCCCGGGCTCGGCGGGCATGCCGCACCGCGTCAAACCGGCGTTCCTAAGACGCTTTCTTGCCTAGCGCTATACGGTCCGCTGCGAAGGCGATATATTCGGCGTTCGCGCCTGACTCGAGCCCCCGAGGTGATGTCTCGATGAACGTCGACCGAGTCCTCGAGAACAACGCTCTGCCCTTTGCGGCGCCCTTTCACCTCGAGGACCACCGCGGCTTCGACACCATCGTGGTGGTCGCCAAGCTCGCCTGGCAGGTGGGGCCCAACGGCCGAGTTCGCCTGGCCGTGCCGCAGCGTCCGATACGGCTTACGGCCGAGCTTCGCGGCGGTGCCTCGAGCAGCATTCGCTATCCCAGTGACCACTACTGCGAAAAGTCCGGCACCGACGTGATCATGCTGGCAAAGGCCTACCCGCCCGAGGGCGCCGAGGTCCGCGAGCTGGACGTGAGCCTGCGCATCGAGGCGGCCTCGGGCACCATCGCCAAACGGGTGCGCGCCTTTGGTCCGCGGGTCTTTGTCAAGAAGATCCGCGGCGTGGTGCCCGGGCCAGCCGAGCTGCTGTCCGAGCCGCTGCCGCTCTGCTACGAGCACGCTGAGGGCGGCACCGATCCCGAAGATCCCGCGATCCGTAGCGCCACCAACCCCGTGGGCATCGGCCACGTGCGCGACAAGGCCAAGCTCGTGGGCTCGGAGGCCTACCGACTCGAGCCGCTCGACGGCAAGTCGCCCGCGGGCTTCGGCCCCATCGCGGCGCAATGGAGCCCGCGCCGCGAGCGCTATGGCACCACCGATGAGGCCTACTATCGTCGCCGCTACCCGGTCGCACCCGAGGACTTCGACCTGCGTCACAACTCGGATGCGCACCCCGATCTCTGGAGCGAAACCCCGCTCAGTGGCGACGAGCCCATCGAGATCCTGGGCGCCACGCCCGAAGGAGCGTGGCGCTTCAAGCTGCCCTTTTACGAGCCGCGCTTCGACCTCACCATGGACGACGAGAGCCGCCGCCTCGAGACCCACCTCGACTCGATGCTGATCGACATCGAGGATCCGGGGCGGCGGCTGGTGGAGCTGTGCTGGCGCGTGTGCGTGCGGCTTCCGCGCAAGAGCGAGCGGCTCGACCGAATCGTCGTCACCAATGCCATCGACGTGGACCGCCATTACTACGACGAGCTGAGGGCCGAGGCCAGCCCGGCGCCGCAGGAGCTTCACTGACATGACCCCCGATGCCGAGCTCACGCTCACGCTGGACATTCCCCAGGACATCACGGTGGTGCGCTGTCGCGTGCTCGAAGGCATCTCGCAGCTCACCCACGCTGAGCTCGAGATCGCCTGCACCGAGCACCTCGACCTCGACGGCGTGCTCGAGCGGGACGCCGTCGTCGATCTCGCGCCCGTCGGCTTTCCCGAACGGCGCTGGACGCTGCGGGTGGGGCACATCGATTTTATTCGAATCGTCGAGGGATCGCTGCGCTACGTGGTGAACCTCTACCCGGACCTGTGGCTGCTCCGCTTCACCACCAACACGCGCAAGTTCCGCAACCTGTCGGTCGAGGGCATCGTCTCGCAGATCCTGGGCGAGCACGGGGTGGACCACCGCTTTGAGCTGCTGCGGCCGACCGACAAGCGCAAGTACTGCGCGCAGTACCGCGAGACCAATCTGGCCTTCATCCTCCGGCTGCTCGAGTGGGAGGGCATCTATTACACGTTCGATCCCGACGGCACGGTGGTCATGGCCGACCGCTCGGTCGACAGCCCCGCGGTGGAACCGCAATCGCTCTTCGAGCTGACCGAGGCCGAAGGGGCCATGCAGTGGGACTCCGTCGGCATCTACGCGCTTCGCAAGGTGCGTCGGGTCGCCAGTGGCGCGGCCACCGTCAACGACTTCAACTGGAAAAAGCCCAAGCTCAATCTGCTCCGCACCGCCCAGGCCGACGAGGACGCCGAGCTGGAGATCTACGACTACCCGGTCGGCTTCCGCCGCGAGGACCAGGGTCAGCGGCTCGCCGGGCTGCGCCTCGAGGCCTACCGCGTGCCTGCCAAAGCCGTGGCGGGCAGCGGCAACGTCACCTCCTTCGCGCCCGCGCGAGCCTTTACCTTTGGCACGCTGGCCAACGCGCGCTTCGCGGGCGAGTATCTGATCAACTCCGTCGAGCACCACTACGTTAATCGCAAGTTCGACAAGACGACCGAGGGCTCGACCGGCGAGGTCAACTATCGCAACCACTTCGACGCCATTCCGAAACAGGTTCCCTTTCGGCCGCCGCTCGAGACGCCGTACCCGCACATCGCCGGTTGCCACACGGCCATGGTGCGCGGCCCGGACGGCGAGG
>CAYTYV010000460.1:0-5312 GCA_964441055.1 uncultured Polyangiaceae bacterium | reverse complement strand
GGCGGTTGCGCTCGCGGTTCTCGCAAGTGATGATCATCTTGCACAGCTTGATGGTGCCGATCATGGGCGGGTGGTTGACCAGGGTGCTTTCGAGATCGGTCATGTCGAAGCCGGTCTGGCCCATGGGAAACTCGAACAGCGCGGTGAATCCGCCGTAGGGCTCGATGTACTTGATGCGCTTGGACATCAGTGTGTGGATCTCGAGCCCAAAGGTGCCCCGCGAGACCCCGGCTCCCACCTCCTTCGCCATGTCGCTGCCCTCGAGCGGGATGTCGTCGCCGCCGACCATGTCCGCGTCGTACTGGCCGTCGCGGTCGATGTCCGACGGGTCGGCGCATTCGAGCTGGCCGTCGCCCGGCTTGGCGTTGCAGGCGTGCAGCACGTCGCCAGGGCTGATGCGGGCTTCGACGCCGAACAGCCAGGTGGGCTTGGAGGGGTCGCGGGCCTGGTTGAGGATGTTCAAGTCCAGGCCCAGGCCCACGTACTCGACGCCGCTGCGCACGGGCGCTTCGAAGGGCAGCGAGAACAGCATCTCGCCTGGCGCGCCGCCGAGCGCCGCCGCGACGTTGCCGCCGCCGTCGTCCAGCTCCTCGAGCTTGCGCTCGTTGCTGAGCGTGATGGGGATCCGCACGTGGAAGGCGAGGTCCTTGAAGATGCCGAGGTCCAGCCGCGGGATGAGGCGCGAGGTCATCTCCACGTAGTCGGCCACGTTCAGCATGTGCGAGGTGTAGCCACCCGTGGTCAGACCAGGCTGGAAGATCGACGTCTCCCGCAGGATGCGAGCCCGCTTGGTGGTGTACTCGAAGCCCAGCGAGATCGACGCGTCGAAGGGATCGCCTTCGTCAAAGGCGTCGATGACGTCGGTGACCTCACCTGGCTCCAGCATCACCCGCGGCGCGGGCGCGGCGGGCGGGGCCTCGGCCGGCTGCGCCTCGGCAAGACGCCCGGGGAGCACGACCCCGGCTGCCGCCAGGGCCCCGATGCTTGCCCACCTTCGGCCACGCATACCCATCACCACCGTGTTGGACGCTAGCGGCCGCGGACGGAAGGTGTCAATCGTAACTGTTCGGCATCCGCGAACGGGCGCGCTCCATCGCGGAGCTCGCCGCCGCCGCTAGGGCGGCTCGCGCTCACGACGGCTTCTTCTTGTCGGCAGCGGCGCCAGCGTCGCGCTGTGCCCGCTCGGCTCGCAGCCGCTCCCGGTATCGCTTGCGCAGCTCGTCGATCTCGCTGTGCAGGCCGGCCAAGGGCTCGGCCGGGGTCGCGCCACTAGGGCCACCAGGGCGCACCTCCACGGGCGCCTCCAGGTTGCAGGGGATGGTCTTGCCGAGGTCCAGATCGGCCTCGTCAGCCGAAGCGGCCTCCGTCGGCGCGGGGGTAGCGTGGCGCTCGTCAGCCGAAGCGGCCTCCGTCGGCGCGGGGGAGGCTTGGGGCTCGCCGCTGGCCGTTGCGCTCGGCAGGGTATGCTTGCCCATGCCGCTGGCTTGGGGCTCGCCGCTGGCCGCTGCGCTCGGCAGGGTATGCTTGCCGCTGGCGATGGTGCTCGGCCTGACCAGTGGCAGGGTGGGCCGCTGGCCCGAGTCGCGCAAGCTCGACGGCTGGGCTGCAACCTGCAGCAGCTCGGCTGCGTGGGTCCCAGTCGGGGCCGGGCTGGGCTCGTCGGCCGGCTCCTCATCGCTCGACAGCGATGCCTGGACGAGCTGGATGGTGCCGAGCTTGGCGTGCCCGGGCTCGCTGAACGGGTCGTCGGCCGCGGGCGCCTCGGGGGGCGGCGCGACCTGCTCCGAGATCTCCTCGGCACCGAGCTTTTGCCGCGCCAGGCTCAGGTTCTGCGAGGTCTGGGCCAGCCGGCCGGCCAGCACGCCCAAGAACTGCCACAGAAGCTTGACCGCGATCTGCGGCTCGTTTCGGATGATCTCGAACAAATCCCGCCGCTTGAGCGTGATGAGCTCACCGTCCTCGAGCGCCATCACCGTGGCCGAGCGCTGCGCGCTGCGGATGAGGGCCATTTCGCCCAGGTGCTCGCCCGGGCCGACCTCGCCGAGCACCGCTTGTCCCGTGGAGACCTGGAGGCGGCCCGAGAGCACGACGTACAGCTCTTCGCCCGCCTCGCCCTCGCGCATGATCACATCGCCCGCTCGGTAGCCCAGCACGTCGACCACGTGTAGGACCTTGAGCAGCTCGCGCTCGGAGAGCCGGGAGAACAGGGGCATCTGCGCCACCGCCTCGCGCTTGAGCGCCAGCCGCCGCGCCCAGCGGTCCCCCTGTTCGTCGCCGCGCCCCACGCGCATCAGCACGCAGGTGATGTTGTCCTTGCCGCCGCGAGCGTTGGCGAAGTCGATGAGCGACTGCACGACCTTCTGGCCGTCGCGCGAGCCAAGCGCCGAGCGGACCTCGTCGTGGCTCTGGAAGTATCCGGTCAGGCCGTCGGAAGCGAGCAGGAACTGATCGCGCGGCAGCACTTCGATCGTCAGCGTGTCCACCTCGGCCTGGGCGTACACCCCCACCGCGCGGGTAATGGCGTTCTTCTGGGGCACGTGCTCGAGCCGGTCGGGCGTGACCATGCCCAGGCGAAGCAGCTCGTTGGCGATGGTGTGGTCCTCGGTGACCTGGTGGATCTTGCCGTCCCGCTCGAGGTAGATGCGGCTGTCGCCGACGTGGGCGACGTAGCCGCAGGAGTCGAGCACCAGCAGGATGCTCAGCGTGGTGCCCATGCCCTGCTTGCTGCGGTCCTTCTTGGCGGCCGCGTGAATTTTCGCCGAGGCGGTCTGCACGGCCAGCTCGAGCAGCTCGAGCACGCCCTTGGCGCTGACGTCGGAGCGGGGGCCATGCTGGGCGCGGTCGCGCAGCACGTCGGCGTGCTCGCGTAGCACCTCGTGGACCGTGCGCACGGCCACGGCGCTCGCCACCTCGCCCGCGGCGTGACCGCCCATGCCGTCGGCCACCATGCAAAGGCCCATGTCCTTGTCGACGAGGTAGTTGTCCTCGTTGTGCGCGCGCCGCCTTCCCGAATCGGTTCCGGCAAAGAACTGCATGCCGTCGGATTGGGCCATCTGCTGCTACCTCTACGCTGCCGCGACCAAGGCTAGCAGTTTGTTGAGTAGGTCGCCGCACGGCTTTCTCAACAACCTGCACCTCCGCTCAGCCGCCCTGTCCGAGCGACGGCCGGGTCACGATGGCCGCCAACATGCGCCCGCCCCGCTGACCATCGCGTCGGTAGGAGTGAAATCGCTCGGGCTGACACACCGTGCACCCGCGGACGTGGTCGATGGCCTCGGCGGGCACGCCGCTTTGCTCGAGCTGCGCGGCGATGATGCGGCGCAGATCCACGTGGGGCTTGGCCGGGCGACGGTCGACGACCGCCTCGCCTGCAGGTGAGGCCGCAGCTAGACGCGCGGCCACGTCCTCGCCCACCTCGAAGCAGCACGCCTCGATATGGGGGCCGATGGCGGCCACGGGCTCGAGCGGCCCCCCGCTGAGCTCGCCCAGCGCGGCAAGCCCGGCCGAGACCACCGACTGCACCGTGCTCCGCCAGCCGCTGTGGATGGCCGCCACCGCGCCGCTACGACGGTCGGCCAGCAGCACGGCGGCACAGTCGGCGGTACGCACGCCACAGGCCAGCTCGGGCGTGCGGCTCAGCGCGATGTCTCCCTCCCAGCGCTGTACCTCCGCGGGCGGCTGCCCACCGTCGACCACGCGGTGGTCCGAGCCGTGCACTTGGCACAAGAAGTAGATGCGCTCGGCAGCCACGCCCAAGTGCGCGGCGGCGCGCTCCAGGTTGGTGCGTACGGCGCGAGGGTCGTCGCCGCTTGCCAGCGAGAAGTTGAGCGAATTCCAGGGCGGCTCGCTGACCCCGCCCTGGCGGCCGAAAAAGGCGTGGCGGAAGCCGGCTCGCTCGAGCAGCGGGCTGTGAAGGCCGAGCGGCATGACGGGCACCAGGGGGTAGCAGGCCTCGGCCGAGCTGTCACCCTCGGGCGCGGCGAGCGCCCGCGGCGTCGAGACGTCCCACAACTCCGACCGCGCGTGCTACCTTGCATGCGCGCGCCCATGGGTCAGCAACAACGGGACGAGTACATCGGCCGCGAGATCCTGGACGGCCAGTTCAAGATCCTCAAGCGGATCGGCGTCGGCGGGATGGGGGCCGTCTACAAGGCGGCGCAGCCCGAGATGAACCGCATGGTGGCGGTCAAGATCCTGCACACCAAGCTGAACGTGCGCTCCGACCTGGTCTCGCGCTTCCGACGGGAGGCGCGGGCCATGAGCCACCTGAGCCATCCCAACACCGTCAAGGTGTTCATGTACGGCGAGCTCGACGACGGCTCGCTGTACATCGTCATGGAGTACCTCGAGGGCAAGAACCTCAACCAGGTCGTCCGCCGCCAGGGGCCGCTGTCGGTCGAGCGCGCCATTCCCATCCTGATCCAGGTCTGCGGCGCGCTGCAGGAGGCCCACGACCAGGGCATCGTGCACCGCGACCTCAAGCCCGAGAACATCTTCCTGTGCAAGAGCGGCGGCATGGACGACGTCCCCAAGGTGCTCGACTTTGGCCTGGCCAAGGTCACCGAGCGCGAGCTGCGTCCGGGTTCGGTCATGTTGACCCAGGAAGGCATGGTCTTCGGCACGCCGGAGTTCATGTCGCCCGAGCAGGCCAAGGGCATGACGCTGGATGCGCGCAGCGACATCTACTCGCTGGCCGTCATCCTGTACGAGGCGCTGACGGGCAAGCTGCCGTTCGAAGCCAAGATGCCCATGGAGTTCATCCAGCTTCACGTGACCAAGCCGCCGATCCACCTCGACCAGCGCGTGCCTGGCGTGACCTTTTCGCCAGGGCTGGGCGATGTGCTCGACAAGGCCTTGGCCAAGCGACGCAAGGATCGATACGCCTCGGCTGCGCTGTTCGCCGAGGCGCTCGGCCCCTACGCGCCAGCAGGGGGTGCGTTCGGAGCCCATTCGGCGGCTGCGGCACCGTTCTGGAGCCACCCGCCGCCCGCGGCCGCTCCGTGGGACGTCGCCGCGGAGGCCCAGGACCCCTCGGGGCCTGTCCCAGCCGAAGCCGAAGCGGCTTCAGGGGTTGGCGACACGGTGCGGATCGAGCGGCCCGGTGCGGCCGCCGCTGTCTCCGCTGGGGAGGCGGGCGGCCGGCCCGGCGTCGCTAGGACAGCCGCGTCGCCAGCGGGGCCTGCGCCAGCCGGCTCTGCCGTCGCGCGCGCTGCCAAGGGCCCCTCGCCGCGGCCCGTGGCCGTCGGCGGCGGCCTTAGCTGGACGCTGCTCGCTCTGGTCGCGGTGCTGTCCGTGGTCGCCGGGGTGCTGCT